>JACRUD010000175.1 GCA_014304875.1 Vulcanimicrobiota bacterium
CTGCCCAGCGGGTTGCAGTTTTGGCATCGAACGCCGGCGCGCTAGCGGCACCTTCAAGCGTTTCCTTACGTTTCTGAGGATACATGCTCGTGACCCAGTTCCGTCGCGCCGGTGTCTTGCTTGTTGGCTGCACGGTCGTCGCTCTAACCACGCTCCACGCCACCCCGCGGTCGCAGGCCGCCGCGAAGGGCGGTGCCTCTCCCGATCCCGTCGCAAGCGTTATCTCTTTGGTCGTGCATCGCGAATCGAGTATCTCCTCGTACCGCGCCCATGCCCGGCTCGACGTACGACAATTGAACTTCCCTTATCTGCACCCAGTGCTCAATGGGACCGAAAACTACAGCCGCCCGGGATTCACCGTCTTTGATTTTCCCCACGTGCCATCGTATTTGAAGGGGATCACCAAAGTCGAGGGAGCCGTGTATGCCGCCAACCGCTGGCAGCGCTGCTACGATATTTCCTTGACGAAACTGCCCGACGCATACGTCTTGCATATGACGCCGAAGATACGCGGAGAGGTGTCCGACATCGATGTCACGGTGGGCCGGGCGGGTCAGATCCATCACATGGATTGGTACTACCATAATCAGGGCGACCACATCTCGCTGGATCAGTACTACGGCATCGTCCTCGGCTATAGCGTGGTCACGTTGCAGCAGTCTCAGATCACCCTTCGGCACATCCGTGCGCAGGCCAACGGAACATTTGACGGTTTCGAATTCGACGTGCCGGTGCCGACCCCAACTCCAACCCCCTCCGACCCGCTTCACCAGTGCGATAATTAAGGGCGGCTGTCATCCATCTGTCTTCGCCGTCCGTATTATAGTTGATAGCCCTCGGCTGCCCCATAATCTCTTAGACGTGATGCGGTGGCCGTCGCCATGGAGAACAAGGAAGATGAAGACGAACGGATCGGCGGTTGTCCTTGTGGTCGGCTTGGCGGCCGCCGCGTTGTGCCTGAGCGGATATAGCATCGGCGCTTCGGCTGCAGCGCGGGGAAGTGCCGCGGCGGCCGCGACCGCAGCACCGCTTTCCAAGGACGAACGTAAAGTCGTCCTGGCGGGCGGCTGCTTTTGGGGCATGGAAGCGGTCTTCGACGACCTCAAGGGCGTTTCAAATGTCGTCTCGGGATATTCGGGCGGCAGCAAGGCGACGGCGCATTATGAGATGGTCAGCACCGGCCTGACCGGCCATGCCGAATCGGTCCAAATCAGCTACGACCCTTCCAAAATATCGTTCGACCAGCTTCTGAAGGTCTATTTCACCGTCGCGCACGACCCGACGGAGCTCAACCGCCAAGGCCCCGACGACGGCAGCCAGTATCGTTCGGAGATCTTCTACACGACCGAGGACCAGAAAAAGGCCGTTCAGGAATACATCGCGCGGCTAGCTCACGCGAAAGCATTTCACGATCCGATCGTGACGAAAGTCGCACCGTTGGATGCCTTTTATCCTGCCGAACGCTATCATCAACATTTCGTCGCGCTAAACCCGAACTATCCGTACGTCGTGTTCAACGACCGGCCGAAGCTGGAGCAGCTGCGCCAGAAGTTTCCCGATTTGGTCAAGTCGGCTCGCTAGGGGCTGCGCAAGGCAGCGGTCTACGTCGATGAGCTCCGGCGGTGATCAGGAGAAAAGCGGCCTTCAACGGCCCATCGATGCCCAAACGCGCATCGGACACGTGCATCTCAAGGTCGCAAACCTCAACCGGGCCATCGGTTTTTATTGCGGCATTTTGGGTTTCGATCTGATGCAGCGGTTCGGGGAGAGCGCGGCGTTCTTGTCGGCCGGCGGATACCATCACCACATCGCGCTCAACACTTGGGACAGTCAGGGCGGTCGGCCGCCCGCGCACGGAACCACCGGACTGTACCATCTCGCCGTGCTCTACCCAAGCCGCGCTGCTCTTGCGGATGCACTGCGCAGCCTCATCGCCGCCGGCATACAGCTAGAGGGTGCAAGCGATCACGGCGTCAGCGAGTCTCTCTACCTCCGCGACCCCGACGACAACGGCGTCGAACTGTATTGCGACCGCCCCAAGCAGATGTGGCCGCACGATGCGGACGGTCGCCTGGCGATGTATACGCGGCCGCTAGACCTAGCGCGCCTACTGGGCGGAGCGGATGAAACGGCCCAAGAATCGAAACTGGGTCCCGGACCGCTCGATCTTTAAAAAACAGCGGTGATTTCTTCGCGCCGTTGGACGCGGGCGTGCTAGTCGAAGCGTAACCATCGCTCCTGATACGTCAGCCGGTCGGTTCCCAGCCGCCTAGCGCGGCGCACGCATCGTACGTGCTGCTCAAAAACTCCGCAATGGCGTCGGACGGCGAATACGACTGACGGACGTCGTCGTAGCGCAACATGAACTCTCCTATTTCGGGGCTCCAGAACGCCGCCTGAGGCTGGATCATCGCACTTTCTATGCCGGCGGGCTTGGGATAGGCGTAACACCAAAACGCGGGCTCGGGAAAACGCTCGTCTCCAGGCCAAAACCCCGCAGCGATCTCCTCTGCGTCCATCGCGAGGCGCCGGATCATGTCGCCGCCCGGCGACTGCGCGGGACGTCCCGAGAACCTTCCGTAGGCCAAGTCGAACGAGCCCCAAAGAACTGCACGGCCGTCTGGCGCCCGCGAAACGGCGCGCGGTGTTTTTTGAAAACAGCGTCGACCTGCGCCAGTATGCGCCAAAAGCGGTTCGCGTACTGTGGGTCGTACGACGCATGGACGAAGTCGTCAGTGAACCGGATCGGGTTGGGGACCTCCTGGGGCATCGGATTGATGCTTACGTCGATGGAAAGATCTCGGAGCGCCCCCATGGTCAGGCTGTAGAAGTCAGCGACGGCGCGCGGCTTTAGCTCGATCGAGCGCGTCTGACCGTCGCTGACCTGGACGACGAGCTCGTGAGCGATAAAGTCAAAGTCGATCTGAAAAGTACGGTCGCGATACGGCATAGGTCCGGTCGTCAGCCCACGCGCCGTGAGATACAGCGGCACGTGAGCCCACTGGGGCTCCGGCGGCGCCAGCTCGAGGCGGACCTTTCCGACAACCTGCGAGTACAGGTGCAGCGTATCGCAAGTCGGCTTCCACGCGTCTAAAGGCAGTGCCGGCCAGTCGGCGTGCGGGGAAATGGACACCGCGCTACTCGGTCCCGGCGTCGGCCGCTGGGCCGGCCTTGCCGGCCTGCGAGGGCCGATGAACGTACATCACTCCGCCATGGCGCGATTCGGTCATCCCGCTGATCTTTTTGGGGTCGTTCAAGATTTCGACCACTGGCTCGGCGATTCGTCTCGCTTGCTCCACATCGTCCACCTGCAGATGCAAATAGTTCGCCACGACCTCGCCGTTTTCATCATGGCGAAATTGTTTGACCCGAAGGATATGCTCCGCTTCGACGTATTCCCAGGCGGCCGCGTGCCCTTCGTGTGAAATCCTTATCATCGATGCCTACTTTCCGCTCGGCGGGTGATTGTCTGCCCGTTGCGGCAGTTCATTTAGCCGCTAAAGCGAACTCCCAGAGATTCATAAGGTGGGTGCCGACGAGCGCCGTTGGGCTCCGGGACCTATTTTGAACCGCTTTAGTCCACATCGTCGCCGAAGCGTCTTGTCTGACGCCTTCTTATAGTGTAGTCTGAGATAGGAACGAAGCAGGAGGACGATATGCCGGTCCCTAGATTAACGGCCACTTTAGAATATATCTATTGGCTCACCCAAGAGTTGCCGCCGGGCCGATAAGCCAAAGGTCCCTGACGCAAGCTCATTGACCGCCCCGCCGGACGGTTTTGTTTGTGATTCCAAGGACGCCCGCCCGAAACTCAGCCGATTCCCAGGCTTCCCTCCCCGGCTTTTGCTAAAATCGACTATGCCCAAAACCGTCTTGGTCGTCGACGACAGCGCCACGCAAAGGGCGCATCTAAAAGCGGTGCTGGAGCAGGAAGGGTATACCGTTGTCACGCTCTGCGACGGACCAGCGGCTCTTGAGACGATCCAGGCCCAGCCGCCGGATCTAGTGCTCGCCGATGTTCTGATGACACCGATGGATGGTTACGAGCTGTGCCGCCAAATCAAGAGCAGCCCCGCAACGCAGAAAACACCGGTGATCTTGATCAGCACGCTTGGAAAACCCACCGACAACTACTGGGCGCAGTACAGCCAAGTCGACGCGTACTTGACCAAAACCGCCGATCCATCTCAGATGCTCGAAACGATACGCCGGCTTCTATTGTAAGCCGGACCTACAGTTTTGGGGAGGTCCGGCCGATGAAACACCTATCGGCAAGCCTGCCCGATAACGTCCATCCTGAAGGGTCGCCTTTGGCCCGGGTCAAGGAGTAATGGTAATGAAGCCTATTCGCCAAGCCGTCGCCTGGACTGTGCTCTCGCTAGCTATGGCACTGCCTTTAGCCGCGTCAGCGGCTCCCGTCTATCTCCATGCGGGCAGTATGGTCACGTCCAAGATAAATGAGACGGTCGATTCCGGAAGCGCGCAGGGTGGCGATAAGTTTACTATGACGGTCGTCGCGCCGTACCCCAATAACAACGGCGCGTACGACAACGCCCACGTCTACGGGCACGTCACTCATGTCGTCAGAGCGGGCCAAGGCCAAAATCCGACCCTCGAATTCGCCATCGATCGAATCGCGTTGGTCAACGGCCGACAGGCGCCGGTCTCGATGATGCTCCAGTCGCACGAGACCCAGCGCCACAATAATATGGGCAACGTCGCGATGACCGCAGCTGCCGGCATGATCCTGGGGAACATGATCGGCAAAACGCTTTTCAAGTCAAACCTGGGCGGCGCTGCCGGTCTTGCGGCCGGAGCGCTCTATGCCAACAACAAACGCACGAACGTTTCTATGCGGTCGGGATCGCTCATCGTCATGGAGGTCCGCCATACGGTGGCTCTCACTCGCGCTCCCGTCACAGCGTCCCGCCACTAGACAAAGCTTTTCCGGGCGCTATCCGACGACGGTGGTTTCCGCTTCGCTTCCGCCTCGTTAGTGCTCCCGGCAACGCAGCAGCACACTGTGCGGGTGGCCGCTCGCCGAGGATAGCCTTAGCTGTGATTGCTCCGCGAATTCAACCGCCCTCTGAAGGCGGCGGAGTCGTTCGAACAGGTCCATGACGCTCCTGCGAGTCAAGATCACCATGCTGCCGCTCTCCTGAGCGCAGACCGACGCTTCAAGCCGACCGACTTCCTCGTCCGTGATATGCCCCTGCAGCCCAAGGGGCGGCTCAGGATCGCTCGCTAAGCAGCTATCGCAGAAAGCCGGAAATTCAAGAGCCACCACGCGGGCTGACTCCTGGCCGCAGACATCGCATGACTTCAACGACCCGTCCCTCCAAGCGCTCGGATATGGTTGCTCAACTATTTTATCCATCTTTACCCGCCCCAATCCTACCTAGTAGATACCAATTAGTCTTATCGGCACATTTGGCCGATATGTGAGCGCCGTCACACGAGCGAGCCTCGCGTTGGGGTCCCTACGCCCGATTTGGCGCTCAGCGGGCCGCCTCTAGCTCAGCGAATAGTCGACGATGACCGGCGCATGGTCGGAAAATCGGGTGTCGCGATAGATGTGGGCCCTTTGCACGCTATCGCGCAGATCCGGTGAAACCAGCTGATAATCGAGCCGCCATCCCCTGTTATGCTCGAACGCGTTCTGGAAGTTCGACCACCAGGTGAATTGGCCGGGATCGCCGTTGATCAAGCGGAAAGCGTCGATCCAGCCCAACTCATCGAGCACGCCGTCCATCCAGGCCCGCTCGTGGGGGAGGAAACCGGAGATCTTCTCGCAACGACGCGGGTTATACACGTCGATCTCGCGATGGGCTATATTGTAATCACCGCAGAGAATATACGACCGGCCGTCTCGGCGTAGATCCGCCAGCCGCGCGTACAGCTTCTCCAAAAAGTCCTCTTTGATCGCTTGGCGGGCCGGACCCATGGCGCCGGAGGTGACGTACAACGACGCGATGCTGAGCTGACCGTAGTCGAACTGCACGTACCGACCTTCCTTGTCGTAGTCGGGCCAGCCGAATCCGCGCACGATCCGGTCCGGAGCTCGCTTCGCATAGATTGCGACGCCGCTATACCCCTTGCGTTCGGCGTCGAAAAAATCGCCGGTGTAGTGGGCCACCGCGGCGGCTTCCAACGGAAGTTGATGCTCCTGCGCTTTGGTCTCTTGCAGGCACATGAGATCGGCATCCTGGCGCTCCATCCAGGCGTAAAAACCCTTGCGGGCAGCCGACCGGATCCCGTTGACGTTGAGCGTGATTATGCGCATGTCCCAGCCTGGCTGCACATCGGTCCTCTAGTGCGCTCGCAAGGGCTTGACGGTCCATTCGATGACGCGACGATCTGCAGCCCCAATCCGCTCGAAGCACCGGGTGTCAGGTCGTTTCAAGCAGCATCTTAGGGCCGACCTGCAGGTGTGCTGGGCGGCCACGTCTTGAGAGTCCCCTTCGAGGAATCGTCTGGGAAAACTAGCCATTCGGGTGAGGCGCACACCATGGCCGGCGGTGCATACTAACTCCATGGCTATATCGAAAATAGAGCCGCCGGAAGACGTCAATTCGCTAGTCCGGTTTTCCGACAGTCTGGCGGCGGCGGTTGAGGTGGGCGCGCACTGCGTCGTCTGCGTCAAAGCCAGGCGGCGCTTTCCTTCGAGCGGAGTTCACTGGCGCGCGGGTGTGATCGTCACCGCGGACCACACGATCGAGCGTGACGATGACGTCAGCGTCGTGCTGCCGGACGGCCGCAGCGTCGCCGCCTCGATTGCCGGCCGCGATTCGACGACCGATGTGGCGGCGCTGCGCCTCGATGCGGTGCAGCTTCCGACGGCCGACTTCGCCGAGGCTGCGGCATTGCGCCCCGGACACCTCACTCTTGCGATCGCACGATCCGGACAAGGCTCGGTCAGCACGAGTCTAGGCGTCATGAGCGCCATCGGCGAGGCGTGGACGGCGTGGGGCGGCGGCCAGATCGACCGACTGCTGAGACCTGATCTGGACCTTTATCCCGGCTTCTCAGGTGGCCCGCTTGTCGATGCCGGTGGCCGCGTCATCGGAATCAACACATCAGGGCTGTCGCGCAGGATCGACGTGACGATTCCCGCGGCGACCGTCGACCGGGTACTCGACCAGCTACTCGCGCACGGCCGCATCAGCCGCGGCTACATCGGCGTAGGGGTGCAGGAGGTGCGCATACCCGAGCGCTTGCAGTCGGGCTTGCGGTTGGCTAATGAAGATGCGCTGATCGTGCTATCGCTCGAAGCGGGTGGCCCTGCCGAAAGCGCTGGATTGATGATCGGCGATGTCATCGTCGCCGTTGACGGCAGCGCGCTCGAGGACACCGACGACCTGCAGCGCTTTTTGACCCACCGTCACGTCGGCAAGGCTATCGCTCTGCGCATCGTGCGTGGCGGAGAACTTGTCGACAAACAAGTCGTCGTAGCCCAGCGCCCCGAAGCTGAGGATTGACGTGGCTAGCCCGGTCGAGCTCGCAGCCTTGGAGTCGCCGTCTTTTTCAGACGACATCGCCCAACTTGCGCGGCAATTGCGGCGCAGCACGGTTGCGCTGCAAGGCCAACGCAGCGCGGGTTCCGGAATCATCTGGAAAAGCGAAGGATTGATCGTGACCAACGCCCACGTCGCGAGCCGGGACAACATGGGCGTGACGCTCGACGACGGGCGTCGTTTTTCCGGCGAAGTGGTGTTTCGAGCCGGGCGGCGCGATCTGGCCGTGCTGCGGATTAGCGCGACCGGTCTGCCGGCGGCGCCTATTGGTGATTCCGCGCGACTGCGTGCCGGCGAACTCGTCTTCGCCGTCGGCCATCCGCACGGGCTCATGGGTGCAGTTTCGTCAGGGATCGTGCATAGCGTCGGCGGGAACGCGGACCGGCAGGCCTGGATTGAAGCCGACATCCGATTGGGCCCGGGGAGTTCTGGCGGACCGCTCGCCAACGCCCGCGGGCAAGTTATCGGCGTCAACAGCATGGTTGCAGACGGTCTCGGGCTTGCGATCCCGAGCTCGGCCATCGAGCGTTACATGCTCCCGAAGTCGCGGCGCCTCGGCGTGAAGTGCGCGCCGGTGCGGTTGCGCCAAGCGGACCCCTCCAGCGGCGGACTGCTGATATTGGATGTGGCGGAGGGCAGTCCAGCCGAGTCCTGCGGTATGTTGATTGGAGACGTGCTGCGGGTCCTCGGCGGAGCGGCCTTGAGCGACGTCGGCAGCCTGCACGATGCGTTGGCCAGGGTCGCGAACCAGCAATCCATGGAGGTTGAAATTCTTCGCGGCGGCAAAGCCGTGTTCATGAACATCAACTTCTCAGTCGCCGAATCGGATGTCGCAACGGCGGCTTGATCCGCGTCCTGATCGCCGCACCATCACGGCTGGTCGCTGCCGATCTGGAAACCATCGTCCGTGCGCATCAGGGATTCCAGATCGTCTGTACCGTGACCGATCTGAGCGCGACACAGGCTGCGGCTGATACGGCTGCGACCGACGTCCTTCTAGCATCTGACAGCGCAAAAAACGGCAACGAATCCATCCGGCTGCTTGAGTCTGCGCCGCCGTCTCGATTCCCGCCGGCGATCGTGCTGACCGACCAGTTGCATCCGATGTCGAACATGATGTTTTTTCGCGGCAGCGTACGGGCCGTTCTGCCGCGCGACGCGTCCGCAGATGAAATCATCGCGGCGATCACCGCCGTTGCGGCGGGTCTCGTGGTCTACCCCTACGATTCGGGGCGACTGGAGCCTGGGGTTGAGATCGACGATCGAAGAGCGAGCGGGCCGCGCGATGCGGCGCTAACCGCGCGCGAACTTCAGGTATTGCAGATGCTGGCCGGCGGCATGGACAACAAGGGCATCGCAACAAAGCTTTCGATCTCGGCGCACACCGTGAAGTTCCATGTGACGTCGATCCTGAGCAAGCTTGGCGCCGCGAGCCGCACCGAAGCGGTGGCGATCGGCATTCGCCGTGGACTGATTCTGCTGTGATCCCATTGATGAGGACGTGCCCGCCACTACGCGCGGCGCTACATTCGAGAGGACGTATGTAGCCGACGGACCTTCAGGTCCGTCGGCGCCCTACGACGAGGGACAACAGAGCCGCCACAAGCAACGGTTTGCCCCGCTCATCGCAACCGGCGCTCGGTTCCGGCGGACGCGATGGTCCAGTGCCTCTTGTCGAATGAAAATTCTTGCCGGAACCGGATGATGTCGGCCTTGATGAACGTGTTCACCACCCGCAAGTAGACCGTTTTCTTCCCGTCCTTGTCTTGCCAAGGATAAATCCAAGTGTTGCCCGAGATCAACAGCGTGCCCGAGGTGGCGGCGCTGCCGTCAGTCGGAACAGCGTACGTATGGTACGTGTTACGCTGTTTATCGTATGTAAAGACGATCAGAGTCTTGGACAGGCCGTCGACGAACTGATCGCAGGCAAAGTAACCCGCGCTACGCCAGCAAACGTTTCGTAGGGTAGCCGATTCCGATCTGGGTTTGCTGTAAGTCGTCTTGAAATGCGCTATATGTGTCTCCCACGTGCCGGCGTATGCGCCGACCGTGTCGATTCCCGAAGCGTGCGCAAGCAGCGGCGCGCTCGCCATGGCAACCCATGCAATAATGGCAGCACCTCTGACCATTGACGTCTCACCCTTCCATCGTCGACGTAGAACGAGCATCCACAAGATTCATCGTGTGGGTAGCACAGACGCCCCAGCCCCCGTCGAGACACATCGAAGCGATCAGGGCGTCAAAAACCCAGCGGGTACGCTTCCTCGCCATGTAACTCGATATCGAGCCCACGTTCTTCGGCTTCGCGCTGCACCTTGGTGCGCGTCACGCGCGCGATCAGCCCCAACACGCCATACGTGAACGCAAAAGCCCACGCGCTGCATACCGATACGGCGACGAGTTGTTTAACGAAGAACGATGCGCCGCCCAAGAGCAAGCCGTCGGCGCCGTTGGGATTCCACGCCCTCGAAGCAAAGATTCCGAGTAGAACGATTCCGAGAAAACCGCCGACGCCGTGGACACCCCACACGTCGAGCGCGTCGTCCCAACCGAGGCGATTCTTCATCGCCACAGCATAGTAGCACACGACCCCCGCGATGATGCCAAGCACCACGGCCGTACTCGGTGCGACATATCCCGCGGCAGGCGTAATCGTCGCAAGGCCCGCCACGGCGCCGGTGAGCAGTCCGACAAACTTCGGCTGCCTTCCGCGTACCCATTCCACAAGCAACCAGGTAATGGCCGCGAAGGAAGCCGCGATGGCGGAGTTCAGGAAGGCCGACGCCGTCACTGCGTCGACGCGCAGCTCTGAGCCGGCATTGAATCCGTACCAGCCGAACCACAACAGGCCCGTACCCAAGGCGATGAGCGGCACGTTGTGCGGTTTATTCTCGACGACGTAACGGCGCCCGACAAAAAATACCGAAGCCAATGCCGCGAACCCTGCGGAGGCGTGCACCACGATGCCGCCGGCGAAATCGAGCACGCCCCACTTCGCGAACAAGCCGTCCGGGCTCCAGATCATGTGAACGAACGGGAAGTATACGAAAACCAACCAGCCCGTGAGAAACAAAAAGTAGGCTTTAAACGTCACTCGATTTGCGAATGCGCCGGTGATCAGGGCCGGAGTGATGATGGCGAACATCATCTGGTAGGCGACGTGCACGACCAGCGGAATGCCCGCGTCGTTGCCGGTAAACATCGTGTGAAGCGTGATGCCGTGCAAAAACGCATAGTACATCGGGTTCCCGACGATGCCGTGCCAGCTCGGCCCGAAACACATCGAATATCCAAAGGCAAACCAAAGCACGGTCGTCCAACCCAGCGACATAAAGCTCTGGATCATGATCGTCAAGACGTTCTTGCGACCGACAAGACCGCCGTAAAAGAACGCAAGACCCGGTGTCATGAGCATCACCAGGCTCGCGCAAATCAGCATGAACGCGGTATTGCCTATATTCAGCGGCACGGACGCAGCTGCCATATGCCGTCCTCGGGTTCACGTTTCCGCGCGCGTTTTCCCCGTGCTGTTCAGGCCGCTTCAGCATGGGGCGCGAAGGATACCGCGCGCCACATCGCTTAACCGACCGACCAGCCATGCGCCCCTTGCCTTGTGGCGGTTCTTAGAAAATGCTGCTCGACAGTCCCCAAAAGATGGATGGACTTTCCGAGCGCGCTGCCTTGTTAAGGGTTGCGATCAGATGCGAGCGGTTGACGATCGCTTGGACGGTCCTGGCCGGCGCGCTAGGGCTGATCGCCGGGACAATCGCTCACAGCGTTTCCTTGACTGCCTTCGGCTTAGACGGCGCGGTGGAATGCTTCTGTGCAGGCGTCCTACTTCGGCGCCTTTCGATTCGGGCTAGTGAGACGCTCAGTGCAGCCGCAAGCACGGAGTTGCGCGCGGCGCGGACCGTCGGAACGCTGCTTGTGGTAGCCGGGGTGTACGTGGCCGTCAATGCGATCTTCGCGCTCGTCCATCATCGTGAACCGGACAGCTCGGCAGTCGGATTAGCCCTCACCGTCCTCACCATTCCGATAATGGTGCCGCTCGCCAACGTGAAGCTAGGTCTGGCGCGCCGCTTACAAAGCCCCGCTCTGCGGGCCGATGCCATCGGCAACGTGGTGTGTTGGTATCTGGCTCTGGTCGCATTAACGAGCCTCGTGCTCGATCGGTTCGTCGGTTTGTGGTGGATTGATGGCGTCGCGTCCTTGATCATCGTCGTTGTATTGATCTACGAAGGCGTCAAGGCGTGTCGGGCTTAGCCGAACTAAACGACCAGGCTGTCGCTACCGAGGAGACTCGTCCTGGTGCGTGTGCGCGTGGCCATCGTGATGGTGCTCGTGCTCCATCGGACGCGAGCGATTCAAATAGATGAAGTAGCCGACCGCGCATGCCGCAACGACGTTTAGCCAAAACGTGTAGTTGAATGAAAACGTCTCGACTGTCTCTCGTATATGAGTGTTCGGGGCCGGTATTTGGTGGAGCGCTGAGAACACAACTTCCATAATCATCGCGCTGACGATCATCGTAACGAAAAAGATTGAAAAGATATACGTCGCCATGCGGGTGCCGTAATACGTGCGATACACATCCAATAGCGGAAGCACGATCAGGTCGGCGTACAAGAATGACAGGACGCCGCCAAACGAGATCCCCGTCCCCCACAAGACTGCCGCCATGGGCACGTTCCCGATGGAGCACACGAACGTGAAGATGGCGATGAGCGCGCCGGCGACCGCGTTCAGCGGCACTTGAACGAGCGCCGGTGCGCCTGCGAAGAAGAGCGATTTCCAGACGTGCGGCGGAACGAAGATGGTGAGGAATCCGGCGATGAGGAAGCCGCCGATCAGATCCTTGGCGAGCATGGACCAGTCCATTGCGACGTTTTGGGCCACGAGAACTTTGGTGGCTGGGTTGCGCAGCTTGTCCCACAACGTCCGCCCCGCCACGACGTCGCTGCCATGCTCGTGCCCGCCTCCACTTTCCACATGAGCGCGCGCCTCTTCGACGAGCTTCTGCGGATATGTCAGCTTGACAAGCAACGACATGATCGCGATCAGGACGATTCCCCCGATCCATTCTGCGACCGTAAACTGCCAGCCCATCAGGAGGTACAAGATGATCCCGAGCTCCACGACGAGGTTCGTGGAGGAGAAAAGGAATGCCAGCGACGGGGTCAGGCCGGCTCCTTTTTTGAACAGGGTTTTGCTCAGGGCGGCGGCGGCGTAAGAACAGCTCGAACTTGCGGCGCCATAGCCCGTCGCCAGGGCGACTTCACGAAAACCGCTTCGTCCAAGTTGCCGTCGCATCCGTTCCTTCGAGACGACGGCCTGGATGATGCCGGAAAGCGTGAAACCCAAAACCAGACTCCAACCCACCTGCCACGCCATCGCCGCCGCCATCACGAGCGCGTCCCAGACGTGGTGAACAAATCCCATGCTTAGTTTAGATTTCCTATGCGCCACCTTGGGGGCGGATAAATTGCCTTCGGTCTAAGGAGTCCAACCGGCACAAAGGATCTTTCTTCAAAGGCAGGGCGCGCATTAGTCGTCGATAACACCGATCGTTCCTCGTGCTAATCGCTCAGCGAAGCAGCTCTTGAAACGGTTTTTCTACCGAATGCGACGACGCCATCAAGGCGACCCGCTTGAGCGAGAGGTTTGGATTGTAGGCTTTTTGCTTGATTTCAAACGGAGCGGGAGAGGGGTCTCGAACCCCCGACCGAAGCGCTGGTTGCCGTCACGCAAAGCTTGATCTCCTAAGGCTTTGCCCATGTAGGAACTCTCAAGGACAATCTTTTGGACAACATTTGAGCCGCACCCTCGCGGATGCTGCGGACCGTAAAGATCAAAGATAACCGACGCCCCAAACGGGCTTCTAACACTGAGACGCATACTGTGTCGGGTGTCGTGCGCCAACTTCGTCTCAGTGTGGCGCGTTGAAAGATCCTCAACGTTTATAAATCCTAGCCGGCGTCAGCCTTGGGGTTTGATAGCTTTAAGCTGCGCTCGCGCCACCGACGGTTCATCGCGTCCACTGCCAGTTGCTGCATAGAAGGCAACACCTGGCTGTATTGATCCATGATGATCGCTACCCAAGCGTGCCCAGGCCGTTCTCTGACGATCTTTGGGGGGAGACGCCGGCCTCTAGCAAATCGGTAGCCTGCGTGTGCCGAAAATCGTGGAAGCGGGAAGCGCTCGGCAATTTGTGGCCTGGCGGCAATGATCGGTCAGCGCACGCCAACACCTTCTTGAAGCTGCAGCGCGCGAAGTTGCCCGACTGAAGCAAGCCTCCAACCGGTCCGTGAACACCCACTCCACACGGCCCTTCCGCCAGCATTCGTTTCCTGTGCACCACCTCCACCCGGGGTGGGTGTCACCAGTTGACCCCAAACCGTGCCCAACCGTGCAGAGAGAAGTAGTCGGCTCCGAGTACGCCGAATGAATAGGGGCGATTTGCTAAGTACGGCAGCCAGTCGGGGGCGAGCTCTGGTCGAACTCACGTCGTGCGTCGCTCCCATTTGAATGGAGGTACTGTATGCCGCGATTTATAATCGAGCGGACGTTCAAAGACGGTTTGACCGTCCCCATCAGCGACGAAGGCGCCGAGGCCTGCCGCGGGATCGTTGTAAAAAACGGCGGCGCGGGAGTCACGTGGGTCCATTCGTACGTCTCCAAGGATCATAAAAAGACGTATTGCGTTTACGATGGGCCCGATGAAAAGGCTATCCGCCAGGCAGCCGAACGGAATGGTCTACCGGTCGACGCGGTCTCCGAAGTCAGCGTTTTGGACCCCTACTTCTATCGCTAGGAAGTGAGGTTACGAGGTTAGGGCGCGTGAGGTTATCCCAAACCGAGCTTATGTTCTAGGACTTCGTAAACGTACAGGCCGGTTTCACGCCGGCGGCTAGAGTCTGATAGACGACGCAGTAGCGCTCCGTCAGCTTTTGCAGCGCGGCCATTTCTTCCGGCCCCACTTCTGTGTCAAGCTCGAACCGTAAGCGGATAGATTTGAACCCAACCGAAGCTTCTTTATCGACCGCGAGGGTACCGCGAAAGTCTAGATCACCTTCGGCCGTGATAGTGCCGCCGCGTAGCGGCAAATCTATGGATGTCGCGACCGCTCTCAACGTCACTCCGGCGCAAGCCACGACAGCCTGTAGCAGCATATCGCCCGAGCAGGCAAGCATGCCGTCGCCACCTGTGGCCGGATGGAGCCCAGCTTTCACGAGTGCGGTACCGGTCTCGACGCTGCACGAGAGATTTTCCGGATCATCCAACCGGCCGCGAGCGCGAAGCGTCAACAGGGCGTCGTCCGGTGTATTGCGGTACCGTTCTTTGAGAGGCGCTTGCAGCGAGCGTAAAGTTGAAGCTTGCATTTGCTGGTCCGCCTTACCGGTTGGGTGCCGCGCCGGCTTGCATTTCCTTCGAGGCCGGGCCTTCCGCCCGAACGTTGCATCAGCCTCCAAATGGGCCGACGCCCTTACGTTGGGATTCCGATCTAGGCGGTCCGGCCTGTCTCAATGCTGGCGGTACTTCTCCTGGGCCGCCGAATCGGCGGACTTTGCTTGCTAGGTCGGCCGCCGATGCCCGGACCGCTTCCGACCGATGATGGAGGAGTGCTGGCAGGCAGCTTCGGTGAAGATAGCCGCTGATGTCGCGCGAAATCAAGGCCATGGGTAAGCCGAGTAAGTCCGCGCCTTTACCGACTGGCACGGTTACCTTTCTATATTACCGACATCGAAGGCAGTGCCCAACGCTGGGACAGTCATCCCCAGGCCATGAAGGCCGCGGTGGCGCGACACGACGTGCTGTTGCGGACAACGATAGAGTTGCACCGAGGGTACGTTTTCAAGACTGTGGGTGACGCCTTCTGCGCTGCCTTCCATACCCCATTCGAGGCTATTCGCGCAGCGATTGACGTACAGGGCGCGTTGCAAAAGGAAGATTTTTGCGCGGTCGATGGCTTGTGTGCGCGCATTGGCGTGCACACAGGCTACGCCGACGAGCGTGACGGCGACTACTTCGGTCCAGCCGTCAACCGCGTCGCACGGCTAATGTCCCTTGGCCACGGCGGACAAGTGCTGGTGTCGGCTGCAGCGCGTGAACTGGTTCACGGCGATCTTCCCGCGAGCGCATCGCTCACAGATCTCGGGTCCCACCGCCTAAGGGATCTCGCACAGGCAGAGCAAGTTTGGCAGCTGACCGTCGCCGGTGCGCCGAGCGACTTCCCCCCGCTCAAATCGCTCGACACGCTGCCGAACAACTTGCCCCTCCAACCGACCAGTTTCCACGGCCGCGTCAACGACCTCAAAGAGGTCAAGTCGCTGCTGGGCAAACACAGACTGTTGACGCTGCTCGGGACAGGTGGTGTCGGCAAGACTCGGCTAGCGCTCCAAACGGCAGCCGATCTTCTGGACATCTATCCCGATGGAGTGTGGTTTGTCGAGCTCGCACCCATCACCGACCCCGCACTTGTGTCGGGTGTGATCGCCAAAGCGTTGGGCATAGGGCAAACGATGGGGTGCGAGTTAGACGAGTTTATTCCGCAGTGGCTCAAACATAAAGAGCTGTTGCTCATCGTCGACAATTGCGAGCATGTCTTGGAGCCGGTAGCCGCGCTGGCTGATGCAATCGTTCGTTGCTGCCCTCGTGTTCGCATATTGGGCACATCACGCCAAGCCCTCGGTGTCGGCGGGGAAGCTACATACCAGCTGCCATCTCTGGCGGTCCCCGAGTCTACAGGCGCTATGCGTGCCGAAAACGCAGTTACATACGGGGCGGTCGCTCTTTTCACGGACCGTGCCGTTCTTGCCGATAGGCGGTTCGCGCTGACCGATGACAACGCATCGACTGTCGCCGACATCTGTCGCCGGCTCGATGGAATTCCACTAGCTATCGAACTTGCTGCAGCGCGAGTAAAGGTTCTGAGTATTCCCAACCTGGCGCATCACTTGGACGAGCGTTTCAAAATTCTTACCGGCGGCAGCCGAACGGCACTACCTCGTCAGAAGACTTTGAGCGCGCTCATCGACTGGAGCTACAACCTGCTGTTCCCCGAAGAGCAGACGCTCTTCAACCGCGTGGCGATTTTCGCCGGCGGCTTCACGCTTGATGCTGCAGCCTTGGTGTGCGCGGGCGAGTGCAGCGACGAACTAAACGCGCTCGATCTGATTGCGTCACTTACGGATAAATCGCTCGTGGTGGCAGACACCGGACGCGATCGGGAGCGTTACCGTCTGCTTGAGTCCACGCGCGAATACGCGCTAAAAAGGCTAACTGAGAGCGGTGAGCGCGACAGTATTGCAGGCCGGCATGCCGAATATTTTGCGTCCGTTACCCAAGGCGCCAAGGGCAACATCCGCAACATGCCGCTGAGCGAATGGGTGGCGACGCTTGAGCCCGACGTGGACAATTTCCGGACCGCGCTTGGCTGGGCGCTCGGCCAGGCACGTGACGGCGTTCTCGGTAGTACGATTGCCGATGGTTTAGAAATGTTTTGGTGGCACACCGGGGCGGAGGCGGAAGGACGCCGCTGGATTGAAGCAGCGCTTGCTCGGGTCGGTGAGGATGAAAATCCTAGCATCGTGGCTCGACTACGTCAGGTGCTCGCGCTTCTGACTTCGCGTGTCCTTTATTCGTAAGGAGGTCGTCGGTCTCGTGTCTTCCGGGAATCATCCGTGCTCTAACACGAAGACGTGGGGCTCGCGTTTCGTCCGGGGCACCGGGGTGCGCAAATCCACCCGGCTCCCAAGGAACCCGCGTCCTTGGACAACCTTTTAGGCGGAAAATGGCGAATACGGGCGGACGCAGCGGATTGTTCGCAACAGCGGAAAGCCTTGCGCTATAAGGCTTTTACTTTGATTCCAATGGAGCGGGAGACGGGTCTCGAACCCGCGACCCTCAGCTTGGGAAGCTGATGCTCTACCAATTGAGCTACTCCCGCATCCGAAAATCGCGTTCAAGCGGGAAACGTACGCTTCCTCCGGGGACCTGTGACGCCCCGACCATGTTTGGCGCGCCATTCCGACACGAGTCGGCGAGCAGAAACGAGGCCCGGGCTTAAGGGCCAAGGCCTCGAGGTTGGTATGCCGAGAGTCGGAATCGAACCGACGACACCAGCTTTTTCAGAGCTGTGCTCTACCGACTGAGCTATCTCGGCGTATGACCTCCGAGCTTGATTGTATAAGCGCTTGCAGAGCTTTCGATCCCAACAAGCCTGGCCGTTGAGGGGTTCCTGCCCACATTTTGCCCACATGGTCTAGAAGTGCCGGGCCTATTCACGCTTCCTGACTATGCCCCCTTGAGGACCTCGTCCATGGCGCGTGCTGCGAGGTCCTGTGACGATTTAACTGCGTGAGCATAAATACTTAACGTGATTCCTGGGTTTGCGTGATCCAACGTGTGGGTTACCGTCTGATGGGAACGTTCTTCTCGAGCATCAAGGAGGCAGCGTGTGCCGCAGATCGTGGACGCGCAAGTGCCTCAGGCCGGCTCGCTTGACGATGTTCTTGAATAGGGTCGCAATAATGCCGGTTTCCATTGTTGGCCTCGGCCGTCTGACAAAAACTAGCCCAGTCATATTGTATTCCGGCCCTTTCGCCAGACGGGTCTCGCTAGCTGCTGGTCAGAATGAAAATGGAGACGGGCTGGTGGTGCTTGATGTCGGCCGAGAGCTTGCGGTCGTACACGTTGACCGAAGCGTCGCAACCGAAATGCGCGCTAAAGTCGGAGTTTGGATCCAAGCGCGTAGCAGCACGGACGATCGAACGCTGGAGAGTTACCTGTGGCACTTCACGGAAGTCCGGCGCAGGGAGATAGGCTTGGATCGTGCCCAGTAAAAAGGCGTGACTTCTTTCGTGGTGACATCTTACAAGAACTGCCACGTCGTCACCAGCCCAGCGCAATGTACAACGAACGGCAGCCTTGCGGCTCATCACCATGGTGCTCATAGAGCAAACGCAGGAGTGGCAGACGGAACGGCGGTGCGTAGATGCAGAAAGCGGTGGCGATGTCGGGGACCGGCTAAAACCTCACACGCTGAGTGGGCTCGAAACTACACGCGTTTGGACGCAGCCCCTCACCAAGGCCGTACGGGTCCGCAGCGTTATTTCACATCTTGCTTAACTTGCGCGACGCCTGTTTTACCGTTGCCTGTAGCAGAAATGTCGAACTGCCACATCGTCGCATATCTCAGTCTGAGGTGAGCTGTATACGTCCCGTCGCCATTATCCTGGGCGGTCGCCCTTGGACCGGTCATGGACATGTCCGGCATGGTCGTAGCGATCTTGACGCTGGCGCCCTTGACCGCACTGCCGGACGGGTCTTTAACCGTGATCGTGAGCGTCTCATCCCCTTGACGTGGCGGATCGGGGCTAAACTCAGTGCTAACGCTGAGGTCGCTTGAGCTGCCACTGGTAGTGGTCTGTTTTGAGCTATTGCACGCGGTGATGAGCAGTGCCGCAGCGGCAAGAACAAATAAGTGTCTCACGGATTGACTCCTTTTATCGAGAGATCGCCTGTGGCGTGTTGCACGCCCGCAACGGCATCGGAGTACCGGATTATTGCGGCAAGCACGCTCTCGCGTGCGTTTGCCGCGACGGCGAGGGCGTCGAGCGTTTCCAAATTGATTCCCTTTCCAGAAGCTTCACGAAGTTCGGCAATCCGCAATTGCTCTTGCGCGTCAGCCAAGGCGGTTCGGGCAGTTCGCAAGTTGATGGAAGCGGTTTGTAGTTCGCTGTAGGCGTTTGCAACGTCACGTTCGGCAAAGAGCCGAGCGCGGTCGAGTTGGGCTTCAGCGCGATGCACCTCGCTGGACGCTTGCCTGACGGCTGCGCTCCTCGCACCTCCGTCGATAAGCGGCAGGGAAGCTGCAACGCCGACTTGGTAACCCGATGGCCCGAGCGCCGGCGCCGAAGAACCATTGTACGTCTGCCCGGTTGCGGAGATCGCCGGCGCATAAGCTGCGCGGGCAGCGCGAAGCCGTGTGCGCGCGGACGCGACTTGTAGACGGGCGCTAACTATCGCAGGACGCGATTGGTCGGCGCGAGCCAGCGCTTGTGTTTGAGTCAAGGCAAAGGGTACCGGATTAGGAGAATCGGCGACGCGGACCTTGGAATCGATAGTGTAGTCGAGCGCCGCCTTGAGGTCGTTTGTTGTCTCGTCGCGCTGTGCTAGGGCATCCTGTAAGTCCTGTTGAGCACTTGCTACAGCCGCCCGGTCTCGCGCCAAGACATATCTTGCAGTCTTGCCGCCCGCTACCCGCAGCGCGGTGTTGTGAAGGTGCCTTTGTTGGTCCTGGAGAGCGACGGTACGCGCTGACACTAGCGCGGTGTCAAGTTGGGCACGGCGATAGATCTTGATGACGCCGTAGACAGCGTCGTTTCTTGATTCATCGACCGATAGCACACTTGCCGAACCGGCCAATGCTGCCGCTTGGGCCGAAAGGCGCTGATTCGCTGACAGTAGCGGCAGCGATGCGTTTAGGGACAAATAGGTCTGGCGAGCGATCGGCATACCTAGTTGCGGAATGTCGGCCTTTAGCGATGTTTCCGAGACGCTCAGTTGCGGCAGATATAGCGCCCGCGCGGACGCCGCTTGGGCACCAGCGCCTTCGGCCTCAGCCTGCGCTAGCCTGACATCGAAGTCGGCATCGCGAACGCGTGCCACAGCCTGAGCCAAACTAAGGTCTCCGTCGTAACGCACGGGGTCGGCTAAAGCGCTCGTCAGTAAAAAGGCGCTAAAGACGATGCACATGGCAGCCGCTTTACGCACGGGCCGGCTCCGCACGATGCTGCCGCCGTGCATTCAACCAATCGGCCACGCTCCCGAAAGTATCGTGCAGCACTGGGATGACGAATAAAGTCAGCAACGTTGATACCGTCAACCCACCGATGATGACCGTGGCCAGCGGCGAATACGCATCGATCCCGGTCTTCGGGAAGAAGGCAACGGGTACGAGCACGATCAGGCTCACGATGGTGGTCATCAAGATCGGACGCAGCCGCACCGGTCCGGCGGCGAAAATCGCCGCCTGCCGAGAAAGCCCCTCCGACCGCTTGCGAATGATCAAATCCAACAATAAGATGGCGTTGCTGACCGCCATGCCGTTGGCAACGACGATGCCCAGGATGGAAACGGTGGACAGGCTTTGATGCGCGAGCAACAGGCCGCCGAAGACGCCAAGCAACTCAAGGGGAATAGCCAAGAGCATCACCAGCGGCTGAGCGAAGCTGCGGAACTGGGCGAGCAAGAGCAAAAAGACGAAGACGAGCGCTATTTTCATGGCATTGAGCAGCCGATCGAAGCTTTGCGTCATTTCGGTCATGTCACCGCGCATGGTCATGGCGTAGCCCGTCGGAAAGTTCAGCTGGCTCATCGCTTGCATCATGACGTCCGTGTCGAGTGCCATCTCGCCGCGCGAGCCTTTGCGGTAGTAACCCAAAACGGAGACGCTGCGATTCAGGCTGTCGTGCTCGACGAGCGAGGGACCAAGGCCGCGTTCGATATTGGCTATGGAGGAAAGCGGCACGCTTTGGCCGTTTTTGCCGGTGATCTGCGTCTGGCGTAAGTCGTTTGAGGTCGCTCGGTCGTTCTGACCGTAACGTACCAGGATCGTCGAGTGGCGGACGTTTTGGGGATTGAAGAATTCGGTGGTGAGCCCGCCGTGCAGCGCGTAGTACGCTTGGTTCTGAACGTCTTGCGGAGCAAGGCCGAGTTGAGCGGCGCGCGTCCGGTCCACGATGATGCGCTGCTCGGGTTGTTGCATGCTCCACGATGTGGAGACTTGGACGAGCCCGGGAACGCCGCGTGCGACGTCGGCGACTTGCCGGCCGAGCTTTTGCAAGACGTTTAGGTCGGGGCCGGTGATCACAAGTTCGACCGGCGCCGCGTTGCTGGCCATGACATCCGCCCCCATTTCCTTGAGAGCGACCCGTCGCAATCCCGGGATGGTCCGCGTTGTCCGGGCGTAGACTGAATCCATGACTTGCCAGATCGTTCGCCGGCGTTCTTCCTTGGGCTTAAAGGTAATCAGATATGACGCTGCATTTGGTCCGTTCATCGCCTGACCGGTGAAATAGCCGCCGTTGGCAGCATCGCCGATTTCGCCCGAAACTTTTTCCACTTCGGGCTGATCGAGCAGGATACGCTCGAAGCGATGCGCCTTCTCTGAGGTCGCTGAGAACGACGTTCCAGGCGCCGTCTCGAAGTACGCAAACCCTTGGCCCGTGTCGGCAAGCGGCATCATTTCGCTGCCGATGAACGGATAGAGCTGCATACCCACATACGTCGCTACGACGGCGATGCCTAGAACCAAACCGCGATTTTGCAAGCTCCATCCCAGACCCCGGCTGTACCCAACTTCTACCCGCTGCAGCCCGCGCCGTGCCGGCGTCAACAAACGTGTGACGGTGTCGTCTAGGTTGGAACGCCAGGGTGCTCGCGGTTCGCCTTCGCCTTTAAAGAGATAGGCGGCCAAGAGCGGAGTCAGCGTGACGGAAACCACTAGCGAGGCGACGAGCGCGAAGACGATGGGCCAGACCAAACCGACAAACATGATCTGCGTGATGCCGCCGCTGATCAACAGCGGCACGACCGCCAAAATCATCACGCCGGTGGCAGCGGCGATCGGCAATATGACTTCCATGGTGCCATCGACGGCAGCTTGAGCTGGGGTTTTACCTCCCTGAAGTTGCCGGTGAACGGCATGAATGACGACGATGGAGTCGTCGACAAGGCGCCCGACCGCCAGCAGCAACCCTACGAGCGTCGAGCTGTTGATCGAAAACTTCATCGGACCGAACAGCAACAGAGCTAAACCCAAGCAGGTTGGAATCGACGTCATGACGATGGCGGTGGCGCTGACATCTTCCAGAAAGATAAGCAGTACGAGGCCGGCAAGCATCACCGACACGGCCAGCTCTTCGAACATATTGCGCGTCAGCGCCGTGACGAAACGCGAGTTGTCGTACGCCGTCGTGAAGTGCAAACCAGGATGATCGTGCTCGATTTGCGCTAACCGGTCGTTGACGGCCGTGATGACGCGCGGTGAACTTGCGTCCGGCTCTTCGATGATAGAAAGTTCGATGCCGTCCTGGCCGTTCACGCGATAAGCGCTGCGGCGTTCGGCAGCCGCGTCTTTCACCGTTGCAACGTCGCGCAGGTATACGGTCTTGCCCTCGGTGGTCGAAACCGGATAGTCGAGCAGATCGCCTGCTACCTGGACCCGTTGGTCGCCGCGGACGATGGTCTCGCGTGAGCCGCCGGTCAGCGTCCCTCCAGACGAGCTCGCGTTTTGACGGTCCAGCGCGTCTCGGATGTCTAGCAGCGAAAGCCCGTCCGATGCCAACGCTCCCCGGTCGGCGATGACCTGAAGTTGACGCTGAAGGCCGCCGAAGGGCAACGCCTGCTGCACGCCGGGTACTGTTTTTAGCTGATCCACCACTTCGTTCGCGACGAATTGGCGTAGCTGCACCGGGTCCCAGCCCTGGCCGCGGACGGAGAGCTGGAGTACTGGAGTGTTAAGCGGATCAACCGGAATGACGTATGAGGGCTTAAGATTCGCTCGGTCGTATGGAAGATCGCCTTCGGCTTGCTGCACCAATTGCTGCACGTCGACGAGCGCTCTTTGCATGTCGGCGCCGTAGGGAAACTGCAGCGTCACGATCGAGAGGCCCTGCTGCGAGATCGACCGGATGAAACGAACACTTTTGAGATCGGTCATTCGTTCTTCGATCGGCTTGGAAAAATACGTCTCGACTTCGCGCGGCGAATAGCCTGGCGTCATGGTGATGACCGAGATGAGCGGGCTTTGCACGTACGGCATCATGCGTGTGGGCAACAGAAAAAGCGTCGCTGCGATAGCCGCCAGCACCAATCCGGCATAGGTCGCAATCACACCGTATGGATTGCGCAGAGCCCATGCCGCGATGCTATTTTGATTCGTCTTCACGAATGCTGCTCCGCGATGGCTTGGCCTTCTTCAAGCGTGTCGGCGCCATCGGTCACGACCCGCGCGTTATGCCGTAGGTCGCCTTTGAGGAAGGCCGTGATGCCGTCGTCAGACAGCACTCGAACCGCTACCCTATGGGCCGTTCCATCATCATCGACCCAGACCGCTGCATCCGAACCGCCCCCGACGACGGCCGCGGAGGGGAGCTTAAGCTCGCCCATTGGCATCGCGGCTCGGCGGTGAAGCGTCACGCGCACGTAGCCGCCGGGTGGAATGCCGGCGGCCGTTCCAGGGACGATGGCTTCTACTTGCGCCGTGTGTGTGGTCGGGTCCGCGGCAGGCGCGACGGAAGACACGCGGCCGCGCAGAATTTTGCCATTTGAAAGACGAGCCATCATCGGCGTGCCGACGGCGATGCCGTCCAGATCTTCCTGCGCGACGTTCGCTTGGATGCGAAGCCGGTTCACCACCGCGATGCGCAAAATCGGCGTGCCGGCTTGGACGTATACCCCAGGATCGACCAGGCGTTTTAAGACCACCGCGTCGTCCGGGGAAACCACGGTTCGATAGCCGGCGAGAGTCCCAGCCGCTTGCGCCGAGCTGGACGCTTTTAGAGCTTGCGACTGCGCGGATTCGGCCTGCTGCAGGGCCATGGCGATAGTCGCTCGCGCGTCCATCGTGCGGGATTGCGCCGCCTCCACTTGTTGCTGCAGCGAGGCGACGTGTTGGACGGCGCCTTGGTAGGCGGAGTTCGCGGCCGCTGCTTGAGCGCGCTCGTCTTGTAATTCTTGTTGCGATACGGCGCCTTGCGAGAAGAGCTTCTGCTCGCGGCTTATTTCGTTGTTCCAATAGTCACGTTGCTCGTTCTTGGCACGCTCGTCCGCGATGGCGGCCGACAAATCCGTCCGAGTCGAGGCAGCCTCGTTCTGTGCTATCGAAAGGCCGACGGGAGCGTGGTGGTGTGCCTCGATCGCGGCGGCTCGCGCGCTCGCAGCTTGGGCTTGCGCGTCAGCATTCGCTGCCTGCGCCTGGCTGCCTAACTCAGGGGCGTCGAGGTTTGCTATGGTCTGCCCCGCGCGTAGCCGATCCCCCGCGTACAGATCGAAGTCGCGAAGGATGCCCGGTGCCCGCGTCACGATGTCCTGAGTAAGATACGGTTGAATCGTCCCCGGCGCGAATACGTCGGTGCCCGTAGCGCCGCTTCGAACGGTCACCAGCGTGACGGGCATCGGGCCCGAACCGCGCATCGTCGACATGCTCGACATGTCCATTGCCGGAGCCGCATAGCGATTCTGCAGCAATGCCATGATGAGGACTAAGACAGTGGCGGAGACGAAGACTCCGAACGTCGCAGGGCGGCGATCTCCGCGTAGAACGAAAGCACCGACTAGGATGATCGCAAACAAGCCGAAGACGGCAGTGCGCCAGGCGGTGACGTCGCCGCTCGACATGCCGGCCATGGCGGCATCACCGGGCCCCACGACAGCGAATTTGTACGTCGCCATCCCCCGAACGGCGCCGCCGGAAAACTGCAGGCGCAATGTCCATGGCGCCGCCATCGGCAACGAAGTTGTGAAGGTGTAGCGACCCAAACGCACAGGTTGAGCTACGCCGGCTGGGCCTTCCATGGCCATCGAGGGCATGGTTGAAGAGAATCGTACCGTAACGCCCTTCAAAGACGCCGCCGGAACTCCAAGTACGTCGACCGTGGCATGCACCTTTCCGATAGTCGGCGGATCGGGGTCAAGAGTAAGGATTGCTTGCGAGCCGTTTAACCGCTCCACCATCGGTGACGCCTGCGCCGACAGAGGCGCAAGTGCCAAGCAGCTTAGCAGTACGAGGCAAAAAAAGCCGAGCCTCACTTCGGCGCCCCCATTTGTGTGACTGCGCACGCATGGTGAGGCGCTGCGGAAAGGACTACGGGTGAAAAGCTCAACCCCACGATGGCCAAGAGCGCGCCCGTCACGACCAGTCGGCGTACCGCAGGGCCGGATCGTTGGGCACGGGCTTCCAATAGCGCCATCACGCGCGGTCGCACCCCGCTTTGATCCTCGGCAAGTGAGGCAAACGATGGCGCTAGTTTCTTACTACCTGCCAAGGAAAGGATTGCGGACGCTAAATCTTCGCGGCTTGCATGCCGACTGGCGTGTTGATCCGCGGCCAGCTCCCGAGCGCCAGCATACGTGTCGATTAGGTCCTTCGCCGGCAGAGGCAAGAGATCGACAAAGAAGTGCAGCGCCGCGGCGAGCAGGAGATCGCCCCGTACAGCATGGGCTCGTTCGTGACGTAGGGCGGCCCCAAGCTCGTCATCGTTTAGGCGCTCGACGGTGCCGCGCGAGATCACAACTAGCGGAGAGAAGATACGCGCAAGGGCGCAAAACGGGCGGGCGTAATTGAGAACCCGGACACAAACTTCTGCTCTAGCAGCAATTCCTTGGATTCGTCGGCTCGGAGGTTCGGACAGCCGAATCAAGCGCCGTACTTCGCCGCCGCGGCTCGCTGCGATGCTGGATGCACGTGTGATGGCAACCAGCGTTAAGCTCAAGATTGTGCCGAACAGTATGCGACCCCACAGGAAGTTTAGGCATCCGGACGAGGACGCCCCCGCTAGCCCGATGGCTGCTAAGGATAAGAACAGTGCCCCTGGGATAGTTGCAGCTATCGAGGCAAGCGGCGCTTGCCATGGGGTGTCGTCAGTCATGCGCACGATGTATGGCGTCAACCGTCGTATGGCGGCCCATGCCGCAAACGGCATAAGGATAAGACCGCAGAGCGAAGTGAGCAGCATCCCGGCCGAATTGCAGGCATGCAGGAACAGCATGAGGTCAGCCATGGCGCGTCTTCGCTTTCTTCTGCGCTAGGAGCCGCTCAAGCTCGGCGATCCCCTCCTCATCGTCCAGCTCGTGAACGATGTGCGCTAAGAGCGGATTGCGATGACGCGCTAGCAGTGGCTCGACGACGTCTCGCACAAGACGCTCGTCGAACGCCTCCTTGGATCTAACCGCTTTGAACTCGTTGGCGCGGCCAGCGGCGCGTTTGCAAAGATGCCCTTTGTCGACCAGGTTGTTTAGGATGGTCTTGATGGTGGAGTATGCGAATTCGCGATGCTTCGCATTTAGACGGTCGTAAACGTCGCTGACGGTGGCCCACCCGCCCAGTTGCCAGACTACCTCCATGGCGCGCGTTTCCAGCGGGCCTAAGGCTAGGCCTGACCCCTTACCATCCAGGCGGAATAGGCGGGACATGTGCTAAGCATCTTAGCACATCGCTGTAGAGCGGTCAACCTTGCGTCGCCACTAGCGAACTATCAGCAGGCGGCCGAAATGAAGGTTGAGCCACTGCGCCGCCGGATCCTCAGGTTACGACGCTTGCCGTCCCTGAACGAACCGGCCCACAGACGCTAGAGGCAACCTTGAAGCACCCCTGAAGGCCGGCGGCCGATGATATACCATTTTACCTCGCATTCCAGCTTCAGTAAGCCGTTCATTGCCGTAATGGCCGCGTTTTCGAGAAAGCATGGTACACCTGTAACAATCGTCTACTCCACACGAAACGAGCCTACGGACTTAGCCCGTCGAGTGCGTTTCGCAATTGAGCGGATCAGGCGTCTCGCCAAAGGGAAGGGCCCCCTTCGACACGGGTTGCCTGTGCTGCAGACCAACGACGTTAATTCGCCGGTCTTCTATGAACGTATCAGCAACGAAGACGTCGGCATTGTGACCGGATTTAACCAGATATTTCGCTCCCAGGTGCTCTATCGATTCGGCTTCGTCGTCAACGTTCACCCCTCTGTGCTGCCGCTCTACAGAGGCCCGGTTCCCGTGCAGTCGTGTCTGCTCAACGGTGAACAAATGACCGGCTTTACACTACACAAGATGACCGAAAAGATTGACAGCGGCGAGATTTTGTTTCAAGGAACGGTCTCGATGCAAGGCATCGCGGACGTGGATGTGTTGAGCTCGCTGATCGGCCAAAAAGCATCGCATGTGTTGGTTCAATATCTCGAGCAAACTCTGCGCGGAGATAGGTGGCAGGTCGCAACGGCTGACGCCAAAACCGTTTATCGGACTCACGTGCCGTATGCTCGCGCACCAGCCAAGAGGCCCATGCTTGTACCGACTGGCAACGACGAGTAGGTCCCAGTCGGGGCTTGGAGATAAAGCCCTTTGTTATGCGACGCGCGGGTATCCGGTGGTGCACCACGCCTCGATCTGGGCTCGGATCGCATCTCGCGCTACGCGCGTTTTCTCCAGCTTCTGATCCCACGACCCTTCGAAAGCCGCCGGTCGCCAAAGCTCCAGTGCAACCGTTCGGCAAAACCAGGGAAAATAGGGCATCGCTCGGCGCTCCTCTCATCACAAACGGTGACTACATAGTTGAAGCGCTCTCCAGCTTTGAAAAGATCGAAGACGCTCTTTGCCCTATTTCGCGAACCCTCAGTTGGGGTGGTTAGGCCCGTGCTTGCTTAAGTTCAGCAACAGCGGGGGCACCTAGCATGGTCGCTCTAGGCGGAGCCAATCACGGTGCCAAATAAGCGCGCATGATCTGTGACATGGGCTGCGACGTCCAAGAACGGCACCGCTACACTGTAGGCCGCGTAAAATATACCAGCGGGCACGTGCGGGCCTTACTACGCCGCTCTCCTGCACCCTATCGATGGTTTTTAGTATGGAAAATTGCTGCTCCGCAAACTGTTCCATTTGCGGCATAAACATCAAGCCATCACGGCCGCCGCCAGCGTCAAGCGTCGCTCGAATATCCGAGAGGCACCGAACTATAGCATATCGCGTGCTCGGTTGATACGCCGCGTCGGAGGCGCCGTCATTTGTCGGCTGAAGCCACTCATCGCGAAAGAACAGCGGGCACACGCGACCGCATCCTTCTGCGCCGCTTAGCCCGGCGCAACTGACCTTTTCCAGTATCACCGTGCCGGATATGGACCGCATGTGGCCAGATTTCTCCATGATGCGGCGAACGTGCCTTGAGACCCGTTGTGTCGTGCCACAGTAAGACCACTGCGGTTCGAGCCATTGCAAACCTCGAAGACGGCCCTTTTCATCCAAGGTTTTTTCGATCGCAGCGCGGTCCTTAACGCGTACCATCTGCCCCACCACAAAGGCAGATGCCTTGCCAAGTCCGGGGACGCTCGGACGCGAGCGCAGGCGCCGGAACAGCGTTCTAAATCCTGGTGCGGCTTTAACCTGGCGCCAAATGCGTTCCCAAAGGGACCAGTGACCCAGCAAGTTTTGGGCCTGGCAACGCTGTCGGAGTGTCAAGAGAAGGTCGGGGAAACGTTCCTGCGTTTCATGTAGCCAGCGCCTTATTGCGGCGACTTAGCGGTGGCCGCATAGTGCCAGGCCAGAGCTCGTCAGGATTGGCTCGACAAGTCAGGGAGCCTATATCCGTGGGCTGGCGAAATGGGTCAAACGGTGCCAAGCTTCCACGTTCTTGCGACTTCCGCAGGCGTTAACCGGACGCGTTTCCGTACCATTGCCGCAGCCACGAGTGCATAAGCTTTATCTCGCGCGCCTGAGCGTCGATTATGTTGTGTGCCAGAGTTTTGACCAAGGGCCGCTTTCCATTGCGTAGCTCAATCTTTGCCATGTCGATCGCGGCTTGGTGATGAGGAATCATCATAACCATGAAATCGCGATCCGCATCGCCAGTCATCTTTGTAGAATCCATGGTCCTCGTCATATGCATCATCGCTTCGTTCATCTCTCGGTCAGCCGACGACTTCGCCTGCATCGTCGTGTCCATGCTCGCCTGACCGCCGCGAGCCACTGCAGGATTGGATGCGGCGCGGGCGGTGCTCGATTCGCTGACCGCGTGCTCGATGGTACCGCCCAATAACGCTCCGGCGATTATCAAAGACATACCAAGGTAAAGCTTCACGCTATCCTCCCGATGATTTCGATAATGCAGCTTCCGCAGCCGCGGTTTGACACTATATTACAGGGCGTAGTATACTTTTCGTAAAGTGTAGTTCCCTGCAGATGCGGTACGTCATGATTCGGTAGGTAGCTCCTCATAGTCTTCGCAAACTTCGCACTCCGACATGCTCGCGGGCTTCTCACCACCTTAGCGGTTCTGGTAGTGCTTGGCTTAGCGTCGGTACGGTCGCTGCCAACTTCAATCTACCCGCGCGTCGCCTTTGCGCGCATCGTCGTCGTGGCGCAAAACGGAGAGATGGCACCGACACAGGTGCAGCAGAACATCACCCGGCGCATCGAACAAGCGGTGTCGACGATCATCGGCGTCACTCTCGTTCAGGGCAATTCCGCGCAGGGGTCAGGGCTAGTCTCCGTCACCTTTGATCCGCACAGCGAGATCAACGTCGATCTCCAGCGAATCAATGCTGCGCTTTCCCAAATCCGCTCCGCTCTACCGCCGAACACCGATCTCGACGCTCAGATCATCAACCCGAATATCTTCCCGATCTTGGGGTACACGGTGTCGATCCCCGGTAAATCGCCGGCCGAGGTGCGCAATCTTAGCGAATACGATATCAAGCCGACGCTGACGGGCATACCGGGCGTCGCGCAAGTACGGACGGTCGGCGCCCGACAGATCGAGTATTGGATCAGTCTGGACCCCCGTAAGCTGTCATCGTATCATATTCAAATCGATAAGATCGCCACCGCATTGTCGGCCAACAATCAGATCACATCGGTCGGCCATTACAACGCCTTCGGACAACGCCAAATCGTCTTGGTCAGCGGGCTTCCCAAATCGCCAGACGACGTTGCGAATATCGTGATAAGTACGCAAGCCGGCGTGCCCGTTACCATGGGCGACGTCGCGTCCGTGCATGAGGCATTGGAACCGAAAACGGCGCTCGTGTCCTCCGGCGGTAAGGACGCCGTGCTGCTCAACGTGTACGCGCAGCCCGGCGGCAACGTCGCCAAAATCTATCGTGACGTAGACGCGGCGTTACAGCGCGAAGCCCAATCGCTTGGCTCTGGCGCTGCTATAAAACCATATTGGAATCAGGCCATCCTAGTCAACGATGCCGTCAAGAATCTGCGCGATGCGATCGGCATCGGGGCGTTATTGGCCGTTTTGGTCATGTGGTTCTTTTTAGGTTCCCTACGGAGCACGCTCGTAGCGGCAACTGTAATCCCGTTGACGATAGCTATCGCTTTCTTCTTCATGCGGCTTACGGGCCAAGGGCTCAACCTCATGACGCTCGGGGGACTGGCAGTCGGTGTCGGGCTGATAATCGTCGACGCGATCTTCGTGGTCGAGAACATCTGGCGTCACCTCCAAAGAGGAGAGCAGCGCGTTGCCGCTGTGCGCAAGGGCATGCAGGAAATCGCTGTACCCATGATCGGATCGACCGTCACGACGATCGTGGTCTTTGCTCCGATGGCGATGCTTTCGGGCGTCACCGGCGCCTTCTTCATCGCCCTTTCGATAACGCTGACTATCGCTTTGCTTCTGTCGCTCTTTTTCGCGCTGTACGTCACGCCGCTTCTCGCTGCGTATTTCCTAAAAGGCGGCGGCGCTGGCGATGGCGATCATCCGGCCGGTCCCGGCCAGCGCGTCATGGGTTCGCTGCTAGGATTGTATGAACCAACTCTGCTCTGGTTTCTTCGGCACCGCAAGGTCGCATATGTGGGCTCTGCCGTCGTGATCGCGGCGACTTTGCTCATCGCGCGGGGGCTCGGCTCGGACTTCATGCCCCAAATGGATGAAGGCGCCTTCGAGCTTAATTTCACGATGCCGCCGGGAACATCGCTCGAGGAGACGGATTGGGCGCTCAAACAAGTCGAGGGTATCATTTCCAGCGATCCAAACGTCGTGGCCTACGGACGCCTTACGGGATTGGATCCGTCAGGGTTTCTTCCGGCGCCGCAAAACGCGGGGGACATTCGGGCCACGTTACTGGAGCGTGACAAGCGCCACGAAGGCATAGAAGAGATTTTCGGTCAGCTCCGGACTCGCATAACGGCCAAAGTTCCAGCGCTCAAGTTCACCATAACGCAAATCCTGCAAGACGCGCTCAACGATCTTTCCAATGCGCCGGCCACTATTGAAATCAAGATCTTCGGGAACGACCAAAGTGAGCTCATGCGGCTGGCGGATCAGGTGGACGACCGTATGAAGAGAGTTTCGGGCGTGGTAGACGACTTCAACGGGATCACGTACTCGAACCCTAACACGATCGTGCGGCCCCGGTCGCTTTCGTCCAGTCGGGCAGGCTTTACGACCGAGTCGTTGTCTCAAGCCGTTCAGGCAGGGTTGAACGGAATCGTCGTGACCACCATCCCTAGGCTGCCCGCCCAGATTCCCATTCGGGTGCGGTACGACGTGCCTTGGAATCAGGCGCTGGGCGACCTCCAGAACATGCCTATAGTAGCCCCGAACGGGTCCACTTATAGCTTAGGGGCGCTCGCAGACGTTCGAGCGACCGGCTTGACGACCGAACTGAATGAGGAAAACCTGCGTCAGATCGTCCGCGTCACGGGCAACGTGAGCGGCCGGGACTTGGGCAGCACCATTAAAGACATCAAAAAGGCGCTTGCTGATCTCAAGCTGCCGCCCGGATACCGCCTCGACTATGGAGGCCGTTACGCGTTGCAACAACGTTCCTTTTCGGAGTTCGGAGTCGCTATCTTAATCGCTATGCTGCTCGTGTTCCTCACGATGATCTTCGAATTCCGGAATTACCGCATTCCTTTGGTCATCATGTCATCCGTGCCGCTATCGCTCTTCGGCGTCGTGATAGCGCTGCGAGTCACCCACATACCGCTCAACGTGTCGTCGTTCATGGGTCTCATCTTGCTGGTCGGCGGCGTCGTGAAGAACGGCATTCTGCTGTTTGACGAAGTGGACCGCAGCCGGGCGCAAGGCGAGAGCATTGAGCGGGCCATGATCGCTGCCGGGCGCACCCGTATGCGGCCCATCCTCATGACCACGCTGACTTCGATGCTAGGGGTACTTCCTTTGGCGCTGGGACTGGGAGCCGGCAGCGAGATGCAAAAGCCGCTCGCGGTCGCGACCATCGGCGGCTTGCTTTTCTCCACGTTTTTTACGCTGCTGTTCATGCCCGCGTTCTACGCGTCCATTCCGAGGAAGACCCGCTTCTCGCTGGATTTCGTGCACGAGCCGGAGGATGTTCGGCATGAGCCGGACTTGCCCCAGCTATCATTGGGGCCGGAGCGTCAACCGGTTTGAGGCTAGCTGCCGTCTCGATGCTGTCGCTCGTAGCCTTATTGTATGCCGGACTGACGCACGCTCAAGCCACGCCCATTCCGGTCTTGACACTCTCACAGGCGCTTGCGGAAGCAGATGCCCGAAACCCCGAGATCGCTGCGGCTCAGCAGTCGTACGCCGTCGCACAGGGCCGCCTGCAACAGGCGGCGGCGCAGCCTCTAGCTTTCCAATCGACAGCCGGCAGTTCCACGGACGCTCCGGCCGGCCTGGGGACGCTGCAGACCGAAAACACTGGTCTGTCGCAACAACTTACGCCCCCCGGCTCGCTATCGGCGCTGCGCCGCCAGGCCCGCGCAGGCGTCGAGATCGCAGCCGCCGGCTTTCGGGTCAGTCGCCGCGACATCCAGCGCCGTATTATCACAGCGTATTACTCGCTTGCGGGCGCACAGGCGATCGCGCGGGTCGCCCAGGAAAGCGTTCAATCGTCGCTCGAGTTTCGGGCGAGCGCCGCAAAGCGCCAGCGTGCGGGCGCCGTCGGTGACTTTGACGTGCTGCGCGCTACGGTGGCATTGCGTAGAGCCCAGACCGACTTGATGCGAGCCCAAGCTAACGTACGCAGTGGACGAATCACTCTGAACACGATCATCGGTCGCCCCGCTGACAGCGAGACACGCGTCGAGCTACAAGCGCCACAATCGAGCACCTCCGCCGCGGATGAGCTACTCCGGCGCGCCCTAAGTGCCGACCCTCAATTGGCCCAGCTTCGCGCATCGATAGCCCAAGCTGCAGCGCAAGAGCGCTTTGCGCGGGCACAGCGCGGACCGTCAGTGAGCTTTGGCGCCGGCTTTCAAACCATTCGTGCCGCGACATCGGGGCTTACGACGGCTCGGCCATCCCTTAGCGCAACGATATCCGTACCGTTCATCGACTACGGCACCATTCGGGGAGCGGTTAACGAGGCTCGAGCAGCGGGCAACGTAGCTCAGCTTCAGGCGCAAGGTAGGAAGCTCCAAGTACGATCCGATCTTGCACAGGCGGTCGCCGCGGTGGAATCATCGCGAGCCAGGCTGGCTTTCGCCCAAGACACATTGGGTCAAGCTCGCGCGGGCCTGCGCATCGCTCAATATGGTTACCGTCAAGGCGCGCTTGGGACGCTTGATGTCGTCAGCGCCAGAAATGAAGAGGTCGCGGCGCGAGGGGACGTTGATCAGGCGGCGGCCGAGCTTGCTTCGGCCGTCGCATTGCTCGGGGTCCTGACGGACAGCGGCGACACAGCTAAATGACATGAACAATTTGTACCTGCTAAGCCTTGCGGCTTGTGTCGGCGCTTTGGCGGCATGCTCTGCAAAGACCGCGCCAAGCACGAACGCGACGCCAACCCGGACAACGAATCGCGCCACGCTGCAACGACCCTCAGTCGCGGTGAAGTTGGGAGTGATTCAGCGTACCGCATTGTCTGGTAGCACCACGGCGAACGGCACCGTCGTCGCTGGTCCCAACGCTCAGGCGACGCTTGCCTTTCCCTCCGATGGCCAGATCGCGAGCGTGGCTGCCAACGTGGGGGACCACGTTTTGGCCGGCCAGACTCTGGCGATGCTTGACGCCCGTGTCGCCCAGCGTGCAGTAGATCAGGCTCAAGCCGACGTCGCGGCCGCACGAGCGGCGCTGGAGCGGGCCCAGGCACGGGCACGGCCTCAAGAAGTGGCGCAAAATTCGGCGCTCGCATCCGGCGCCCAGGCAAAGCTTGACGCGGCGAGAGCCGAATTCCAGCGCGAGCAGTCGCTGGCGTCAGCCGGCATCGCATCACGACGAGATCTAGAGCAAGCGCGTGCCGCCTACGGAGACGCCCGGGCTGAGTTCCAGGCTAAACAGCAGGAGGGGTCGCTGTTGCGCGCCGGTCCGCGGCCTCAGGACGTTGCGGTGGCTCAGGCTCAGTTGCAGCAAGCTGAGGCGGCGCTGAACAGCGCGGTTACGCGCGCGTCGCTCACCTCGATCGTCTCTCCGTTTAGCGGCGTGGTCAATGCACGCATGAAGAACGCTGGCGAAGTAGTCGATACAACGACTCCTGTGCTGACGATCGTCGATCCTTCACGCTCCGTCGTCGACGTCCAGCTTAGCGAAGATCAGGCGGCTTTAGTCCGGCCCGGTGATTCGGCTCTCATAGTCCTTAACGGTGGAACAAAGGGCATACCCGCAAAGGTGCAGGTCGTCGGTGCTGCATTTTCCACGGACACACGCACGCTGACGGCAAGGGTTGCTCCCCTTTCGGGAAAGCTGATCCCGGGTGCGTCCGCTGAGGTCGAGATAACCGTTCGGGTGGCGCGCGATGCTCTCGTGGTTCCCGAGGCTGCGGTCGTCAAAGATCCGAATACGGGCAAGCCTGAGGTTTTCGTTCCAGGCAAGACGTCGGGCACGTACGAAAGGGTTCCCGTTCAGATAGTCTTGGAGTCAGGGGCACGCGCGGCCGTGTCATCGAATCGGTTACGGGTGGGACAACGAGTTGTCACTCAAGGCGCCTACGAGTTGTTGCCCTTCGCCGGCGGAAATAACGATAATGGCTGATAGAAGATTATTTGTTAATAACGCCTTTCGACCAGAAGCTGTGGGCGTCGAACAAGTCCTTGGTCCCCTGCAGGCCGCCATCATGGAATGCCTTTGGCAACACGGCCCTCAGTCACCGGTAGAGCTTCACAAGCTCTTAGGCAAAAAACAAGAGATCGCGTACACAACCGTGTTCACCGAGCTTTCGCGGCTGTCCAAAAAGGGGGCCGTAAGAAAGCAAGTCCGATCGTCACAAACCCGCTATGAGGCTACGGCTTCCAAGGAAACGTTCATCACCTCAATGGTCAACAAGGTGCTGGGTGGACTCATCGATGCTCACGGCGCCGCCGCGATTCACGGCTTTGTCGACATCGTCGCCGACGATGCGCGAGCCTTAGATCAGCTCTCACGATTGGTTCGCGCAAAACGAAATCGGCGGCGTTCGTCGCAGTAACTATGCGTTTCGCCCGTGTCGTGTGGCCCGTCGTGTTCTTGGTACCGCTCGTGCCCCTAGCCGGCAAGCTATGCTCCTTCTTACCCACCGACTTCATCTATCACAGCCTTGTGTGGGTCCACGAGCGCCTGCCGTGGCTTGCATTGGTCGCTGCGCTGCTGGCCGTCGTCGGTGCCTTGGTCCGCTACGTTAAGCTTCGGGGTCAGATCCAGGCGCTCATGACTTTGTCAACCGAAGCCCCGCAGAGTTTGGCACGAATTTTCGCTGATGAAGCCAGACAGCTTGCCGTCCCAGCGCCCCGGTTGGCGTACGTTGATGTGTCGTCAAGGTTTTGCTTGACGGCAGTGAGCGGTCCAACGGTGCTGATCTCTAGTGGCTTCGCCGATCCGCTGCCCGAAGACAAATTGCGCTTGGTGGCCCGCCACGAGTTGATCCACGTGCGGCGTCGCGATCCCGAGCGCAGCCTTTTGTGGCATCTCTTCTTCAGCGCGTTGCTGGTGCCCGGTTTCGAAGGCCTGGAGCGCTGGTTGTACGAGCGACGGGAGCGCAAAACGGATGAGGCGGCATCCAAGTCGGATGCCGCGGGCTACGCGGCTTTGTTGAAGGAATGCTCGGCGAGTACAGACGACGTGGCGGCTACTGGTGGGTTTCTCTGCTCCACCGCTCCGAACCTAGAACGTTCCGACTCGCGCCCTGCGCGCGCCTCGACAGTTTCGTTCAGACACTTACTGCCTTCAGCCGTGGCATTGGTCGTAATAACCGGACTGATAGCCAGCCACGAGGCTTTTACGAATCACTTGCCCTATTTGCTTGCGCACCACTGTTAGAGCGCACTGGTTTGATCGCGGTATGTGAAGCCGCGGAACTACGTCGCGTTGGCCAATGCTCTCGTCGCACCGAGGTCTTGTGGTCCCTGTTCTGCGTTACTGAATCGAATCACTCGGGCGGGGCACCCCACTGCCAAGGCGTACGGCGGTATGTCTCTCGTCACGACGGCGCCCCCGCCGATCATAGCGTGGTGCCCGATCGTCACACCCGGAATGATAACGCTACCGGAACACACGAGCACGTGATCTTCGATGATGACCGGGGCGAATTCCATGTCCAACGGTTTGAAGACGTCGACGTTCTCGGGCCGGATCTGCTTGGCTTCATGAGCGGTGATGCTGACGTGAGCGCCGATGTGCACATCGTTGCCCATTGTGATTCCGCCGGCGCCCCATAGAACGCTGTACGGACCTATTTCTACGTTGTCTCCCAACCTGATGTAGCCGGAGTTATCGTTCCATTCCCCTCCCGCGCAGTTTAAATATGCGCGGACATCGAGAAGCAGATCCTTTCCCGCGAACAGCCTGTGAGGCGCCTTGACGATCACTCCTTCGGCCAAACGAATATCGGGAAACCGAGACCGGAGTTGGCGATCCATCGGACTTTGCGACCTGCGGAAAACCAAGGAGGATATTGAACTAAGGAGCGAGCGAGCGGAGCGACGCAAGATGGCTTCCCCTTCTGACAGCAGCGTGACCGATTTATTCTCCATTGAGACTTAGGACTACTGCGGACTGTTGTGGACCAGAGACTCAAAAGCCGAAGAAACGGTCCCTGATGCGTCCTTGCAGTCGAGGCTGACGCTGAGTCGGGCTTTTACCTCGTAAAAGTGTTCTCGCCATTAAGCCACCGGTGCCACAAGCGGCGACCGATTGGCTTGAAGCTGGCTCGGTTTCGTGGATACTTTCCGCTTTGCGGAGAAGGAATCCAC
>JACRUD010000086.1 GCA_014304875.1 Vulcanimicrobiota bacterium
GACGAAATGCGGCTACGCAGCCATGGATTCGCACGGCGTGCGCCGTTTTTTGGAGGTCGTTGCCACCGCTGCCATCGAGCAGCGAATAGAACGCGACGCCGCCCGCGGCGGCATAGAAGTGATCTGCGTCGGCGATGCGACGACGTCCGACTCCATCCTCAGCCTTTGCCGCCGGCGCTGGCCCTCCATCCCGCTCGCGGTCGTCGACGAGACCAACACGACTTTAGAGGCAAGACGCCTTTACTACGAAGAGCACCCCCCTCGGGGCCTGTGGAGGTTCGTGCCGCGGGGCCTGCTGGTGCCCAGCATGCCGCTGGACGGGTACGCCGCCCTTTTGATCCTCCGCCGCTACCGGTGCACGGTGGCGATGGGGAGGAAAGCCCCTAGTCGTGCGTAAGACAACAGACGCCTGGGCCCTTCGTAAACGGTGGAACGTATGGCGCTGAAGCGAACCGCCACAGCGGCGGTATTCGTCCTGTTCATGTTCCTGGGCGCTGCCGCGCACCTGCCGGCGGCGGCTTCGCCTTTTAACGATGTTCCCGCCGACCGCTCTTCTTGCGATGCTTTGCAATCGCTGGCGGCTGACGGCCTGGTCCGCGGATACCCGACCGCGAGGATCTGTGCCGGCGCTCCGATGTCGCGGGCCGAAATCGCCCGGCTGATCTCCCTCGCTCTGGCAAAGGTCGAAGAGGATGGAGCAAGCCGCTCCGATTTGGTCAGTCTGCGCGCGTTGATGAGTCAGTATAAGGATGAACTCGGAGCGCTCGGAGTGCGCACGGCGGCTGTCGAGGACAGGTTTTCGAGCCTTGACCGGACGACCCAATTCGCGCAGCGCTTTTCCGTGCACGGTTCGTTCAGCTCTTCCTATTCGCAGCGGGAGATATTGCAGAATCCCCTGCTCGTGAGCGGCGCTTTGGCGCGCGAAGATCCGGTGCAAAGATTTACCGACGCCTACATCGAGACAGACTCGTCGAACGACCCGTACTACGGAGCCAACGATCCCGGCGTGCTGCTGCCGCGCAGCCAGTGGGAGTTCACCGCCCAATACGCGGCCACGCCTAATCTCATCGTTTCGCTGCCGGTGAAGCTGATCGATTTTGCCCAGGCAGGCTATCGCAACCGCGGACTCGGAGTGGGCGTGAATCCGACGATCGAAGTAAGCGTCCCGAACGCGGGCCAAGTGCAAGGGTTGGATCTGAGACTGGGCCAGTTGGAAAACCTGCGCGGCTCGCTGACGGGACTGGCCTACAGTCCGCCAGACAATTTTCACGCCCAGTATAAGGATCCGTTCAGGCCTTTCCCCGAAGGCGGGGACGTCTCCGGAACCGCGGCCCGCTACGTCGATTTTCAGCTGTTCGGCTTTCGGCTCGACCCGGTGGCCATCAACACGAGTCCGTTCCCGCCCAACGCCGGATCCGGATCGACCAGCTATCTGGGCCCCTACTACTTCCAGCAGACGAGCAATGTGTATGGGTCGACGCCGACGACGGATACTTTTTCAGCCGGCAGCGCTCCGCTCCAAAGCGTTGCGTTGACGCAAAACGGTCAGCCGGCGACGATGTACGTGTCGTACTTCAGCGGTCCCGGGTGCCCGGCCGGGTGTTTCTTCAGCGGCCCGAATCAGCCGGGCGAACCGGCTTTCAGTTTCGTGCAAGCTGCCAATCAGCTGGTTTTCGCTAGCCCCTTGCCGCCGGGGTCGACCGTCGCCGTTTCGTACCAGGGATTCACGGTCGCCAACAACACGTTCGCGCAGCGTTTCGATGCCGGCGGCCGGCTCGTCTACCATACTCCGGGTTTGGCGGGCGGCGCCATCGGCGTGACGTTCAACCGCATTTTTGATCTACCCGGAGACAGCGGCTACTTTTCGCAACCCGCGCTGCCCCAATCGCTCGTCGGCGATACCGTTTTCGGAATAGACTTCACCGTGCCGCTCGCGGCGTCAATCGGCGTTTTCAAAACCCCGTCGCTCTTCGGCGAACTCGCGTCCAGCCGCTACACGAAAGACACGACGCTGCTGCCCTACGCGGCTGACAGCGCAAGCGTCGTCGGGTTGCGCTTCCGCATCTTGGGCGGCGATCAAACGCTGACGTACCAGGACGTGGGCTCGAATTATATCGACGGCGCGCCGTTCCAGTACTCGGGTCAGTCCCCGGCGTTGTTCGCGGCCTGGACGGCGCCGCAGCTTCCGGGGCCGTTCGGCATCGGCAACGATGCGGCGCTCAACGCAAAGGTCGACGCCATCGCCGCCGCCAACGGATTCAGCGGCCCGCTGCTGGGCGCAAATCCTTCCTTCCCGTACGGCACATTCGCTTTTCCGCTTTTCAACCAATTCAAGGCCCAGGGTCCTTATTTCTACAGCTCGTACGCGCCGAACACCCGCGGCGGCTCGGCCCAGCTGAATTTCCCGTTGATCGTCGGCAAGGTGGACGCGCGCTTGCGCATCGGTGGGCAGATGCTCCGTGAGGTGCAACCCAACGCCTTGGCGGATCACGCTTTTGGGCTCAATTATCCCACTCGGCAGCGCGCGACGTACGCCCAGGTCGCGAGCGGAGTCACCTTGGGGCTGCCTCTGCTCAACCGCAGGGCCACCATAAGCCTGGACGCTCTGTACGAGAGTCTGCGCCGCAATGATCGCTCTCCATTTGTCTACGCCGCCGACCCCGCTCTGGGACTGAATGCCTTCAACTCCCTCGCCAGCGCGGAGCTTGCCGGCAGCGGTGCCAGGGTGTTGTATTATCCGAACTTCTCTAATCTGAGCCACTACTACGGCGCGGCTTCCGTCGCCGTTCCGCTGACGTCCGCGGTGACGGCCAACGTCGCCTACGTCGATCAAAGATACAGCGGCGATGCCCAGACGCTCACGCAATCCGTCAGTCAGAAGAAAACGTCGCTGACCACTGGCGTGCTGTACAACATCCCGAATACAAATGCGTCCGTCAACCTTTTCTTCAACCGGTACGCGTATCGGGATAACGTTTTGCCTTCCTACGATTGGGTCCAAAACCGGCAGAACTTGTATTTCACGGTAAAATTCTAGCCGCGTCCGCAAGCTCGCGCCATACCGTAAGCGTCAAAAAGTTTTGGTTGGTGGCGATCGTCTCGCTCGCGTTGATCGCCGCTGCCTGGCGGCCGGTCGGGGCGTGGTGGTACGACGATATCGGCAATCTCGCTCTTGCAAAAGGGTCGCCGTCGCGAGCCGTGGAGCTTTTTGATCGAGGCCTCGCTCTCGCGCCTGATTCCCGCGTTCTACTCGAAGATCGCGGCCGCGCGCGATTACCCGCTGATCCGGGTGGCGCGCTCGCCGATCTAAAGCGAGCCGCTTGCGGCACGCCCTGCATCGCTGAGGAAGGCGACGCGCAGCTTCGACTGGGGAACGCGAGACAGGCCGTGGCGGACTATCTGGCCGCAAGGGCGGCTCCTCGCCTGGCGCAATCCGTCAAGCGCATGACGGCGATTGGCCAATACGATGAAGCCATTGCGCTTGAGAGCGCACTCATCGCGCGGCTGCGCGGCGACGTTCTCTACCGGGCCGATCTGGCAGCCGCCTACGAGACGCTGGGCAAGCTCGAGGAATCGACGGCGTATGCGCGCCAAAATCGTGCGCCGGCTTATCGGCGAGTCGCGATAGAAGCGCACAAACGAGCGTCGGAGCTGGCCCCCTTCAACGAAGGGTACCTCCTCTCGTATGGGTTCGCGCAGGCTCAGTGGGGCGATCCTCGAGCAGCGCGCGCGGCCTTCGCGCGCGAGTTGGCGCTTCATCCGCATCAGGCGGATGCGGAAAAAGCGTTGCAAACATTGCTCGGGAGCAAAGCGCGGGAGCATTGAGCCGCCTGAGAGTCGGCATCGAGACGCAGTTCGGCGTCGGCGCGGCCACCGGCCTTGGCGTATTCGCGACGGGTTTGGTCGATGCGCTGCGCCGGCGTGATGAGGTCGAAGCGGTCGAGCTGCGCGATCCTAGCTTCGACCTATGGCGTTTCACGAGACGCGTCTATTGGGATCAAGTTCGTGCGCCTGCGCTAGCCAAAGCGGCCGCATGCGACGTGCTGCATTTCACCGGCGGGACGTTGCCGTTGCGCGTTCCGCATCCGGTCGTGCTGAGCGTGCACGATCTTCATTGGCGACGCCGTCGCGTCCGGGCCAGGCCCTACATCCGTTGGTATTTTGGATCGCTGCAGGGGCGCCTCGCGCGGCGCGCTGACAGAATCGCTGCCGATACGCACTGCGCGCGCGCCGAGATCATAGAATCGCTGAACCTCGATCCGCTACGGGTGGTCGTGACGGGCGTGGGCGTGGACGCCGCCTTCTTCAGGTTGGAACGCCGTCCGTCCGACAGGCCGTTCGTCTTGAGCGTCGGAACGGTCGAAGAACGCAAGGATCTGTCCACGGCGGTACGCGCGATCGCGCGCGTGCCCGACGTCAGTTTGGTCTCTGTCGGACCGCTGACGCACTACGCGGACGACGTCCGACGACTTGCCGTAGAGCTGGGCATCCAACATCGAGTGAAGCTATGCGGGTACGTCGGCGAAGAAACGCTGCACGATCTTTACGCGAGCGCGAGCGCGCTGGTCTTTCCGTCCCGCTACGAGGGGTTTGGTCTGCCGCCGCTCCAGGCTCTGGCAGCGGGCTTGCCGGTCGTGGCGGCACGCATACCGGTGAGCGAGGAAGTCCTTGGGGAGTGCGCGTTTCTCGCTCCTTCGGGCGACGCCGCGGAATTCGCCCGGAGCATCGACAGCGCTTTACGCGAGGGCCCGGCGTCCCAAAGAGCGGCAGCCGGCCGCGTCCGCGCCGCGCGGTATTCGTGGGATCGCGTCGCCGAGGAGACGACTGCTCTCTACAAAGTTTTTCGCTGAGCGGAGCCCGAGTTCACACCCTCGAGTCCGCCGCACGCCGGGTGGCCGCAATGGCAGCGACCGCCTTCATCGGCTGTGTCCCGGCAAGCGTCGCAGCAAAATGGGCTCGGCGACGCGTCGGAAATGGTACACTTGCACGACGGCCGCCCGCAGCTCGATTCAGCCATGCGGCGTCAGTTCTGCGCGGGGTGCCGCCGCCCATCTGCTAATACCTGGGCCGGTGGGGACCTTTGGGCCGAGGTGAGGCATAAAAGCGAAAAGAACGGGGTAAAGAACCGAAGGGCGTTTTGCCCTAAGTTCACGAGGAGAAATCTGATATGAGCATTCTTTCGTGGATCATCGTCGGTATTATCGGCGGATTCCTCGGCAAAATGGTTGTCAAAGGCGAGGGCCCCGGCGGAATACTGGGCGACATGATCATCGGCATCATCGGCGCAATTATCGGCGGCTACATCTTCAACGCGCTTGGCCATCAGGGCGCGACAGGCATCAACATCGGAAGCATCATCGTCGCTTTCATCGGCAGCGTTGTCCTGCTTCTCATCGTACGCGCGGTGACGGGGCGGCGCACCGTCGCATAAACACGACATCTCATCAAAGGGCCGGCCGAGCAGCCAAGCTCGACCGGTCTTTTCTTTGGCGCCGGACCGTCTCGACGGCGTGGGCAGGAACCCCATCTGGGGTGCTATCATCTAGAGAGCAAGCTGCCGTGGTCTTCAAAGCAGCCTAGGCCAACGAGGCGAGGATTTAAACCGCAGTATGCCAGTCGGAAGGCGCGTCGTCGTGACGGGGCTCGGGGCCGTGACGCCATTGGGCAACTCCGTCCCGGAGTTTTGGGCCAACGTCCAAGCCGGCAAGAGCGGCATCGGACCGATCACGCTTTTCGATCCGCAACAGCTGCCAAGCCGAATCGCGGGCGAAGTCCGCGGATTCGACGTCGCCGCGCTGGTCGGGAAAAAAGATGCGCGCAAAATGGACCGCTTCTCGCAGCTCGCATTTGCGGCCGCGCGCGAGGCGGTGGAAGATTCCAAGCTGCGCATCGATGACGCAAATCGCCACGACATCGGCGTGTTTATGGGCTCCGGGATCGGCGGAATCATGACGATCGAGCAGCAGCATAGGCTTTTGCTCGCTCAGGGGCCGGATCGGATCTCCCCGTTTTTCATCCCTATGCTCATCGGGAACATCGCGACCGGCCTCATCTCTATCGATCTGAAGGTGCACGGCCCGACACAGACCGCCGTGTCGGCGTGCGCTTCATCGAACAACGCGATTGGAGATGCGTTTCGGGTCATTCAAGCCGGAGAAGCCGAGGCGATGGTTTGCGGAGGTTCCGAGGCGCCGCTCACGCCGCTGGCGGTCGGCGGATTTTGTGCCATGCGCGCTCTTTCCACGGCCAACGACGCACCGGCGTCAGCGAGCCGCCCCTTCGATCGGGCGCGCGATGGTTTCGTCATCGCCGAGGGCGGCGGGGCGCTGGTGCTGGAGGAACTGCGTTTTGCCCAGCGGCGGGGCGCTTCGATTTACGGCGAGATCATCGGCTACGGAAGATCGTCGGATGCGTACCACATGGCGGCGCCCGATCCCGACGCGCACGGCGTCAAGCTAGCTTTGAAGCGAGCGCTGCAGGATGCGGCCATCACCCCAGACGATGTCGACTACATCAACGCTCATGCCACCTCCACGCCGCTCGGCGACACCGCGGAAGCACAGGCCATCACTTCGGTGTTCGGGGAGCGCGCGAAGACTCTACCCGTCAGCTCGAACAAGTCGATGTTCGGTCACGCGCTGGGCGCGGCGGGAGCGTTGGAAGGCATCTGCACGGTGCTCACTATCCGCGACGGAATCATACCGCCCACCATCAATTATAGGAACGTCGATCCGGCCTGCCCGATCGACTGCGTTCCCAACGTCGCGCGCAAGGCCAAAGTCGACATCGCTCTCTCCGACGCGTTCGGGTTCGGAGGCCACAACGCCATCCTCGTGTTTCGCCGCTACGCAGAGGCCGGATAATGCCTCGGGGCCGTCGTCGCCGCGCGCAGCGCGCCGGTCCTCCCGTGTCAGACACGCAAGGCTAGCGGTTGTCAGCGCGGCTCGGCCGTTCGCGCGCCTTGCGCGCCTTCGCTCGAACATTGGGTTTCGATCCGCCCGACGCCAAGGCGTTGGCGCTGCTCGATGCCGCGTTGACGCATGACTCGTACGCTTTTGAGCGGTGCACCTCCCCAGCCCGCGGCGGGTCGTACGAACGTCTGGAGTTCTTGGGAGACGCCGTCGTGGGTGCTGCCGTCGCTAGCGCGCTGTATGAAAAGCACCCGGATGAAGCAGAGGGCAGGCTGAGCCGGCGAAAAGGACAGCTCGTTTCGCGAATGTCGTTGGCGGCTGCTGCGCTGCGCCTCGGAGCAGATACCTTGTTGCTGCTGGGGAAAGGAGAAGCCGCAGCTCACGGAGAGCGTCGGCCGTCCATTCTCGCGGGAGCTTTCGAGGCGATTGTGGGAGCGATCTATCTAAGCGGCGGCTTCCGGGCGGCGCAGGATTTTCTGGAGCGCGCGCACTTGGCCGTCGCGCAAGACGCCCCGCCGGCCCTTGATCCCAAGACCGCGCTGCAAGAACTCGCTCAAGCTCGTCACAAGGCTCCGCCCACATACTCCGTCACCGCGGAGTCGGGGCCCGCACACTCTCGAGCGTTCACGGTCGCCGTCTCTGTGGGCAAGACAGTCCTAGCCACCGCGCGGGGCCCGAGCAAGAAGCAGGCACAGGCCGCGGCCGCCGCTGAAGCGTTGCAGCGCTTGTCGCCCGGCCCACGCTAGACGCCGCTCCCAAGGACAACGCGTATTTTTCTCAAGAGCATCGATCTCTTCGGGTTCAAGACTTTCGCCGATAAAACGCGGCTGCTCTTCGAACCGGGGATCTCGGCGATCGTCGGGCCGAACGGTTCCGGGAAGTCAAACCTCGTCGATGCGGCCCGCTGGGTTCTCGGCGAGCAGAGCGCGAAGCAGTTGCGCGGCGCCCGTATGGATGAAGTCATATTCGCGGGCAACGTGCAGCGCCGGCCGCTCGGCATGGCCGAGATAACGCTGACCTTCGACAATAGCGACGGCGCGCTCGCGACTCCCTTCGACGAAGTGGCGGTGACGCGGCGGGTCTACAGAACCGGCGAAAGCGAATATTTCCTGAACAAAGCTCAAGTGCGGCTGCGCGACGTCGTGGACCTCATGCTGGGGACGGGGCTCGGCCCCGACGCTTCGGCGATCGTGTCGCAGGGCGAAATCGATGCGTTGCTCAGCGCGAAACCACACGAGCGACGGCAAGTCTTCGAAGAGGCCGCCGGCACGAGCAAGTATCAGGCCCGCAAGCGCGAGGCTCAGCGGCGTCTCGAACAGACCGAATCCAACGCGTTACGCATCAATGACATCCTGGCCGAACTCGAAGGTCAGATTCCGGCCGCGGAACTTGCCGTGCGGCGGGCGACGCGGCACCGCCGCTTGACGGAGCGGCTGCGCGATTTGGAAGTGTTGGCCTTTGTGCGAAAAACCCAAGCGCGGCAGAACGAGAAAGCCGAGCTCAACGCCGTCTACGGGACTGAAGAATCAGACCGCGCGCACGCACAACAGCGTCGCGCGCAGCAAGAAGCCGAGGCGGCACGGGTGCGCTCGCAAGAATACCAGACCACCTTAGCGCTCGACGAACGGAACAGCATGCGCGCGTCCGCCGCCGCCGCGGTCCAGGAAGCCGCTTCTTTGCAAGCCTCCGCCGATGCGCGCGCCGATGAAGCAGCACGTTTGTGCGCGTCGCTCGAGAGCGACGCGCAGTCGGCAGCATCCCAAGCGGCGCGTGCCGAGCAGCGCCTGAGAACGCTGCTGGAAGAAATGGAGGGCGCGCGGCGAGGCCGAGACGATGCTTTGACGGCCGCCGCGCAAGCAGCCACGGCAGAAACGCAAGCGGCCGAGAAATGGGAACAAGCGTACGCGGCTTTACGGGAACTCGAGGACAAGCGCGCTGTTGGCGCGGCGGCGGTCGCGGAAATCGATGCGACGGTCGCGGCTCGCGCAGCCGAGCGCGATCGCCTTGCGGAAGCGGTCCAAAAGCTGACTGCCGAGAGCGAGGCCGTCGGCCGAGAGGCATCCCAGCAAGCCCGCAGAGCCGACGCCGTGCAGTCAGAACTGCGGTCGCTCGAGCGTGAGCTTGCCGATGCGCTGCAGGCCGGCGATTGCACCGCGCAGGAAAGCGCTGCCTCGCTGGCAAGGCTCGACGGTGCAGGACGGGAGCGCGATAGGTCTGCGGCGGCTTTTGTCGAGGCGAGCGCGCGCTTAAAAGCGCTTGTCGAAGTGCAAGACGCCGGTCTGGGAATCCCGGCGGGCGTTCGCGCCGTCCAGGCGAAGAAAGCCGAGGGTGCGCTCGAAGGTATACTGGGCACGGTCGCGGATCTGATCGATGTCGACGAAGCATTCGCAGCGGCGCTCGACGCTGCGCTTGCAACTCGCGCTCACGATGTGGTTGCGCGAAGCGCCGGCGACGCCCAGCATGCCATCGCTATCCTGAAATCCTCGCGCGCGGGCCGGGCCACGTTTTTGCCGCTCGACGCCGTTTCGGCGCAAGACTGCGCGCAGGGCGATCTTCCGCAAGGGGCCCGGTGTTGGGCGGCGGATGTGGTGCACTGCGCCGATGAAGTTCGTCCAGCCGTGCGGCACGTGTTACGAGAGGTCGTCGTGGCGGACGCCGCGAGTGCCACCACGCTCGCAAGAGAGCATCCGGGGCTGGCAGTCGTCACTCTGGATGGCGACATCTTCCATCGTCATTCGATTTCGGGCGGGAGCCCAGCCGCCGACCTGGGTCCTATTGCCCGCCGTGGCGACGTTGCGGAGCGCAGGCGAGAGGCCGACGCGCTCGCGGTCATGCTGCGCAAGGCCGACGATGAGCTCACGGCCGCCCGGGTTCTTGTCGCGTCCGCCGCGACGCAGGCGGAAGAGGCTGCCAAGCGCCACAGCGAAGCGCGGCAGCGCTTGCGCGACGCGGCGACGACGTTCGAGAATGCTTCGTCCCAGGCGGCCGCTTTGAAAGAGCAGCATCGAGCCCTCGGGCAGGCGCGTGGCAGCTCCGAGGCGGAGCTCGAACGCGCCGAAGCCGGACTGCGCGCGTATCGTCGGCGCGCCGCGGCCGACCGCGCCGCAGCGTATAGAACTGAAGAAGAACGAGCGCTGGCCGCAGGACGGGTAGACGAGCTGGCTCGGGCCCTGAGCGACATCAGAGACCGCCACCGCGTGGCTGCGGCGCATGCGGCGGCTATGGTCGAGCGAGTGGCAAAGGCGGGCGATGATATCGAAGCGGCACGCGAGGCCGCGGCCGCGTTGCGGCGGGAGCAAGAGTCACGCGTCCGGGCCCTGGCGGAGGCTGTGCAAAACCGACGGGCTCTTGCAGAGCGCCGCGCGATCTTCGCGTCGAATCGCGTGCAGGCGGATGCCACGCTGGCGGACGTTTCGACCCAGGTCGACGAACTTCGCGCACGACGGGATGCTCTGTCCGCAGCGGCGCGATCGCTCGAAGACCGGCTTGCCGCTGAGCGCCAAAGCGACCGCGAGCAATCGCTCGCGCTTGAGCGCCGTCGTATTAGAATGGCCGAGGTCGATGCCGAGCTTGCCATGCTGGCAACGGCGTTCGAGCACAGTCCCGCCACCGAGGAAGAGCGCGAAGACGTGAACCGCCGTTACGGCGATTACGGCGGGGACGTCGACGCCGACATCCGCAAGACCCGCGAGGAACAACAACGCCTCGGGAACGTCAATCTCAACGCGGTCGAAGATCAAGCCGCCCTTGCCGTGCGGCGCGACTTCTTGCGCGGCCAGCTTGACGATCTCGAGCGCGCCCGCGCCGATGTCGTGGCCGGCATCGGGCAGATCGACGAGGAATCGCAGCGCCAGTTCACCACGACGTTCGATTCGATCGCTTCCGCGTTTTCCGAGACGTTCGCCCGCCTTTTCAGCGGGGGGAAGGCGACGCTGATGCTGGCCACTGCGGACGATCCGACCCAAGCAGGTGTCGAAATATGCGCTCAGCCGCCGGGAAAGAAAATGCAGAGTCTCAATTCACTGTCCGGCGGAGAACGCGCCATGACCGCCGTCGCTTTGATCTTTGCCATCATCCGGGTTAGGCCAAGCCCCTTTTACATCTTCGATGAAATCGACGCCGCTCTCGACGAAGCGAACATCGGTCGATTCGGAGAGCTCTTAGGCGAGCTCGCGGATCAGGCTCAGACGCTTATCATAACGCACAACAAAGCGACGATGACGCTCGCCGACCGCCTTTACGGCGTCACCATGCATGAGCCGGGCGTGTCCGAGGTGCTGTCCTTGGCCATGGAGCAGGTGAGTGCCTAACGCCGTCGTCCCGGCGGCTTTGATCTCGGTGGACAACAAAGACGGTGTCACCCGCCTCGCATCCGCATTGCAGGCGGAGGGTTTCCGAATCGTCGCGACGACCTCGACCGCGGCCGCGATTCGCGCCGCCGGCATTCGATGCGACGATGTCGAGCAGCTCACCGGATTTGCCTCGCTGTGCGGGGGACGCGTCAAGACACTTCATCCTAAGGTCTTTGCGGGGATTCTGGCGCGCTCGGCATCGGCCCAAGACATGCAGGACCTGGCGCGCCTCGACGTGCCCGCGTTTTCCGTCGTCGCGGTCAACCTGTACGCCTTTGAGAGTGCCGCGAAAGGCGACGTCGATGACCCCCAGATCACGGAACAGATCGACATCGGAGGTGTCGCTCTCTTGCGCGCGGCTGCGAAGAACTTTTGCCGGGTGAGCGTGCTTTCGGACCCGTCTCAATACGAGGCCTTTATCGAGCGCCTGCATGCAGGGGGCACGGCTCTAGAAGAGCGGCGGCGCCTGGCGTCTGAAGCGTTCAGCCTCTGTCAAGGCTACGACGCCGCAATCGCCTCCTTCTTGAACGCCGATGCAGCGCAGACCGAGGCCGGTGTTCTAGGGGCGGATGGAGATCTGCCGGACGTCATCGCGCTGAATCTCGCGGTGCGTCAGCGGCTTGGGTATGGCGAGAATCCGTGGGCTCGTGCCGCCTTTTACTCGGCTGGAAAGGCCGAAAATCCGTGCGAGCAGCTCGCCGGCAGGCCACTTTCGTACAACAATTTGCTCGATCTGGACTCCTGCCTACGGTTAGTCGCCCGAGTAGAGGAGCCGCTGGCGTTCCCGGCGTCGGCGATCCCCGCCGCGCCCGTCGCTGCGGCAATCGTCAAGCACACCGTCCCGTGCGGGGTTGCCGCGCGGCAAAGTAGTTCGCAAGCCCTAAGCGCCGCTCTCGGAGCCGATCCGATTTCCGCCTTCGGGGGCGTGGTCGCATGCGGCGCGCCGCTGGACGAAGCGGCGGCGCAGCTGCTGAAGCCCCGTTTTTTGGACGTTGTGGCGGCGCCCGGATACAGCTCCGCCGCCTTGGAGATCTTACGCTCGAAGAAGAATCTGCGCGTTTTGTGCTTCGAAGCCGGTCTGCCGGCGCGCCTGCGGCGCGGCGAGAAAGTTCGCTCCGCATTAGGCGGCCTGCTGGTCGAGTACCCGGACGAGGCGGCACCGGCGGACAGGTGGGAAATCGTCTCGGGATCGCAGCCCAGTGGGGAGCAATGGCGCGATCTGCTGTTCGCTTTCGCGGTCGTCGCTCAAGTGAAGTCCAACGCCGCCGTCGTCGTACGCGGTCAAGCGACCCTCGGCATCTGCGCCGGCCAAACCAATCGCGTCACCGCAGTCGCTCTGGCTTGCACGCGCGCAGGCGACGGAGTGCGGGGCGCCTCGCTCGCGACCGACGGTTTTTTTCCGTTCGCCGACGGTTTGGAGGCCGCCGCAAATGCGGGAATCTCGGCCGTTGTCGCGCCGAGCGGGTCCATCCGCGATCGTGAAGTGATCGCCGCGGCTCGCGCGGCTGGCCTTTCGCTGGTCTTCGCCAGTCGGCGGTATTTCTTGCACTGATGCCGAAACCTAAAGTCAGCGACAAATGAGCGGCGACGGACCGTAACGCGCGCCACGCGATGCTGCCGGCCACGTCGGCCGGTTCAGCGGTGCGTTCAAGAGGAGATGGCGTGATCGGAGTAGGCCAAAACATTCCATCTGTCGGGGCAGTTGATGACTCCGGTGCTTTTCGGCGGCTTGGCGAATTTGGCGGTTCTTGGCTGGTGCTGTGGTTCTACTCGAAGGATGCGACGCCGGGCTGAACGGATGAAGCATCGCAGTTCCGCGATGCTGACGGCGAGTTTCGCCGGCTGGGCGCCTACGTCGTCGGCGTGAGCCGCGATGCCGCTGCTTCGCACCAGAACTTCAGGGCTCAGCAGAGATTGCCGTTCCCGCTGTTGGCCGATACCGACGAGGAGATCGTCAAAGCGTTTGGAGTCCTCGTCGAGAAAAAAAATTACGGACGCACGTCTCTCGGGGTCGCTCGCTCCACGTTCCTGATCGACCCCGACGGCGTGGTACGCAAAGTTTGGCCAAAAGTGTCGGTCGCGTGCCATGCCGCCGAGGTCCTAGCAGCTTTGGCGAAGCTCGCGGACGCGCCGACCAGCCCGTAGCGCACTTCCCCATCGCGCAGCGTCTCGCTCACCTTGCCCCTGACACGAACCCAGTCGCCTGAGTTCGCGCTCAGTTGTTTGGCGGGGTAGACATCGAAACCGACCGCAACGGAATCGGCCGCGCAACAGGATGTTATCGTTCGCGAGATGCTGGCCGGCGCAAGCGGCCCCGCCCGATGCCAGTTGCCCGATACGAGCACTTGTCGCCCTATGACGCTGTGCGGGTCGGCATCCAGTTGATCCAGCACCAACAGCAGATCGCCCGAGCTTGACGTTTCGACGGCGTGCGTCAACACCGGGCCGGAGACTGGTGGAGGAACGCGCGGCAGCCCAAAGCCTAGCGCGGCGCCCAGCAAAGCACCTGCCAGAGGCGGGCGTTTGCTTTTCCACCATGCCAACCCGCACAACACGGCGCCGGCGGAAGCGAGGATCCAAAGCGGCATCGTGACGAGCGCGCCGGCCGTACCGCAAACGCATGCAGCGAGCATTCCAGCTCCAAGCCCGCACAGGCTCTGCCGCTCGATCATGCGAGCGCGGCAGCGGCAGCGCATGCCGCCGCAGCGGCCGCGGCGGCGAGCAGCATGCGCCGCGGGCCGAAATGCCGGCGCAGCAACGACAGTTGGCGCACATCCAGGCACTGCGCAGCGATCATAAATGCGGCCTGCGAGGCGGGCGCTGGGGATAACACACGAGCCAAAGGGGCATCAGAGGCAGCGCACGGCGACAGCAGCGCTCCGACGATCGCGGCCAGCAGCGGCGAATCGGTGTGCGTCAGCAGATCCGGGGCCGCAGCGCGCCAGCAGCCGGCGACGGCTGCCGCCATGCCCAAAGCGGTAAAGGCGCGAGCCAGGTGTTCGACAGGGGTGGCGGCCTGATCGGAGCACCGGGCCGGACAGCGCATCCGGGCACCGCACCACAGCGCGGCCGTCAGCACGGCGGCCACGAAACCAGCGGCTAGGCGGATGAAGAGCATGCGATTGCCGAGGGTGACGCGCGTCGCCAATAAGGCGGCCGGTCCGCAGCACGCGCCCCACGTCAGTGCGAAACCTGCAAGCGGGGCGGGCAGACGCGCAAGCGCCGGAGCGAATCCGTTCATGCTGCAGTCGCAACCCGGAGAAAAGAGTGCCGCGCATAGCGACACCACGAGCTGGCGGCGTGCGGACAACAGTCTTTGAGGGAGTCTTTGCAGCGACGCGGAGGCCGCCACGCCGACAAGGATATACGGAGCGGACCCTAGGACTATTGAACAGCAGTACGTCCAAGCGCGAAAGCTCGCGAGCGCAAGCGTCGATAGCGTCGGAAGTGCAGTCGGGGGCGGCCACAAAGAAGCCGCGCCCACGCACAGAGCGAACGCAGCCGCCAAGCCACAGCGAGCCCAAGGGCGCTTTTGTTTAGGCATTCGTGGACAAGAGAACCGCTCCGCGTGGCACTTTCGACATACTTCCCACGGACTCGAACCGCTGGCTAGCGCTCGAGCGTGCCGTCGACGAGCTGTGCGCGCGCTTCGGGTACGGTGAGATACGGACACCGATCTTCGAGAGTACAGACGTCTTCGTGCGAACCATAGGCGAAGGCACGGATATCGTCGACAAGGAGATGTACACGTTCACGGATCGGGGTGGCCGCAGCATGACCCTGCGGCCGGAGTTCACGGCTCCCACAGCGCGCGCCGCGCTGGAACACAATCTCTTGCAGAACTTGCCTCTCAAGGTCTACTATCGCGGTCCCATCTTTCGCTACGAGCGGCCCCAAAAAGGCCGCTATCGTCAGTCCCACCAGTGGGGAGCCGAATGCTTCGGCGTCGCCGGGCCGCAAGCCGACGCCGAGATTATCGCGCTTGGCATGGAGCTGATTCGCCGCGAGACCTTGGCCGACGTCGAGCTCGGAATCAATTCGATGGGTTGCGATGTCTGTCGGCCCGCGTACCGCGAGGCGGTGGTCGCGCACCTGAAAGACAACGCGACCACGTTGAGCGAGAACTCGCGTGAGCGGCTGTCGCGCAATCCTTTGCGCGTGCTCGATTCAAAAGATCCGTCCGACCGTGCGGTGATCGCAACCGCACCCCGGGTCGATTCGTACCTGTGCGATGCTTGTCGCGAACACTTCACGGCGGTTCGAGCGTTGCTCGCAAGCATGGGGATCACGCCGACAGTCGACCCGAAGATCGTCCGCGGCCTCGACTACTACACGCGCACGGTCTTTGAGATGTCCGCCGGGGGCCTCGGTACCCAAAACGCGTTGTGCGGAGGAGGCCGCTACGATGGGTTGATCGCCGCGATGGGTGGTCCCGCGACGCCCGCGGTGGGGCTCGCGATGGGGATGGAACGTCTGCTGATGGCGGCCGGCCCCCGCCGCGCCGAATCGCTGAACGGAAGGCCGCGCACTGAAGTCGCCTTCGTTGCTTTGGACGAGCCGAGCGCGCGATCTCTGGTTCCCATCCTGCATGCCTTTCGTCGCGCTGGTATCTCAGCCGATATGGACTACACGCTGCGCAAAGTCGACAAGCAGATCCGCGCGGCGGGTCAACAGGGAGCGCGCGTCGCGGTTATCTTGGGAAACGACGAGCTGGCGCGAGGCGAAGCCACCGTTCAGGATCTGACGACTCGCGAACGGCAGCGGGTCAAACTCATTGAATTGGAGCACGACGTCAAAGAGCGTCTGGCGCGTTGAGCGCAGATCGTATGGAGCCGTACGACAAGATCGTCGGCAAGCTGATCGAGCTCATGGAACGCGATGGGCTGGATCGTCTGCACGTCCGGGTGGGCGAGGTACAGATCGATCTGCGGATGTCGCTCCCTGAAATCACGCCCGTTTCCCCGCCAGCAGTCGCGCAGGCGCCGGCCTCGGGTGCAGCCGCGGCCGCGCCGACGCCCGTCGAAACGCCTGCGAACGTTAGCAAGGTGCTCGCGCCGCTGATCGGGGTATTTTATCGCGCCGCGGCCCCAGGGGCCGCTCCGTTCGTGGAGGTGGGTCAAGCGGTGACCGAAGGGCAGGTCTTATGCGTGCTTGAAGCGATGAAACTGATGAACGAGATCGTCAGCGAACGCTCCGGGACCGTCGCTCGCGTTTGCGTGAAGGACGGCGAACTAGTCACCCTGCATCAAGAACTGTTTTGGATCGAGACGTAAGCGCGCTGCCTGGCGGCGGACCGCGAGCGTAGGATTGGTCCATCCGGCATGAGGGGCGCCTTGAAAGCAGCCCCTGCGGCGTACCATGGCGATGGGGCATGGTTGCCCGCACTCTTAAAAAAAATGCGCGGGCGGCGCATCGCCGTCGTCGGTGATCTCATGCTGGACGAATGGCTGTGGGGCGCCGTGAGGCGTATCTCTCCCGAAGCCCCCGTTCCAGTGGTCGAAGTCTCGGCTCATTCATATACGCTGGGCGGAGCCGGAAACGTGGCCAACAATCTCGCGGCGCTGGGAGCCGAAGTGTCCATCATCGGCGCGATCGGCGATGATGACTCGGGCGCGATGGTGCTCGATCTGTGCCGGCGTCTCGGTGCGGCCACGCAAGGCATCGTGCCCATCCGATCTCGGCCCACGACGCGCAAGACGCGCATCGTGGCCCACGGTCAACAAGTCGTGCGCGCCGATCGAGAGTGCACCGACCCCATCGACGATCGCAGCCGGTCCGTGATGATGCGGGCCGCTGCAAAGCTCGAGGGCAAGATCGACGGGATCATCGTTTCTGACTACGGAAAGGGCCTGATCTCCGTGCCCTTGGTCGAGGCTTTTCGCGCGCTGCGGCGGACGGCCGTGATCACGGGCGACCCCAAGCCCCAGAACATCGACGCGTTTGCGGACGTGGATTGCATCGCGCCGAACGCCGCGGAAGTGGAGATCGCGACGGGTATCTCCGTCAAGACGGATAGCGGCATGGCGCAAGCGGCGTCGAGCTTGCTCCGGCGTACGGGCTGCCGTTACGTGCTGGTGACGCGTGGAGAACATGGCATGACGCTCTTTTCCGACCGTCAGGTGCCTTTCACAGCGCCGTCGGTCGCGCGTCAGGTGTACGACGTCAGCGGCGCTGGCGACACGGTCATCTCGACGCTGACCTTGGCGCTTGCCGTCGGCGCTCCAATCGAACGCGCGGTCGCGCTGGCGACCGTCGCAGCCGGAGTCGTGGTGGAAAAGCTTGGAACGGCGACGGCTTCCGCGCAGGAGATAGAGCGGTTTGCCGGCGGCGTGATCGTCGACTTGAAGCCGGCGCCAAGCGCTGCGGACAAGCCGCGGGCAGCGAAGCGTCGTGGCGGCGCTCGATAAAATCGTCGAGCGCGCTGAGTTGGCGCGCTGGCTATTAGGACTGCGCGCCGGCGGGGGGAAAGTGGTCTTCACCTGCGGGGTTTTCGACGTCTTGCACGTGGGCCACGTTCGCTATCTGGAGTTCGCGCGAGGACTAGGCGCTGCGCTGATCGTCGGCGTCAACTCTGACGAGTCCGTGCGGCAATTGCAAAAAGGACCCGAGCGCCCGATCGTCACTGCGCTAGAGCGCGCTGAGGTCGTCGCGGCGCTTCGTGCAGTCGACTTTGTCTGCGTCTTTGACGAGCCGCGCCCCGACGCGACGATTGCGGCATTGAAACCCGATATCCACGTGAAGAGCGCTCAGTATTCGACGAGCGACCTGCCGGAGGCTGTCGTTGTGGAACGATACGGCGGCGTGATCGTGTTGGCGCCGCATCATCCCGGCCACTCGACGAGCGACATCATTCGGCGCGTGGCATCGGGAGACAAGACGTGACGCCGCCCCGCGTCGTCGTCACGACGAACGGTCCGGGCGAGCTCATGGGCTGGGTGCGGCCCTTCTTGCGGGCCGTCTTCGCTCGCGAGCCGGGCGCGGACGTCGCCATCGTCTTCGTGCCGTGCGCGTACGCGACCGGTAGGGAGCCGGCACACGCGAGAACGCTCTTTCCCCGGGCGCAGGTGATCGACGCGAAGGCGTACGGGAGCTTTTTGATGGGTCGGCGCGTGGCCGGATTGGAACCCAGACCGGGCGTCCTTCAATATTTGGGAGGTGATCTTTTTCACGCCGTCACCCTCGCCAAACGGCTTGGCCTGCAGCCGCTGACGTACAAATTTAGCAAACGGTCGTACCGTCACTTGTTCCTGCGCTATTTCGCCCTCGATGCGAAAAACGCCGAGCGATTGCGAAACGACGGCGCTCCAGCGGATCGCGTCAGAATCGTCGGCAACCTGGTGGCCGACGCAGTGTCGGGATCGTTGAGCGCGTTTTTGACTCCGGCCGGCGAAGGCAGCGGCATCTGCATCCTGCCCGGAAGCCGCGCAGCGGAATTCTCCTACCTCATGCCGTTCTTTCTCGCCACGGTCGCCGCGATCGCGAAGGGATTGCCGCGTGAGCGCTTCACTTTCGTCATCTCGCCTTTCAATACCGACCAAGAGCTGCGCGCCAGTGTCGAGGCGAGTCCCGATCCCGCTTTCGGCGGCGTGCGCGGCACGGTCAGTGACACGGGTGACGCCATCACGGTGGGCGATGTTCGTTGTGCGGTCGACCGCTCGGAGGATTATCGCGCTCTAGCCGGCTGCCGACTGGTCATCACGATTCCGGGAACGAAATGTCTAGAAGCGGCCGTACTCGGCCGCCCGATGTTGGTCGTGCTTCCTCTCAACCGTCCGGAGAAAATCGCGCTGAGCGGAATCGGCGGCTACTTGCATCACATTCCCATCGTCGGTGCGCCGCTGAAAGCAAGACTCGCCCGTATGGTCGAGCGCCGCTTCGAATTCGTGGCCCAGCCCAATATCGACGCAGGACAGCTAATCGCGCCCGAGCTGCGCGGCGTCCTCATGCCGGCCGATGTCGCGGCGCACGCCGTGGCTTTAATCGACGACCCCCAACGCCTGCGGGGGATGGGCCAGGCCTTGGCGGGCGTCTACGCGGCTCATGCGGGTGCGGCCGATCGCATGGCCGGCGACGTCCTCGAGGTGGCCGCAAACGTCCATCGACTCCGCCGACAAGCCGCCTCGTAGTGGCGGATGCATCGGTCATCGTCGCGACCAAGGATCGCGCGGGAGCTTTACGCGTGTGCCTTGCCGGGCTGCTGGCGCAGCGCGGGCCGGCGCTTTTTGAGACGATCGTGGTCGACAACGGTTCTGCCGACGATACGAGTTCCGTCATCCGCGAGTTCGCCGGCCGCGAACTGCGCGGGCTTTACGTGGCCGAACCGAATCGAGCCAAAGCGCGCAATGCCGGCATCGCGCAGGCTCGCGGGCGCATCGTCATCTTTTGCGACGACGATACATTTGCGCCGCCGCGATTCGTGCAGGCCCACCTGGCGGCGCACGCAGCCGGGCGCGCCGTCGTCTCCGGTCCGATCGTCAACGTTGCGGACTTGCGGCGCCTGCCGCGGCCGAACGCTCGCCATTATTCGCGTGCCTTCTTGTGCAGCTGCAACGCGAGCGTCGCGCGCAGCGACCTGCTCGAAGTGTGCGGCTTCGACGAGCGCTACGACTTGTACGGTTGGGAAGACACGGACCTGGGAGTGCGACTCAGACGACGCGGTTTGCGGCGAGTCTTTTCGCAGGCGGCGTATCTCTATCACGTCAAGCCTCCGCAGCGGCTCTCATTGGTCGAGCAGTTGGTGCTGGCGCGCGAAAAGGGAACGATGGCGGCGCGCTTCGTCCGCAAATCTCCGAGTTGGCCCGTGAAATTTGCCACCGGAGCGTATTGGCCGAACATCGCGCGCGCGGCCGTCGTCCACGCTGCACCCTTGCGCAAAGCGTACCGCGCCCTATTGAATCGCTCCGGCACTCGCAGAAGCGTCGCCGCGCGCTGGGCCGAGCTCGCATTGGTGGATGGGGAGTACGTCGACGCGCTGGTGGCCGGACTTCGGAGTCCCAATGCCTGAGCAGCGGCGCCTCCTGCTTGTCCGCCTGGACGGCCTTGGCGATGCGCTGGCGTGCGTGCCGGCCTTGGAGGGACTCCGTCAGTTTTGTCCCGGGACTCAGTTCGGCGCGGTCTGCTCGCCGGCCAACGTCGACCTATTCTCAAGCCGCATGACGCAAGTGTTCGTGTACGGCGGTTCGGCCAGTGTCCCCGCGACGATGGAGCGCATTCGAAGCGCTTGTTACACGCACGCGCTGGTCGCCACGGAAGAGCCGGCCGGCTACCGCATCGCTCGCGAGTCGGGGGCAAAGCGGCGCGCGGGTTATTGGCACCGTTTTGAAAAGTCTTTCAAATCGCTTTGGCAGTACGCGCAACTGACGGATCCCGTCTACCGCCCGGCGGCGTGGTCGAAGAACCCGGAGCACGAGGTCGAAACGATCTACCGGCTCGCCGAAAAATTCGGTGCGCGTCCGCCGGCGCCAACCGATACGCGGGAACTCAGCCAATGGCTAAATGTCGGCGGGGACGAAGCGTCTCAAACCTTCGGTGGTGCGCTTGGAGTTCAGATCAGTCCGAAACTGATGGCCGACGGTTGGGGACCGGCGTCGTGGGCGGCAGTCGTCGCCCAGGTCATGGAGGCGTCCGGCTTGGGACGCTGCGCGCTCCTCGCGCCTTCCTCGGACCTGCGCCTGGCGCAGGCAGTGCACGAACGGTTGCCCCAGCGCTTGCGCCTGAGCGGCGCAGCATCCGTCGCGATATTCGACAGCTTAGCGGCCTGGCTAGGCACGATCGCCGCGCTGCGGGTCCTCATTACGCCCGACACCGGGGCGGCTCACGCCGCCGGAATGCTGGGCACGCCGGTGGTTGATCTGTTCAGTCCGCAACGTTGGTCGCAACTGTCGCGACAATGGCGTCCGTGGGCTGCCCTATCTCACTGCACGTTGAAACCCGCCTGGCGACCTGGCTGCGAGCATGCCTTCGGATTAAGGATAGCGCAAGCCATCGGCGGTCTTCCATCGCGTGCCCGCATGCTTGATGCCGCCGCGCATGATGACTGAAGGCGCGCGGGTTTTGGCGGTCTGCAGCGGGGGTGGTCTCGGTGATTTACTGGCGGCGACGCCGGCCATGTGCGCGTTGCAGCGCCGCTTCGGCACGAAGCTGAGCGTGCTCGCCAGCGCGTACGCGGCTCCGATCCTCGACGGCCATCCGGCCGTTTCCGAGATCATCATCGCCGACTCGCTGCCGCCCGGACGCGCGGGCGCGGCGGCCATCGCCGCGCGGCGCTTCACGCACGCCGTCGTGTTTTGGTCGAGCGCACGCGTCGCGGCCTTGATACAGCGGGCTCGCGTGCCCGTGCGCGTCGGACAATCGCGGCGGCTTTACTCGTGGCGCTATACGAAACGCGTCGCCGTGCGCACCGAAGCTGGTGACGTCACGAGCCACTGGACTGACGTGCAGATGGATTATGCTCGGGCGCTCGGTGCCAAGCCGATCAGCGAGGATTTCCGCATCATCGTGGACGTGCGTGAACGCGACGCAGCGGAAGCCCAAGCCGTGATGCAACGGTACGATATCGGGCCTCGGTTCGTCGTGCTGCATGCGGCACGGGGGATGTCTCTTCAAAACCGACGGCTGCCGCGGGCTTCCTTCGCCGCCATCGCTGACTTCCTCGGCGAGGCGTTGGGCGCGACGGTCGTGCTGACCGGCAGCGCGGGCGAGGCCGAACACGTCGGCGGAATCGGCGCGCTGATGCGTCGCCCGTCCGCCGTCATCGCCGGTGCGACCAGCATTCGGGGCCTGGCCGCTCTGCTTGCAAAGGCGGCCGTGGTCGTGGCGCTTGACTCAGGCCCCATGCACGTCGCAGCGGCCGTCGGCACGCCGACCGTCGGCATTTTTGCTTTGCGATCGGATCTTCCGGACCGCTGGCGACCCTTGGGACCGCGCGTCGCGCTGGTCTTGCCCTCCTATCCTTGTCCGGCCGGCCACCGCAAAGAGAATTGCCCTGACTTCGCCTGCTATGCCGCGCTTTCGCCCTCGGCCGTGGTCGCAAAAGCGCGCCAGCTCGCGAACGCGCCCGTCGCTTTATGAGCCTGCCGCCTGGCGGCTGTGCGCCCCTGATCAGCGTGCAGCTATGCACCTATAATCGTCGCCGTCTACTCGCAAAGGTGTTGCAGGCGCTCTTCGATCAGCAGCTGCCTCGCTCACAGTACGAAGTGATCTTGGTCGACGATGGTTCCGATGACGGCACGGCCGAAGAAGTCATCAGCCGTCTGCAGCCCAGTTGCGCGCTGCACGTCGTCCGCCAGCGCAACGCCGGCTTGGCCCGCGGGCGAAACGTCGGGCTGGCGCGCGCGCGCGGCAAGATCGTGCTGTTCATGGACGATGACGTGCTTGCCACACCCGGCTTGCTTTCCGCTCACCTGCGCTTCCATCGTTCGCATTCCCGGGCGATCTGCCGCGGCGCCGTGATCAACGTATCGTCGTTCGATGCGTTGCCCCCGCCGCGGTACTCCTGGCGCAACTATTCCGGCGCGTATTTTTGGACGACGAACGTTTCGGTCCCAAAGGAATTGCTGGAACAGGTCGGGGGCTTCGACGAGCGTTTCCGTGAATATGGGTGGGAGGATCTCGAATTGGGGTTTCGCTTGCGCAAAGTCGGCGTCCGCTCGCTGCTCTCGCGTGACGCGCTCGTCTACCATTATAAGCCCTGGCCGCGTGTTTGCGATCAGGCCGCGCTTGTTCGCCAAACGAGAGCCCAGGCTCGGACCGCGGTCCAGTTCCTGAGAAAGCATCCCCATTGGCGCGTTGCTTTGGCGACCGGTCAGCTGGCCGCGCCGATGCGGTTGAGCGCGCTCGCGCGGCGCGTCGGCTGGACCCGCCTGCTGCAGCGGCTCTCCGTCCTAGCCGGCGAAGGCGCCCAAGCGCGGTCGCGCATAGGCCGCTGGGCGGCCGGGCGCCTTTTGCGAGCGGCATACTACGATGAGATTGCAAAGCAGGACGGATCGTGATCTCGTCATCGGGCCTCCAAAACGGCGTCGTCTCGTACCGGCGCATTCTATTGATCCGAACCGATCGCGTCGGCGATCTGGTGCTTTCGACGCCGGCCATCGCTTCGTTTCGCAGGTCGTGGCCGCAAGCGCGGATCGAAGCACTGGTGACCCCGTATACCGAGCCGATCCTACGGTATAGCCCGGACGTCGACGCGGTGCACGTGCTTGCGCCCGGGATGAGACGTCAGCAAGCACGTGCATTCGTCCGCCGGTTGGCTACCGACGCCGACCTGGTCGTCGCCTTAGCGCCGCGTACCGCGGACTACCGTTTAGCCGCTTGGACTCGGGCTCCGCGGCGAATCGGATACGTCTACCAGCGACGTTACGGCTCCCGTCTGGCGGCCCGTTTCCTGCTCTCCGAGCATGGATTATCGAGTGCGGATCCGCAGCTGGCAGAACGCTTCCCGCAGCATGCCGTGCCCCATGAAGTCGAGCAGGTGCTCGCTCTCGTGCCGCTGGCGGGGGGGCATGTACGAAGGGAAGAGCTGGTGCTGCAGGTCGGTGACGAAGAGGCGGCCCTTGCCGGAGCCCGGATTCCGCCCGGCGCGATCGGATTGAACCTATCGCCCCGCTGGTTCGCTTCGAACTTCGGTTTCGACGCGGTCAAATCACTGATCGAACGGCTGGCGGCGGACCGGAGGGACGTCGTGGTCATTCACGGAAACGACGTGGCCGAAACGGCGGCGCGTCTTGGCGGCGCCGTTTGCGCGCCGGGCAGCGTCTGGCTGGGCGCGATGCCCCTGCTTGAGTGGGCCGCCGCACTAGGTCGGTGCGGCGTGGTTCTCACGGTCGACAGCGGCGCGACGCACGTCGCGGCGGCGATGGGAGCTCCGGTAGTCGTCGTGTTCGAGGACAAGTACTTTCGCTTGAGTTCGCAGGAGTGGGCCCCTTGGCGCGTGCCGCACGTGATGTTGCGCAAACCGCGGACGGCCGCCGGAGCGCAGGCTCTCATAGAGCACATCTGCGCAGCCGCCGTATCTCTGTGCGCTGCGGGCACGGCTGCCGCCACAGGGGCAGGGTAAGCGGTCGTGGATATCTCAGTCGTCATTCCGACGTTTAATCGGCTCGACAAGTTGAAAGTCGTGCTGCCGACCCTGCTGGACCAGAGTTTGTCCCCACAGCGTTACGAAATCGTCCTCGCCGATTCTCAAAGCACGGACGGCACGGCAGATTTTATCGCCGCTATTCCCCATGGCGACGGGCGCGTTCCCATACGTTACTTGCCCTTCCCGTACGGCGGCCGGGCGGCCGCCCGCAATGCGGGGGTGTCGTGCGCCCAGGCTCCCATCGTGCTGTTCACCGATGCCGACATCCTGGCGACGCCGGATTTGCTCGAGCGCCATCTGCGCGGACACGCCGCGTCGAGCCGGCCCGTGGCGATCGTCGGCTGCGAGCTGCAGGTGCAGTCGCTCGCCGACTATCGAGAACAACGGGATCGTCCTAAGGTTCGCCGGCCGCTGCACCCGCCGCACCGCGTCCGGCTCTCGTGGCTGTATTTCCTGACCGGGAACGCGTCCGTCCGCCGGGCCGACGTGTTGCGGGTCGGCGGCTTCGATGAAGGTTTTACGGGCTACGGGCACGAGGATTTGGAATTGGGATACAGACTGGAAAAGGCCGGCGTCGCACTGCGCTACGATTCCGAGGCGATCAATTTCCACTGGCATCCGGTCGGCTACGGCGAACAAATGGACCGCATGGAATTGGCCGGCGTCTCAACCGTCCGCTTCTACCGAAAGCATCGTGACCTGGCGGTCAAGACCCACTTGGGCATGACTCCCATCTCGCTCGGGTTACACTCGGTGCTGCGCGCGGCGACGCCCCTGCGGCGCGCGATCGAGCGAGCCGGAGCCGTGCAAGAGCCGCCCAAGAAAAACACTTGGCCGTTCATCGCGCGCCAAATCGCGTATCAATACCATTACTTGAGCGGCGTGAAGAACGCGCTGCGCGGCGATTGATTAAATGAAGAACAGCGCGGTCGGGCCGCTGCACCGGGACTGCGGTTCGCTCCACCCGCAGGATGAAGGGACTGAAGTCGAGATCCGAGGCTGGGTGAACAGCACGCGCGATCACGGCGGATTGATCTTCGTCGACGTGCGGGATTCCAGCGGGATCGCGCAGGCCGTGGCGGACCCGCGCACCGCCCCGGAGGCGGCCGCGGCGGCTTCGAGTCTGCGGTCCGAGGATGTCGTCGCTTTGCGTGGCGCGGTACGGCGCCGGCCGACCGGCACGGAAAACCCGAAGCTGACCAGCGGGGACACGGAAGTCGCCCTTGACTCCGTCAGCATCTTGAACCGCTCCCTGACGCCACCCTTCCCCGTCCATGGTGAAGCGGACGTTGAGGAAGGCTTGCGTCTGAAATACCGGTACCTGGACTTGCGGCGCCCGCACATGCAACGCAACTTGGCGCTGCGGCACCGGGCCATCAAGGCGGTCCGCGACTATCTGGACGAGCAGGGTTTTCTCGAGATAGAGACGCCGATGCTCATCAAACAAACGCCAGAAGGGGCGCGCGATTTTCTCGTGCCAAGCCGTCTCCACGGCGGCCAATTCTACGCGTTGCCGCAGTCGCCGCAGTTGTTCAAACAGCTGCTGATGGTCGCCGGCTTCGGGCGCTACTTCCAGATCGCCCGCTGTTTTCGCGACGAAGACGCGCGCTCGGACCGTCAGCCCGAATTCACGCAAATAGATCTCGAAATGGCCTTCCCGACCATCGAAGGCGTTATCGCGGTTGTGGAGGGCATGTTGGCACATATGTTCCGACAAGCGCTGGCAGTCGACGTGGGCGCGCCCTTTCGACGCTTGTCGCACGCGGACGCGATGGCGCGCTACGGATCCGATAAGCCGGACCTGCGCTTCGGGATGGAGCTGATCGAAGTGACGCCGGCGTTCGAGGGGACGCAGTTCAAAGTTTTTGCCGCCGCCGTGCAAGCCGGCGAATCGATCGTCGGCGTGGTGGATGAAGGCGGCGCCGCTCGCTCCCGCCGCGACTTCGACGCGCTCGCCCGCGTGGCGGCAGAGTGGGGAGCAAAAGGCTTAGCGTGGATCGCGTTTACGCCGGACGGCCTGAAGTCATCGCTGCCCAAGGCCGCCTTGGAGACCCAGACGATCGATCGCTTGGGCGCGCTGACCCATGCAAAGCAGGGCGACGCCGTGCTGATGGTGGCGGCCGAGCGTACCGAAGCCCGGACGCTTGCGGGGAAGATGCGGCTGCACCTCGCAGCGCAGAACAACCTGCGCGACGCGCGGCGCTTCGAATTCTGTTGGGTGCTGGATTTTCCGCTTTTCGAGATAAACCCGGAAGGCGGAATCGGACCGATGCACCATCCTTTCACCGCGCCGGCGGTCGGATCCGAGTCGCTGCCTGGAGATCCTTTGTCTCTGCGCGCTCAGCACTACGATGTCGTTCTCAACGGATCTGAACTGGGCAGCGGTTCGATCCGCATTCATGACGCGGCTCTTCAGCGGCGCATATTTGCTATGTTGGGGTATCCCGAAGATGAAGTGGCCGAGCGCTTCGGCTTCCTTCTCGAGGCGCTGGCTTTTGGCGCTCCTCCGCACGGCGGCATGGCGCTGGGCGTGGATCGCATAGTCCAGATCATGGTCGGCGCCGAATCGATCCGGGAAGTGATCGCATTCCCCAAAAACCAACGCTTCCAGGACCTGATGATGCAGGCGCCGGCGAGGGTTCCGAAGGCTTTGCTGGACGAGCTGCGATTGCGTGTGGATCTACCTCCCGCGCCGCCGGTCTCCCAGCGTTCTTGAGAACGGACCGAACGATGCAGGGTCAAACGATCGCGCTCGTGCGCGAAGAGGACGACAAAGACCAACGCGTCAAGGAGGTCTATCGCGACATCAAAGAGTCGCTGCGTATTCCATTCGTCAACGTTCTATTTCAGGCGTACGCGGCCGTGCCGCGCTTCCTCGATTTTACCTGGCGCAGGCTGCGTCCGAGCATGCTGTCCCTTCGGTTCGTCGACCAGGCGACAAGCATCGGCTCTCTGGCGGACCGCGGCGTCGGGGTCTGGAACATCGCCGATCACGCCGCGGAATTACGAGCCCGCAACATCGGCGAGGCCGATATCCGCAAGATGCGGGAGATCGTGGACCTGTTTCATCAAGTGGATCCGCGGCTGCTCGTTATCGCGGTCGCGGTGCGGCTCGCGCTTGCCGGCGAAGAGGTGGGCGGCGCCGGCTCTTCGGGGCCTCCCTCGGATGAGGACAAGGAAAAAGTCGGTACGGACTTCCGCGGCATCAATGTCTCAAAAACTGACGAGCGAGACGCGCCTCTGCGGGTGCGCACGATTTTGGAAGAGATAAAGACGTCGGCCGGGCTGCCGTTCGTGAATAACGATTATCGCGCGATGGCGGCGTGGCCGGACTGGCTTGAGGTGTGGTGGAGGGATTGCAGGCCGGTGATGTGCGACGATCGCTACTGGGGGCTGTGCCGGGAGCTTACCGAAGCGGCTCACCAGGCGGCGCTCATGCTGCCCCATCAGCTCAACCTTGCTTCAGACTTGTTGGATCAATACGGCGTGAGCGCGCAAGAACGCCAGCGTGTCGCAGCGGTCAACCTGGTGTTTTGCGAGACGCTGCCGGGCCTGATCTTGAATATGGCGATCGCGCGCCGAGGACTTGCTGCTAGACCGCAAAACCCGTGAAGCAGACCCAGCGGTTCCGTTCTTGAGAGGACACAAACTCGATGCTCATCACCCCTATGGCGCCGCCTCAGGCGGTGCCGATCGCGAGCTACTTCGATTACATGACCGTCGATTCTGCACGTCGACGCGTCTACGCCGCGCATACCGGTAACCGCGCTCTGCTCATCGTGAACGCCGACACCGCGGCGATCATCGGCCAAGTCCGGGTGGGGCCGCTGCACGGTGTTGCGATCGACCCCGACAGCGGTTTCGTGTACACCGGCGACGGCGAGGCCCGGACCGTGTCTGAAGTCGATCCGAGCGCGATGAAGGTCGTGGCAAGCGCCGACGTTCCGGGACCGGTCGACGCGATCGCCTACGATCCGGCGCTGCACCGCATCTACGCCGACGAGGACGACGGCGGCCGCGTTTTCGTCATAGACTCGCGCAGCATGAAACAGACCGGGACCATCGTCGTGCCCGGCCATCATCCCGAATATCTCGCGATCGACCCCAAATCACACCGCTTGTATCAGAACATCGCGAACTTGAACGAGTTCGTGATCGTCGATCCGGCGACGCTCAAGGTTTTGAAGACCGTTAAGACGCCGGAGATCGATGAGAACCATCCGCTGCAGATCGACGCAGGCCTCGGTCACCTCTACGATGCCGGACGGAACGGCGTCTTGTCGACGTATGATCTGGACGGAAAACTGCTGGGACAGACGAAGTTCCACGGGTCTTTCGACCAGTGCGACGTCGATGCTCGCGAACATCTGCTCGCTTGTGCCGGGGATGGCGGCGTCACGGTTTTCAGCGATGGCGGCGCGGCGGGCGTTTCGGTTCTCGGCATTCAGGCCATCGACCGCGGCGTCCATACGGTCGGCGTGGACGACCAGTCGCGCTCGTTTTGGGCCGTCTGGGGCTCCCAAGCCGGAGACTTCATCCAGCATTTCCGCATCGCGCCCTAGAGCGGGCGTCCACAGCTTCATGTAGCACCTTTAGGTCCGTCAACGCTAAATGTGCCACGGACCTTTTAGGCCGTCAAAATCCGCCCGAGCGTTTCATTCTCGGCAGCATCCCCGGCGGTGCGATGAGATAGACCGCTCCTTGCGACCCCGTCAGCCAGGCATGCTCGAACTGCGCACGCCGGTAGACGCGTCGAATGCCGCCGGGCAGCGCGTACGGTTCGTTCACGACGACATCGCCGCTTTCCGTAAAACCGCGGACGACGAGCAGGTGTCCAGCGGTCTTTTCGTACGGAGCGCCGGTCAGTTCGCCTGCATTGCATTTGATGCTGGCGATGACGGGGATACCGGCCGCGACCAGGCCCTCTATGTCCGTCAAACCGGAAAAGCGTTGCACCCACCCTTCGAGACCGTGCTCGGACGCAAACGCGACGTTGAACGGCCAATTGCCGCAGCCGTCGTACACGGGATCGTAGGTGCCGGACGCTGCCGATTCTATCGAAACGTCCCATGCCGGATGATCCGTCGCGGCAGCCCAATACGCCATGATCATCGACACGCTCGCCGGGCTGCACCAAGCATCGCCGCCGCCGCCGAGCGAGCTGCTCACGGGAGAGGCGGTCCGCTGCGAGCGCTCCGGAACCGGCAAGTCTTTGCCCCGCGCGCCGGCCGTTACTCCTGACGCGCGCCCGTCGGAGCCATGCGGATCGGTGGCGAGCGCGATGAGGCGCAACGACGGTTCGCCGGCGGCGTCAGGCTCACGCATGAGCGCGGCGCGCACTTGAAAAGCTTGTGCCGGGCCGTGCAGAGTGAGCGTGTCCGTCTCGACTCGTCCATCGGCGTCCTGCTGGCGGTTCACGGAGTGGCGATGCCCGCGACTCAACGCCGCGCTCCAATGTCCCATGTCGTACCAGGCCGTCCAGCGCCCCGACCTTTGCGCGCGCAGCGAGATTTCGATCCAAGTGCCCGCCGGCGTGGTCGCGTTCCAGGATGCGACGGCCGTTCGAAAACCAGCGGGGACTTTGCGAACGGCCGACTCGTATTGGCCGCTGCGCAACGGGGGCCGCAGTTCCGCGACCCAAACGCTCTCGGCGGGCGGCTTGAGGGATTGCGTGCCATCGAAGGACGTCGAGCCGGCTCGGGCCACGGCCAGCAGTGCGAGCGACAAAGCGGGTGGCCACCCGGCGTTCAGATCTGCCACTCCCAACTGTTCCAGTAATCCGTGACGACTGGCGAGGGCTTGAAGTTCTTGAAGTCGGTATTGAGCGCGATGACGTTGTCGTCCCAGTACACCATGACGGCGGGAACTTCGTCCAGCATGATCTTCCACGCTTCCAGATAGTCCTTGCGTCGCACGTCGTGATCGTAATGGAGTTGCGCGTCGCGTAAAAATGCATCGACCCGATGGTTGCAGTAGAAATCGGTGTTCGCACCGTGATGCGGCCAGAAGTCGCAACCCCATGTCCCTAAGTCGTCCGGGTCGACCGCTTCGGTGTTGACGATCCACGAGATGTCGTACGTCCCTCCGTAGAGGGGTCCATCCGGCGCGAACAAGACGGCGCCCGCGAAGTTCTTGACCGTGATGTCGACGCCGACCGCTTTGAGGTCGCTTGCGACGAGTTCTTCGGCGTTGGCATTGGGCCGGTTGTCGGTGGCGGTCGAAATGGACAGCGACAGTCGCCGACCGCCCTTCGTCCGCATGCCGTCCGACCCGACCGTCCAGCCGGCAGCATCCAGAGAGCGCCGCGCGGCGGCGGGGTCGTAAGGAATTGGGCTTAATCGGTTGGCCGCCCACGAAAAAGGCGGGATATCGGTCGCAGCGCGCACGCCGAGGCCCGCGTAGACGTCGCTGACGATCTTGTTGAAATCGACCGCTTGGGCGATCGCGCGCCGGACATGCACGTCGCCCAAGATGGGGTTTTTCAAGTTAAAGTCCATGTGGCGGTAGTTCGCCGTCAGCTGGGTCTGTATCCGTATGCCGGGCAGGCCCTGCAGCTGCCCCACGAGCGGTTTCGAGACGCCGTCGATGAGGTCGATCTCCTTGGTGCGCATCTGATCGACCGAGGTGTTCGGATTGGGAATGATCTTGATGATGACTTGACGCAGGCGCGGCCTTCCACGCCAGTAACGGGGGTTGGCGTCGAAATCGATCTCCGAGCCGTGCTGCCAGCGTCGCAACACGAAGGGGCCATCGCCGATCGGCGCCGCGTCGTACGGGATATGATTCAAGTCTTTGTACCGGCTCAGGATGTGCGCCGGCAACGGCGGGAAGGATCCCTCGGAGAAGAGGTAGACCGCTGAACCGAGCGGTTCTTTCATGATCAGCGTGACGCGGTGCGGGGAATCGACGATGATGTCCTTGATCTTGTCGAAGCCCGCGCTCGATACGACGGCATTCATGCCGCCGGCGATCGCGTGCCAGGTGAAAACGACGTCTTCGGCCGTCACCGGCACACCGTCCGACCAGTAGACGTTGGGGCGCAGATCGAACGTGATCCGGAGCCCGTCTTTACTGATGAGACCGTTGTGCACCGTCGGAAGCTCCATCGCTAAGCCGGGCACCGGTCGCTCTTGGCCGTCGAATCGGAAAAAGGGTTCGAAAAGCAGCGCCGTCACGTCGTCGGCCGATTCTTGATTCGAGAACATGCGGACGAGCGAGTTGGGCTCTTCCGACTCCGCCAAGCGCGCGACTCCGGGGATGGTGTGCGGGTTACGGCCGTTGGACGCCGTGCCGGATGATGAAGCGCCCCGCCCGCCTGTGTGCGAGCAGGATGCGAGCGTCAGTACGGCCAGCAGGGCAGCAAACCGTCTCTTTGGGGGCATGTTATCCTTTCGTGAGGACCGTTTCTGCGGCGCGGCGCTTGCGCGTTCGGCTTGCCGCCTCGACGAGCGCTCTCCACAGCTTTGCGCCTCCGTACCGGACGGCGTCGTCCGTCGGCAGGCCGGTCTGCGCTTGGGCACGTGCGATCGCGGATCGTGCGGCCGCGTCATCGAGCGCCGACGTGTTCAGCGCGAGGGCGACGCACGGCGCCGCTTTCACAGGAGCGAGCAGAGCTTCGTGCGCGCGGACCAGTGCCGGTAAGTCGGGGATAGGAATGTCGAACTCATCGATCGTCGTGCGATCGGCTCGGTGGCAGAGCACGAGCAAATCGGGGGCGCTTCCGTACATCAGCCCCAGGGTGACAGGCGCGTACGCGGGGTGGAATATGCTGCCCTGGCCCTCGACCAAGGCGAAGTCGGCGGCCGGTGAGACGCCGAGCACCAACTGCTCGGCGGCGCCGCTGACAAAATCCGCGATGACGCGATCGACGGCGATGCCGCGGCCGGCGATCATGATGCCGGTCTGTCCGGTCGCCACGAATTCCGCCTTCGCCCCCGCCGCGCAGGCGGATCGCTGCAGCTCTAACATGGCGGACATCTTGCCGATCGCGCAATCGCTTCCCACAGCGAGCGCGACGATGCTCGGCGCCGCATAGGCCGCGCCGCTGAAGAGCGGAATGTCTGCCGGCGGCAGGCGCACATCCCACAGGCGCGCTCCGCTGCGGCCGGCATGGGCGACGAACTCTTCATCGTCGCGCAACAGGTCGTGCAAACCGCTCACGATCTCTAAGCCGGCGTCGATCGCCTGCACGATCTGATGGCGGAATTCGGGGGGCACCACGCCGCCGGCCGTTGCCACTCCGACCAGCAGAGCGGTCGGCTCGTATTCCATCGCTTGCCGCAAGCCGGCGACGATCGGCGCACGGCGCCCGAGGATGGGCATGACGTCGGCCACATCGCGGCCGGCGAAAGAGGAATCTATCACGGCCGCCACATCGTCCCGGCCGTAACGGATGACTCCGTGAGCCGTCTTCGCGTGGCGGTCGGCGAGATACCCTTCCGTCAGGATGGCGTAACGGCGGCGCCCCGACTCCATGCGCGAAGTTACGCCGCGCTGCGCGGGCGGACCCCCAATCCGGGCGCATCCGGCAGGCGCAGCTGCGCTCCGTCGTAGGCGACGCCTTGGTATGGATCATCCGTTATCAGCAGCGGTCCGTCAACGTCGGCGTATTCGACGAGCGGCGTCAGCTGTGCCGCCGCGGTGCATAAAATCGACGACTCGATCATGCAGCCGATCATGACTTTCATGCCCAGCGCATGCGCAGCGTGGATCATCCTCACGGCTTCGCGCATGCCGCCGCACTTCACCAATTTTATGTTGATGCCGTCGACGCAGCCATGCAGGGGCGCGATGTCTTCGAGCGTGCGGCAATCTTCATCGACCACGATCGGGATGGGAGAGCGCTCGCGGACGAATCGCAGTTGTTCTGGATGTCCGGCTTTGATGGGCTGCTCGCAGAACTCGATATCCAGCCGATCGATTTCCCTGAGCGCTTTGACCGCCTGTTCGGGAGTCCAGGCTTCATTCGCATCCACCCGGATGGTGCCGGAATAGACGCTGCGCAACGCCTCAAGCGTTTCGATCTCGTTGCCCTTGCCGATCTTGACCTTGAAGATGGGAAGATGCAGCGCTTCGCGCGCTTTTGTCAGCATCGTTTCGATATCGGCGATCCCGATCGTGAACGAGGTTTGTCTGGCCAAAGCGGGATCCAGACCGAGCATTTGGTAGACGGGGACACCGAGCCGCTTCCCGGCGAGATCGTGGAGGGCGATGTCGAGCGCGCACATGGCACCGCGTTGATCCCGCGCCACCCGGTCGAGCACGGTATCGAAATGCCATGGATTCGCATCCGCGAGGTTCACCCGATCGAGCTGCTGGGCGACCAATTCGGCGCTTTCGCTGTAGCGGCCGACCGGCGACGATTCCCCTAGTCCTTCGAGGCCGTCCACGCTGACTCTCAGCAGCAGCGTGCGGGCGATATCCTCGGAGGATCGCGCGATAGTGAACGTGTGGCGCAGGTGCAAAGTGAGCAGTTCGTGGTGCAGGCCGAACGTTTCTGAGGGTGCACCGGTCATCGCATCCATGAAATACCTCTCAACGCAAGGCCGATATTTAGACCACGTACTCGTTACGCGAAACGCTCTTCAATAGCCACTGACTTTAGGTCCGTCAAGTCGTCGCTCCATGCTCAATTGGAGGCCGCCGCGCCGCTTCATGCGCAGATCTCAACTCCGCCGACAATATCGCGCGAGCAAGCAGAACAAAAGAACGCCGGGCCGTGCTCGTAATTCTGCAACCTGGCGCAGTATATCCCGACCGCTTTTCCCGCCGCAAGGCACCTCCGCGGGGCTACAGAAGCGGCCCATCGCTAAGCGAGGACCGGCGGTTCGGCTTGCCGGTCCGCCCCTGTGCGCTAAGGAGAGGTTCCATGCGTCAATCGTGGTTATGGTCCGTGGTGATTTTAATCGTCGCCGCGACGGTGTTATGCACGCGCTCCGCCGTGCTCGCCGTCTCGACGGGAAACATCACCGGTACGGTCGTGCGAGCCGACAACGGTGCGCCTGTGGCCAGGGCGGCCGTCACCGCCGTTGCACCGACAGGCACGTTCAAGGCGGTGACCGACGCGCATGGGTTTTTCTCGCTCCTGAACTTATCGGCTGATACGTACACGGTCACAGTAGCGGCCACAGGGTTTGACCAATCCGTTATTTCGGGGGTAACGGTCTTCCAAGAACAGACGATCACGCTGAACCCCAAATTGAACGCGACGGTGACGGTTATCGGCCGCATACCCGTCAACGCCCAACGAACCAATCTTGTGCAGCCGAACGTGACCTCGAATACCTACAACGTTACGTCGGCCCAAATGAACACTATCCTCAACGACAGCACTCATCATACCCTGTACGACGTTCTGTGGCGCACTCCGGGCATCACCAGCGGGCCCACGAATAACTCCCCGACGATCCGCGGCGGCACGACGACGGAGCTCGGCTGGGAGTTCGAAGAGATTCCCATCGTCGATCGCACAGTCGGTTTCTACAGCACGGAACTTTCCACGACCGGCATAGGCAACGTCGAAGTGACGACCGGTGGATTGAGCGCGGAACAGGGCGGCTCAACCGGCGGTTCGATAAACATGACGGTGAAACAAGGAGCGTATCCCGGCAAAGGGTCGGCGACGTTTGGCGTCGGCGGTCCTGCGTACAACCATACCGCTGACATCGAGTACGGCAGCGCGACGCCCAACAACGCGTGGTCGTGGTACGTGGCCGGCTCGTACACGAATAACGATCAACTCATCGGCGATCGTCATACGTTCTACTACCAAGACGTGGAAGGGTTCGATTTTGTCAATACCAAGGATAATATCGTCAACCTCCATCATCATTGGGGTTCCAACAACCAAAACGACTTGCAGTATGTGGCCGAAGAAGGCGTAGGAATTTTCCGACCCGGCTACGGCGGCGCTGAAGGCCGACAGCTTTCGGTCGAGGGCGTGACGTTCGACAGCAACGGTAACGAGTTTGCCAACCTTGTGCTCAAAGGCCACGCCGACTCCTGGTACCACTGGTACACGATCCAGAAAGTGGCCTTCAGCCACACGATCAATGACCGTTCTTACTATCGGGCTCGGGTCGCTCAGTCTAGCAACGGCTACTTTTTCGATGAAAAGTGGGCACAGAACATCGGCGAGCCGTGTTTGGCGAACAACTGTACTTTTACCCAAGGCAGCTATAACGTCAACGACATCTGGTGCTATGGCTGTTACTATCAGGACCGACACACGCTGCAGACCTTTTGGAACGTCGATTACGCCAACCAGCTGACAAGCCGTCAGCTGATCAAATTTGGGCTAGGGTATGAGTTTGACAAGAACTATCGTGCGGTCGCCAATTTTCTTTTTAACACGGACTTCAACAACAACTGGCCCGACTATCGCTACGTAACTCAGGCACCCACCCATCTATACGGTGCCTATGTCAGCGATCACATCAACGTTGGGAAATGGGTTTTTGAGCCCGGGCTTCGCTGGGATATGGAACGCTACTCGATTTCTCCAGTCAAAGACCCTATAACGGGAGTCCCCGCGCTTGGTACGGCCAACGCCTTCAATGCGTCGTTTGTCAGCCCGCGTATCGCGGCGACTTACCAGGCAAGTCCTTCCGATGTCTTCCGAGGATCGTATGGCCATCTCGCCCAGTTCATCGGCACAGCCTATGCGGAAGATTTTTCGGTGGACCAGTTCAACGATCCGGCGACGTCGGCGCACGGCTATTACTTCAACGGCTCGTTGAAACCATCGGTCGCTAAGACCTTCGACTTTTCGTGGGAACACAGTTTCCCGAATGATGTCTCTTTGCGGGTGACGCCCTATTCTCACAATAATGACGACTACGTCGTCGAATATCGGCCACCGGGAACGCTCGTGAAGTTTCGCCCGACGCTGTTCACTAATGGGGCGGCGACCCATACCAAAGGCGTCGAAGTCGGCGTCTCCCGACAGGTCCTCGTCGGTCTTTCGACGTTTCTCTCGTTTACTTACAACGACACGAAAAGTAACGTGACCATCTCCAATGGGCCGTTTTTCGGCGGCCGCAACGCGAACACTTTGGCCACGATAGCGGCGAATGACTTCGAACCGGCCTCATTTGCCGCTCCCTGGTCCGCCAACCTCGCGTTAGATTGGAAGCGCAATGGTTGGGAAGTGGATTCGAACACCATATGGTCGACGGGCTTTCCGTACGGCATCGGCCGCCAGGCCTGGGATTTTGATGCTAACGGCAAACCGGCGCTCGTGCCCAACGATTGCGTCATGACCAATCAAGGAAACGAGTGCCTATCATCGGCGGAAGCGCCGAACTCGGTAGCCAATTCCTTACGCGGCCCTGCATGGTACAACGAAAATCTATCGCTGTCGCATAGCGTTGGACACGGTCGAGTCGGAGTCACCGTCTATAATTTGTTCAACCTCATAAAAAGTCCGAATTTCTCGGCTAACGACCAATACGAAAACACAACGTCGAGCAGCAGTAATCCGCGGAACGGCAATTGGGCTCCGGCGGCGGAGTGCTCGCAATTAGCCACGGGCGCTCCATGCTTCGACGCCATCTATAGTGCGCCGAACGCGTTCCACTATCCGGTGGCCGGCTACTACAGACAAGAGGATCTAACGCCCCGTCAGACGCTCTTCTGGTGGAGAATTGATCTGTGACGCGACAAGAGCAACCCTCCCGGGTCATCCGTTTCCGCCTCGAGCTCGCTTCCGCCATCACCCTCGTAGCCGCCGTGGCGTTAGGCGCCTGCAACGGCGGCGGCACAAGTAGCCCGCCGGGGCCCATCCGCTCGACGCGCATCACCGAGTTCGCGGTCCCCAGCAAGGCGAGCCACCCGGCCTACATCGCCACGGGGTCGGACGGCGCGCTGTGGTTCACGGAAACCGCCGCGAATAAAATCGGCCGTGTCGCAACCGACGGCACAATCACGGAAAACGCCACGGGATTAAGCTCCCTCAGCCAACCCATGGGCATTACGGGGGGGCCCGACACGGCGCTGTGGTTCGCCGA
>JACRUD010000081.1 GCA_014304875.1 Vulcanimicrobiota bacterium
GGCGCCGCCGCGCGGCCCGCGCAGCGTCTTATGCGTGGTGGTGGTGATGTAGTCGGCCCAGCCGACAGGCGAGGGGTGAATGCCGGCGACGACCAGTCCGGCGATGTGAGCGACATCCGTGCACAACAAGGCACCGGTTTCGCGAGCGATCGACGCAAAGGCCGCCCAATCGAGGGCCCGTGAATAAGCGGTGCATCCGGCGACGATCATGTTCGGTTTGTGCGCCCTTGCGATGGCGCGGATCTCATCGTAATCGAAGCGTTCGGATTTGCGGTCGACGCCGTACGGCACGACTTTGTAGAGTTTGCCGCTGAAATTCACCTTGCTGCCGTGCGTGAGGTGGCCGCCTTGATCGAGCGCCGTGCCCATGATCGTATCGCCGGGCGTCAGCGCCGCGAAGTACACCGCCATGTTGGCTTGCGCGCCCGAGTGCGGCTGGACGTTGGCGTATTCCACCCCGAACAGCTTTCTGAGGCGTTCCACCGCTAAATTTTCCGCGATGTCGACGTACTGGCAGCCGCCGTAGTAACGCTTGCCGGGATAACCCTCGGCATATTTATTGGTCATCACGCAGGCGACGGCTTCCCGCACGGCGGCGCTGACGTAGTTTTCCGAAGCGATCAGCTCGAGATTGTCGCGCTGACGCGTCTCCTCTGCGACGATGGTCTCGTAGACTTGCGGGTCGGCCGACGCAAGCGGCGACCGCTCCAAGACCCGAGCCGTCATGGCACGGTCTCGCGCTCGGGCTTCGTGTAGCCATCTATTTCGGCAACTCGGCGCTCGTGGCGGCCGCCCTCGGGTGCGGTCTTTAGCCAGACGTCGAGACACTCGGCGACCATCTCCCAGCCGGTCAAGCGTTGGCCGAAGCAGATGACGTTACAGTCGTTGTGCTGGCGCGAAAGGCGCGCGGAGTAAGGTTCCATGATCGAGGCCGCCCGCACGCCGGTCACTTTGTTGGCCGCCATGCTCACTCCAAGACTCGATCCGCACACCAAAACGCCGCGGTCGAATTCACCGGCGCCGACCGCTTCGGCCACCTTGAAGGCGATGAGCGGGTAGTCGACCGGGTCGGTGGAGTACGTGCCGAAATCGACGACTTCGTGACCGAGGCGGCGCACGTGCTCGGCGATGAGGCCTTTGAAGGAAAAGCCGGCATGATCCGAGCCAAGCGCGATGCGCAGCAGGCCTCGCGGAAGCGGCTCACGGTCTTGGGACGGCAGGTGCTGGGGCATAGAATGAGACGTCCCTTCTCGCGCTTATCGGGACGGACCTTGATGACCGCCGTCGCCCGAGTGAGCTCGGGCGCAGCGATCCAGCGCGGCGATGATGCGCGGCATCTCCGCGCACAACAGGTCACGCGTCGTCCGAAACCCCGCACTATCGCCGCCGATGGGGTCGGCCAGATCATTGCGCCCGCTGATATCTCCGAAACTGAGGATGCGCGCCGCCATCCAAGAAAAGAACAGACGCAAAGTTTCTTTTTGACGGTCGGTCGCCGTCACGACGAGAGCGGCATCTTGCATCAACGCGCGGCTGACTGGCTGAGAACGGTGATCGGCCAGCGAGATCCCGACTTCCGCCATCGCGTCTTGAGCGGCGGCCGCAGCGCAATAACCCGGACGAGTTGCCGTTCCGGCGCTTGCCACCCGCAGCGCGATTCCCGCATCGCGCGCGTAGGCGCGTGCTATAGCAGCCGCCATCGGACTGCGGCACGCGTTGGCGCTGCAGACGAACAAGATCAACGGAGCGGCGGGCATCATCGAGCGTTCTCACGGATGCGCCGCCTGCCCTACGCGGACGGCTCGCCGCAGCTCTCGACGCAGCGGCGGTGCTTGCGTGACAGTGTTGGCGGTCACATGCGTGCGGACCACGAGAGAAGCGCAGGTCGGGTCTTTTTGCCCACAGAAGCGCCGATGCGCGTGAAACTCTGTTGCAGCTCGCGCTCCTACGCGCGCTCCTTGGAAGCGGGTGCCCTGACCCAGCTGGAGTGGATCGACTTGTGCGCCCATCAGCTGCTGCTCGACGGCGTCGACTTCGATTGGACGCATTTTCCCCGCACCGATGAAGATTACTTGGCGCAAATCAAAAAGCTGTGCGCCGATCGCTGTTTGACGGTTGCCGCCGTGACGGCGGCGCAGTTTTTCGGCGCCGGCTTGGACACGGACGAGCAGGTCAGCGAGCTGAAACGTTGGATCGACGTGGCGCTCGCCCTGGGCTCGCCGCTCCTGTGCTTTCCCTGCGGCGCGCCGTTGGGATCACCCGGGATCGCCTGGCGGGAGTTGATACTCGGGCTGAAATACGCTTGCGTCCACGCGAAGCGGCAAAACGTGACGCTCGCCTTACAACCCGCGGAAGGCTCTTTGGTCGCTTCGGTCGCCGACGTCAGGCGCGCTTTTAAGGAATGCGATTCGGCATGGCTTCGCGTCGAGCCGGCCGCCGGTGATTTGTCGGGCGAGCAAGCCGGCCCGTGGGCCACGCTGCTGGCCGACACGGTCATCATCGCCGCCGGCCTTGATCGACTCGACACTTTCGGCGCTGATGAAAACATCGATTACCGCTCCGTCCTCGCTTCGCTCGTGCAGTCGCGCTACCGTGGATTCCTTTCCTTGCAGTACGCCGGAGAAGAGCTCGAGGCCGATGCCGTGCCGCGCGCGGTGACCTGGCTGCGCGACATGGTGGCGAAGGCCCCGTAAAACAAAACGACCGGCGCCGGAGCGCGCGAGTCGCTTGTTTCCCGAAGTGCCGATACTCACCGGAGATTTGAACCCGCTTGCGCAGGTGGGTGCCCGCCCGGCCGCCACAGGCTTCCCTCTACGAGGAGGGCTTGCTCACAAGCGACGCGGAGCCTGGGCTCCCTCTCGTGATTCTGTTGGCAAATCACACGAGTGAGTTGGCGCACACCCCAGGCGCGATACCCGATCGCTCGCGTACCGTACGCATACGGTACCACCGCTAGGTCATGCAGCGCAAGTCTTGACAATTGCTTTCTGGCAGATATCAGCTTGTGCCGCCCGCCGAGGAATTGGACCTAAAGATCGGTGGCTACGGTGGCTACATAGGTACGTTCTAGCGCGACGGGCGACGAAGCCCGCGGCACCGCATATGACTCACAGGGACCAAGCGACCCCGGGTGCGTCGTCCAGCACCCCGAAAAGCCCTAGATGACCGCTGCAATCCCGTGACGATGTGATTGCCGCGGCTCCGTCGCGGCGACTCCTCCGCGCACGCGCGGCTTCAGCACAGTGACCAACAAAAGAAAGATCGCCATGCGCCAACAACACCAACGAGGATTCACCGTCCTGGAAATGCTGATCGCCATCGTGCTCTTCGCCGGGTTGCTTTTTGCGCTTGGCGACGCGATCACGCACGTGCTGCGTTTCGAATTGCTCGACGCGGGGAGATCCACTTCGAACCGAACGGCCGATGAACTGATGACCCGCTTGTCGGAAGAGGCCCGTTGCTCGACGGCCGTTTTTGTTCCCGATCGAGACGTTTTTGGCGGACCAAACGGGGGACCCGGCGGCGCGCACGAGATCGACCTTTTCCGGCGGCTGGCTGGCGGCCAAGATTCCTTCGTGGCGTATCGCTTCGATGCCGAGCGCCACGACATCACACGCTACGATTACAGCCGCGCCGCCGCCACCCCAGTCATCGCCGATTCCGATGTGGTGGCCGGCGATATCGGCGCCTTCACGGTCACCAGGTCGGCGATCTCCTCGGCGTCGGACGCCGTCGGAGCGGCAGACGCCCGATCGGTCACGATCCAGTACGGGCGTGACAACGTGGCCGGGGGCAACGACATCGTGGACGTCGCGTTCGAAACGGACGGCGGCCCGGTGCGACGATCGTTCGACGTCCACCTAGCCGCGAAAGCGGCGCCCACCAACCTCGCCGTGCTGGTGCAGCCCGCGCCGGCGCCAAGCGTCGGCCCGTCGCCGCCGGCGCCGTCGCCCGGATCCTCAGCGTCGGCCGTCATCCCGTTTGAAGTCGTCATTCGAAACCCGACGCTTCTCGGCGGGGGCGGCGGCGTCGGGCTGGTCCCGCAGCAACCGCAAATCGTCGACGGCAGCGCGACCGTCAATGGATCCGCTTCACTGAGCTGGCTTGAGTTCAGTCAGGCATACGGCATGGTCGAGGCCGGCACGTACCCGTTTAAGGATTCGAACGGACAGCAATTGTCCGTTTCGATCTCATGCCAAAGCGGGGCGTGCCCCCAATTCATGCCCCTGCCGGGCGGCAGCGACGGCAGCCGTCTGGTGTTCAAAGCGACAAACTAGGCGTCCGCTCAAGAAAAGAGCGATGCCGCCGAGCATCGCCCTTATCGCATCGGATCCTAGGCTAGAGTTTTCGAGAAAAGAAAACATCATAGGTGGTCGGCGTATCGTTCAGGTTCTGCCTGACGAACTGATTCGGGGGTCCGCTAAACCCAGACTGAGGTCCGTCGAAGGGGTAGCAGCCGGTGCCGGCGGAGTTGTTCAAGCACGGCGTCGTGTTGAACGACTGATCGGTGATGTTTTGCACCCGTAAGCCGACGATCGTATCGTACTTGTCGTGAAGATGCTGCCGGATCGTCCCATTGACGTACCACCAAGCGCCGGAGATCATCTCCGGCAGCACGTTGCTGTTCGCATCTAAAGCGTAGACGTTGTAGAACGCCTTGGTCTGATAGTACGCGAAGGGAAGGATCTCCAGACCGTTGTGCCGCCAGTCCGCCGAAATGCTGCCGGAGAACAGAGGATTGGTCGTGTCACGCACCCGGAAACCGCTGTTGATACGGGCTTGATCGATAGGGAAGTTCACGAAGGCCGCCGTCCCGGTCGAAGTGGTCCAGTAATTATCGTACGTCCCGGTCAACCACCACGATAGGCCGTCGCCCTTCAAGGCATGGTTGAGAGCGAACTCGGCGCCGAACGCGCTGTTGTGGCCGGCGTTGCCCAGCACTTGGGTCTTGCTGAATATCGGCGCGCCGCTGGGCGACAGTCCGATGACGGGGTTGAAGTAACTGTAATAGTTGTCTGTCTTATGGTACCAGGGACCCGCCCGCAGCGACGTGACCTGATCGCGGAATTGGTGCTCGAACATCAGATCGGCGCTGTGGTTGATCTGCGGTTGTGCGGAGAAGTTCGGTTTCCCCGGGTTGTACGTACCCGAGCCCTGACGATACACGTAGCCGGAGCCTATCAGGTTGTCGGTCGTGCCGTACGAGAAGCGCACGACGTTTGCGTCGTCAAAGCCGTACGTTCCGGCGAAGCGCGGACTATAGCCGCCGGCCGAAAAAGCGAGACCCGGCACGCCGTACCACTCACGGTCGTAGCGCACGCCGGGCTGCAACAGCAGCTTGTTGAAACGCACCTGGGTCTGGACATACGCCCCGGCTAGATGGGTCGGGGCCTCCGTCCGCAAGTAGTTATCCGGCCAACCCGACGCATCGAAAAAGTTGCGCAGGTAATAACGAAACAGGTTGCGGTCGGACTCGTAGTCGCCGCCGACTTTGATCCTCACCCGATCGCTTCGCTGATCGTCGTAATCCAAGTTGTACACGTACATGTTCGAGCGCCGATCGCCGTAAAAGTCCTCGATATCCTGCGTGCATTCGCCCACGGTGGGATCGCCGTTTGGCGCCACGACGGGATTCGAGGGTCCTTGCAGCGGTGTGTAGGGGGCGTACGGGTACGCCGGACACGTATACGTGTATTTCGTGCCGTTGACCGTATTCGTAAACGTCAGCGGGCTTTGCAGATTCGTATAGTTCGGATCGGTCAGCGGCTGATCGAATATGTACTGGTTGAAATTTTCCGACAGCCGCATGGACAGAACGGAGTGATCGTTGGGACTGTGGTTCCACTGAACCTTGCCGATGCCCGAGTAATGGTCCCATTTGTTGCCGTTGCCGTTGCCTAGTGGAACGAACTGCAATCCCTGAGGGCACGGTATGCCGTTGCGGCTCGTCACGCCGCCGGCACCGCCGGAGTACGTCGTCGCGCTGGTCGTTGCGCCGGCGCAGGGCTGTAATTGCAAAAGCGGGGCGTTTGGCGTTCCGCCTTGCAGTAAGTAGTCGAAATCGAAGAGGCCGTAGCCGTTTTGCAGGAGCAATTGGAAGTCGTTCTTCGCATCAGGGCGGAAGTGGAAATTGCCCACCATATCGCGCGTGTACACCGGCCCGTCCCCGTTAAAGAAGCCGTACAGTAGATCCGGGTAGGTGTGATTGCCGTAGTTGTATTGGTTTTGCGAATTTACGCCGTCGAAGCCCACATAATAGGAATACCGGTGATCGGGCGTGGCGCTGCCGTAGTCCATCATGAGCCGGTGATTGTAGTCCCGTCCGGTAAAGCCGAAAGAAATCCGGCCTTCGTGCGGATAGGTGCCGGTTTTGACGACCGAATTGAGCACGCCCGTTCCGGCGTTCGCGTACTCCGCTCCGTAGCCGCCGGTATAGAGCTGAACGCTCGACACGCCGACGTTGGAAAGGTTCGTCGTGAAAAATCCCGTGATTCGCTCTTGGATAGGAATGCCGTCGAACTCGTACGAGAGATCTGTGACCTGGCCGCCTCTGACTCGCGGCTGACCAGGATAGCCGTTTGCGGTGACGCCTGGAAGCGCTTGCATGTATTCGTATAGAGTCTTATGCAGGTCGTCTCCGCCGGTCGCCGCTGCTAATTGCGGCCCGGCGATATTGTAGACGTTGGCCGGCTCGTTCTTCTGCACCAAGTTGTTCGTGGATGCGGTCACCGCGACGCGCCCGATGGTCCGCGTTGCGGCGGCCAGTCGCTCGTCGATCCTTACCGTCTGGTCCTGGAACACGCTGATGCCGTAAAGCGTCGCCGTCTCGTATCCCGACCTCGAGAACGTCACCGTGTACGTGTCTGGATTGAGGAGATCGACGGCGTAGAAGCCTTTGGCGTCCGTGGTCGTCGAGCGCGTTCCCGAAGGAGACGTGGCCGTGACCGCGACGCCTTGGAGAGGCGCGCTACCCGTCGCTGCGCTAACGGTCCCGCTGATGCCGCCCGTGGTCGTGGCTGCGGCCGCGGGGGATGCGCATACCGCCGACACGATAGCAGCCCCGGCGAGCGCATAGAAAGACTTCACCAAACTCGATCTCATGGTTCCTCCACTATGGTGCCGAATACCGCGGCCGAGAATAGCGTGTTTCGCCATGTTTCCACGATACATCAGCCTGGTGCACGCATACGGGACTATTGTTCCTTTAGGCGGGTTCCGTCCTTCGGACGGCCGGAAAACTGAGAACCGAAACGGCTTCTGATGGCCTGTTGTTAAGGGTGAATCCTGCCGATCTTATCGCCGTTGTTCTCGGTAAACCACAAGCCGCCGTCCGGGGCCGACGTAAGGCCGAATGGCAAACTGTCGGCTGTGGGAATCGGAAATTCAGACAACGATCCGCCGGTTCCCATGCGCCCGATTTTGTTGGCCGTCTCCTCGGTAAACCATAGAGCGCCGTCGGAGCCGGTGGCGATGTCGAGCGGCCCGGCGTTGTTTGGGAGGCCGAATTCGGTCACTGCGCCTGCCGTTGTGATGCGGCCTATCTTGTTAGACGACTGTTCGGTGAACCAAAGCGAGCCGTCGGGCCCGACTGTGATGTTGAAAGGGCCACTGGAAGGCGTTGGAAACTCGGTAATGACGCCGACGACCGTCGCCTGACCGATGAAGCCGGCCGGTTCGGTAAACTAAAGATTCCCATCGGGACCGGCGACGATTCCTTGAGGCGAGTTTCCGGAGGGAACAGCGAATTCGCTGACGGCGCCTGCGGGCGTGATGCGACCGATATTGTTAGTGGCGGGCTCAGTGAACCAGAGCGCTCCATCGGCGCCGGTCGTGATCTGATACGGGCTGCCCGACGGCGTGGCATATTCAGATACCGCCCCGCTGGTCGTCGTTCGGCCGATGTTGCCGGCCGACTGCTCGGCGAACCACAGCGCCGTGTCGGGCCCCCCCGTAATGCCCATGGGTTGGCTGCGGGAGCTTAATCCCGT
>JACRUD010000168.1 GCA_014304875.1 Vulcanimicrobiota bacterium
CCACGCGAGAGATCGAGTAGTTCAGCTTGCCGCGCGAGCGGCAGGCCGTGGTCGCAGTCTACTGGGCCGAATGCGTAAGTCCACGAGCTTACAAGAGCGACTCGGCCACTCCAACGTAAGAACAACATTGGAGTTCTACACGGAGGTGGTTCCAAGCATGAGGGACGCAGCGGTGGAAGCGCTTGCCGAAATGGCCTCAAATTGTGGTCAATCTGTCAACAGGACGTTTCGGGACAGTAGTGAAAGCGCGCAAACCCTTGTAGCATAAGGGTTGAGCCGAATAGGGGCGATGAGCTCAGGTGGTTAGAGCGCATCCCTCATAAGGATATACGGGCCGATTTCGTAGAGAGCTCCAAAGGCGTTATGAAGTCGGCTTTTGCTTATCTGGCAAGGCTTTCCGAACTAAAATCAACATGTTTTCTTATAGTCCATAGTCGCTAGAATCGTCCGTTTATCAATCAGATACGGAAGCCCCAGGCGGCTGATCTCTTCGCCCGCCCTCGCGCCGGAGAGGACCCGCACGGTGGACGCTGGGTAGACGGCGCCCTGGTATGCTGACGTTACCGCCTCATAAGGCTTTGCAACGGCGGCTCCGCAGGAGGCCCCATTGGACGTCAGCAGCGGCCGGGACCAACATATGTTTGTCGTCAAACTGTCCGTGAGTCACGGGCCATGCCTGGACGCTGTTTGGACGGCAACGGCGTATCGTCGTAGGCATAGAACTCGCTAAGCATCGGTCGTCAGGAGGTATCTTTTATGTCCACGGTTATCACGGTTAGGCTCTTTTGCGCGCTCGTCGCAGTCGGCGCCCTGGCAGCGTGTTCGAGCCATTCGGCTTCGTCGTCTTCTACCACAAGCGGCGATTCCGGCGCGGCGTCCGATTCGAGCTCACAAGCCGGCTCAGGCCAAGGTCACGTCCGCTTTTCCGGCGACTATGCGCTCGACAGCGATTTTGAGGTCGACCAGTGCATGATCAGTCCGCCCAGTGAAGGATTGCTCGGCGGTTACCAGATGCATGCCAAGGACTCAAAGCAATTCGAGCTCCTGGGCGTGCGCATCTCGGATTTCCAAAAGGACGCCACCTACTCGCCGGTCGCGAAAACGATGGAAGGGCACCTGGCGGAAACGATGAGCAACGGTTCTTCCGGACCGATCACGCTGCAACTGATTCCGTCGGGACAACAACTGCCGGTTCAGCTGATCGACATGCCCAAAACGAAGCTCGACATCACGATCAGCGACAACGGCATGAAGGGCGAAGCCAGATTCACCAACCTGGAATCGCCGATGGACATGAAAGCGATGACTGCCAAGATGGGCCAAGCCATGGGCGCAGCCCTGAAGCAATCAACGGGGGGGCCGCAGGGGCTGCCGCCGCTCCGGCGGGAGCCACAGGCGAGCCGAAACCTAAATTCGTCTCAGGCGCCATCACCTGGACGTGTCCCAAGGTGGACCGCGTCAACACGAAGGCGATCAATCAGATGTTCAATCACATTATGCCGACCCCCGCGGGCACGTAAGGTACGGGAGGCCGGCTAAAGTCGCAGCACTACATCAGCTACGCCAATCAACTCACGCTCCTCATGAAAGAAGGGAGACAAATGATGTCAGGACGTTCGAAAACTCGTATACTTCTCGCCGGTATGGCGCTGGTTAGCCTCAGTTTTACTCTCAGGCCTGCTCTGGCAGGCACGACAGCCTCCCCCGCTGGGGGATCTAATCAACGTCCCTCGGTCGAGGGCTGCATCGGCCAGACGTTGTTCAACGGAGTATGGCGGCTAAAGGTCATAGAAAGCGCGCTGAAAACGAATCCAGACGATTCGGACTACAAGAACTGGGCCGTGACGCTAGAACTGCGCAATGCCAAGAACACGCAAAATTCGCCGGGCGATAGCGGCTTCGTCGAGTATCCGCAAATCGCTTTTGCAGACGGCACCGTCTTGGACATGGAGACAACGGAAGCCAAGGTTCAATATCAGAATGCCATTTTCTACAAGAGCCTTCCGCCTGGCGGCGTGGCCCACACGACGCTGTGGTACAGGCTCGACCCGGACCACGCCGCGCAAACCCCGACCAAGTTGCTGATCAATATCGATCCCCATCAGTACGGCAAGACTTTCGGTTACACGGTGCACGATCCAAGTTTTCGAGTAAAGCTGGATTGTAATTCGTAAGGATTGACGCGCCCACCGGTTTGGCGCAACCGTGCGCGCCAAACCGTGCGCGAAGACGTCGAGTTGCTTTGCGGATTCACGATCACCTACGATTTTGATTTAATATTTCCGGCCCTAGAGCAAGGTGGCCACCGTCGGCGGGGCCTGCAGCGTTTGCGGTTGGGCAGTGTCGCCGCCATCGAGCGCGTATGATGTGGCTTACACGCCTTCGCTGACGCGCGGAAGACACTCGTCCGAGCTCGAAACATTAGTCAATCTACTGCAATGTCGAAGTGCAGCACGTCTTCACGCTTGCCTAGCTTCGTATAGAGCGTAATGGCAAGGTCGTCGCCATAGTCCGCTTGAACGAAAATGACGTTGGCTCCGCGCTCCTTGCCGATCCGCTTGAGCGAGTGGATCAATGCCGTAGCGATTCCTAAGCGCCGATGCGCTTCGCTAACAGCAAGATCGTAGATGTAGATTTCCTTGCGCGCTTGTTCAAACTTATCGAGCACATACGCTGCCAGTCCACCGACGACCAAGCCATCCTTCAACGCGACGAGCGCAATGAAATGCTCTCGGCACAATAGGCGACCAGATAGGTGCTATCTGGTCGAGCACTGTTGTAGGTGTTCACATCTTCAAAGGCGTCGCCGAACATTGTCAGCATAGCTTCCATCATATGCACGTCATTCGACGAGAGCAGTCGGATAGTGAACGGATTCGTAGGCATCGTTTACCTTTACGCGGGGGGATGCGTCTCGCAACGGGCCTCTTGGGGCGACCCGGTTGGAGTAAGGTATGCTCGCAGCGTTGGTCTGAAGCATACCGGGTACGAATTCGTTGTCGAATGGTGCGTATTGCAGCCTTGATTAAGTACTGGACCTTGCATCACCTGATGGGTACGCGATTTCACGTTCGGACTTGGTCTGATCATCGATGTAGATCAGTAGGTCTCTTTGGACGTCGAAAGCAAAGAAGGTGCATACGGTCAGATCCTGACATGACGGCTGAGAAATCGTGGATAAGCCTCAATTACTCGCCCGGCAGAGAGGGACTGGGCAGGTCGCCATGGGTATTTGCGAACGCGGACGGCGGACCGCTTAACAAAGACAACGTCAACCACCGTAGCCTGAAGCCACTGCTCGCCAGGGCGGGCCTACCAAACAACGTGACGTTTCAAATACTGTGCCGAACCCACGGAACACTTCTGGCTTCCAAAGGCGTAAGTCCACGAGCCGTACAAGAGCGACTCGGCCGCTCCAACGTAAGAACAACATTACAGTTCTACACGGAGGTGGTTCCAAGCATGAGGGACGCAGCGGTGGAAGCTTGACGAAATGGGGTTAAATTGTGGTCAAACTGACAAACAGGACGTTGCGGGACAGTAGAGAACACGCGCAAACCCTTACACCGTAACGGTTGCAGCAAGTGCGGGCGATTAGCTCAGGTGGTTAGAGCGCATCCCTGATAAGGATGAGGTCCGAGGTTCGAGTCCTCGATCGCCCATGCTATCCCGTTAAGCGTTCGCTGAATCTGATCTTCGGGCGGCCTCACTGTTTTGGCTGCCGGATGCCGGATTCTCTCCGTCTTCACGCTCTTCCGAAACCCTGGCTTGTAACAAGGCTATGGTGCAGCGAGAACAGATACCATCGTTTCCGTAAGCGCCGATGCACAGTGGCTTGCCGCAGTCGCGGCACAACCCGCTTGCAAGTCTTCCGCAGCCGCAGATCATCGCAGCAAAACGGTTCGTGGGCGGCGCGTTTGCGCCTTTCGGTGCGCCTTAAGTGAAGCGGTGGCGCTACGTTAGGGGAGGACGGACCGACCTAAAGGTCCGTGCTACATTCGGTGGGTACGCTTCGGTGGTTAGAGTGGGCCGCGACTGAAGCCGCGGCGCTACACCAGAATAAAAGGCGGGAGAATCAAGGCGGCGGGGAAAGGCCTTACTGGCCCTTGATCAGCCCGATCCATTCCTTGGTCAGTTTATCGTCGAGCTTGCGGTCGGTCATGTTCAGGTCGTCGAGCAGACCGCGCTCGCGCATCCGTTCGGAACGTTCCTGGACGGCTTCGTTGAAACGCTCTGACCTATCGTCTGTCCGCTTCCCGTAATGCGTTAAATCTGCCCACGATCCGGATCAAGCTGCCGCTTCCTAAGCGTGACCGAAAGGACCGCCGGCGGATCGTGCCGGCGGTGTGGGCCGGATGAGCCAGAAGTCGATTCAATACATTGCCGATCAGCTCGCGCGGCTAGCTCCGCAAGCGTGGGGCTACGCCGCGCATATTCGGCAGGTGGATGCCATCATAACTGTCGTGCAGACGCTAGCCTTCATGGCCATAGCGATGCCGTTGGCCTGCTATTGCTTTGGACGTGCGCGGCGGTTCAGCGTCATGGATGAGACGGAATCTGGCGTCTTGTGGATAGTAGCAACGGTAACTACCGGCATTGGTGCTCTTCTGTCCGTTGGGATGTTCTTTGCCACGCCCTGGGACTGGGTGTCGATCTTCAACCCTCAGCTCGGTCTAGCACACGACATTTTCGAAAAGCTCATGTCGCGGTGATCGTGCCGCGCTGGGCTATCCACGTTGGAGCGTGTGCGGCGGGCATGATGTGCGGCGCAATTATCATCATGATCCTCGGGTATCTGTTCCCGTTGCCGCCGCCGGTTTCACATGCGCATCCCGCGCGGCGCGGGGTGATTCCCGAACTGATGCCTCCAGGCTTCAAGTACGACCCGCGTCAGAGCGACGAGCAGAACAATTCACGCTTTCAGTTTTACCAGCTGCTGGCTCTCTGTGGTCCAAGGGCCACGCCGCGCATTATAACACTAACCGTTCGCGGATCTGTGAAGTCTCGCATCAAGGAAACGTGCATCAACATCACGGTCGCGGCATAGACCGAACTCAAGTATTATGCGCGGATCGGGGAGATAGACCATCGTCACGTCGCCTTTGGTTGCCATCGGATAGTCCGGCTCGCTCATATCTTCGCCTTACTGATCGCGTTGATGGCCTGCCTCGCTTCCCACACGACGGATGCGGAAACGTCAGCGTACCGGCGTGCAACTGATCGTGACACTTGCGGCAGAGCGGTCGCCCGTTTTGCACGGGCACGGCGTAGCGCTGATTCTTGCCGAGCGAGCTGCGCGGAACGACGTGCGCCGGGTCCGTCGCGTACGCGCCGCAGAAAAAACATTGGCGGCCGTGCACTGCGAAGACGATGCGCGCAAACACCGCCGCCTCTGATGCGCGCTTAGGATTGGCCTGAAGGGGTCGAAGCATCTATTTCCGCTCTTTGGCGTCGTCTTCGCTGGCACGGAGAATGCAACCGACGCACCACTCGGCGTCGAGGTGCCGCTGGCGAGGATCGTCTCGGTAGACAAGCGCCATGTCCTTGATGTGGATTAAGATTCTGGCTTCTTTTTCACAATGATCGCAGACTTCGACAGTATGGCTCATTGTGGATTTGGTTGCAGGGGTCGGACCATTTATTCTCGACTCCAAGTGGTGCGGTCAGAGCGGGGGTAGGTCCCGCCCCGGCCGTGGCGTCTACTTAGACGGGTGACGGCGCTCGTAGGCACGGTATAGCAGCACCGCTACAACCATCCAAAAGAAAGCGCCGCCATACTCAAGCCAAGCGGCTTCGGCGTGCGTCATCATAGTGCAGGCACGCGCGAGCAGAAGTACATCGCACCAGCTGAAATGATCGCCCACGAGACTGTTTGGATGCCCAGGTCTACCAGGTCCACGATAGGGACTTCGGCAGTTACGAAATTTGCGGCTCGTAGGATGCGGTACGCTTTGACCGCCCATGACCCACCTGCCAGCCAATTACCTATCGTAGAGGAGAAGCACTCCCAAGTAATGTTGTCTCTGTGATTGCCGTAGAGAGTGCCCATTTGACGCTCGGCGGCCGCAAAGCCGCTGTTGTGCACTGTAGCAGTTCCTAGCACCGAATCGTAGTGCGTAAACGTGGTAGTATCATCCCGTTGCGTATGGCCTGAGATTGCAAACTGCGTATCGTTGTGGTCGCCGTAGGAGTCACTGATTCCCCGCACGTAGAGCGAGCCACCTAAGTTATATGACAGATTTTGGTAGATTCTGTTCGGCGGTGCGCTCCAGGCGACGTACCCCTGCCCGTTGGTGCCGTTGTAGTAAATCTGGTGGGGACCGGTGCAGGTGCCGGACATGAGCGGCACGCCCGTAGCGCTGTAGATAGTCTTGGTCATGGTGGTAGCGTCGGCACGCTTGGGCAGGCCGACGATGGGTATGGCGGCGGCGCCTGCGCCAGCCGCGAGAAACGCTGATCTATTCATGGTTGTGCCTTTCTCCGGTAGGTGGAGAAACGGCGCCGACGTAATTGCCGGCGCCTCTTGCTGCCGTATCCCTACGGCGCAAAGTTTACGATGCCTGCGGTGGCGTGACCGGCGGCGGTACAGGTGAGGTCGTGCCGTTGGCTTGCGCGACAGCTGAGCCCAGCTGCGATGTCTGCTGGTTGATCGCAGCGATTTCCGCGCTGAGGTCAACGCCCGAGCCTGCCGTCTTGTTGACGAGCGCTTGGACCGCAGCGACGACGGCCGTTACGGTTTGGCCTTCGGTTGCGATCGCGGTGTCGAGTTCTTGCTGATTGCCCATTATTTTATCCGCCTTTTCGTGGAGAGAGTGCAATGACTTCTTGATGGCATCGAACTGCCGGAGCAGCTCGAAATCGTTCATTCAGGGATGCCCGGCATCAACGCAGGAACGCGGCCGCTGGCCATCATCGCGTCGAGTTGCGGTACAAGCTCCTCGCCGATCGTCCTGCCGTTGGGCGTGACCATGTGCGGTAAGAACTCCGTATCGAACGAGGCGATCCCGTCTTCGACGGCCGTCAGTTTGCCCTTGACCAACAGGATCAGACAGCGCCAGCGTCGCCGGCGCTCACGCTCCACGCCTGTGAGCGTATTGTACGGGTCGCCGTATCGCGACGACTTCACCGGCATCGGTAAATAGAATCGGACGAGACGATTGCGAGCGCGGAAGCCGACCTGCACCATGCCTGGACCTTCGCCGTAGACGTACTGATCTGCGCCGAACCGTGCGATCACACGCTGCAGTTCCATCTGCGACTGGTACTCGGGGACTGAGGTTCCTTCAGCATAGCGGCCGTTATTGCTCACGCAGACTTCTCACCGTTGCGCTGCGCTTTGATGGTGGCCGCGACGGATCGCTGCAGCTCCATCGCACGCACGATGGCCTCTGCATCGTCTTTGCGCAAGCCACGGGCGACGATGGTATTTACTTTGCGTGCCGCCGTAGGCATGCCGGCCAGCTTAACTTCCTCCCACGCCACGATGGTCTGCTCCACGACGGTGCCATTGATCGCGATCTCGCACACTCCCCATTCACCCGGTGTGACGCGCAGACGGCGCTGTGAGGTCACCCTCACCACGCCTCCAACGTGTGGCCGTTCGCGCAAACGGCATGCGTGCGCCGGTCGGCTAAACCTACCGCGCTGATCACAGCGCTCTTGAGCCCGCCATAAGCGTGACAACGTGATTCGAACTGCTCGTAGGCTCGGATGGCGGGAATCGTCGTTTGCACGTTATCATGCCCGCTTACGATCGCCATCGGCTGGTCGTCTGCGAACTGCTTGAACTTGTCGGCCCAGAACAGATTGGCGTGTGCAATGCCCAGAAAATACGCGGCGGCGTCTTCGCCGTAATCTTTTTGGCGCAGAAGTCCGACGTCGTTCCGCTGGCGACGAGCATCATCGGCTTTGCCGGCACCATGAGCTCCGGCC
>JACRUD010000206.1 GCA_014304875.1 Vulcanimicrobiota bacterium
TGGCCCCGGCGCCGGAGACATACTTCGTGCACCAAGTGTTCGGCTCGAACCTCGGCACTCCCAATGGCGGCGGCCCGAACCAGGGCTGCAGCGCGTACGGAACGACGGTCGCAGGCGGAACGACAGCCTCCGGGTTGCCGGTACAGGTGGCCGTCAAGGCGCCCAAGGGAGTCAGCCGCGGCTGGATGACACTGAAGCTCAGCGGAGCGATCGCTGCCTTGGGCTACATCAACAGTTACCAGCCGATCAGCCGGACTGCCGCGAACTTCGCAGGCGTGACGACGCGGAACCTCGCGTTCAGCGGCTCGATCGCTAACAGTCAACTCAACGTCAAGGTCGGCACGTCTACGGTGCGCGCCACGCTGACGAAGGGCACCATCCTGCTGAAGTAACGCGCTAATACAGCGTCTCTCCAAACGCGAGCAAAGCGTCGGCGTCAGCCGTCGCTTTGCTCGTTCCAAGGCTTTTGTCCTAAGTGCGGCCGCCTCACGGCCAAGGGCCTCGAGGCGTTCACATCGGGTGGGAGACTGGCCGCCTACGTCCAAGAATCGCCTATGCATTTCGCGTTCTTTTCGATCCTTGATCTGCGAAAGGCATGGGGCAAAGCCGCAGTTTTACTCGGCATCGGTTGCCTTTTGGTCGGCGCATCAGCGGCGCGGGCGGCACCGATGCCCGTAGCGGTCAGCGGCATTGTCACGAATACCGTCGGACGACCGGTCGCGGCAGCGTTGGTTATTATTGCCGGTGGGCGTTCACGCTTCTCATCCCACAGCGGAACCGATGGGCGCTACGCGATCGTCGGGATACCGCCTGGCCAGTATACCGTCAGCATTTCGGCGGTCGGTTACGAGGCTGTGTCCGTTCGATCGTTCGCAGTGTCCGCCGAACGCTCCGTCGTTGACATCGTGCTGGTGCGCGCAAATACCTCATCGCTTGCAACGATTGGTACCGTGCGCGTCAACGGCAGGGAACTGCTGCCGAGCGGCTCCGCTCCAACGACGGAGATCGACCCCCAAGACCTGGCCGGCCGCGGCGTCGAGCAGCTCAGCGACGTGCTCGCGCAGCAGATCGCGGTGACCATGACCCGGCCGGCCGGCGGAGGGCCCGGCTTACCCCAGACCGCGAGCGTCCGCGGACCGGATCCTTCGGAGACGCTCATCGACATCGACGGTCATCAAGTCAATAACTCAAATACCGGTGATTTTGACTTAGAGCTGCTCGATCCGTCCGAGTTCTCCAATGTGGAGGTCGTCTATGGGATAGGGCCATCATCGCTCGTCGGCGCTGACACGCAAGGCGGCGCTATAAATTTCCGCACGCTCGATCCGACGCCGCAGAACCATGGGTTGCTGCGTTTGTCGGCTGGAAGCTTCGGCACGTTTGGCGAGACGCTCAACGCGACCGGTACGTCGGACCGGCTCGGCTATGCGCTCTCGTGGCATCGCTACACAAGCCAAGGCGAGGTTCACGATTATCCGATCACCATCGATTCCGCCGGAACGACCGCCGTCGTCGGCAGCGCTATCACGGCAACCGCAACGCTGGCGAAGCTGCGCTATAGCATCGCATCGGGCGACGGATTCATAGAACTGACGTATCGCGACACCGCGGCCGTCCGCGATCTATCCGCCCCGTTGAGCGCTCCGGATAATCCGACCGACCGAGCTCCCTACGCGCCCTTCACGAAGGTCAACGTCCCCGGGGCCGCATCGTTGACGAACTCGCCGGCGTACGGCCTCGACCTTCAGCTGCCGGTCGGCAGGCGAGGCGACGGCGGAATCGTGCCCGCAACTATCGTGGTGAGGCACTTGAGCAGCCTGTCAAACCAAATGGTCCCGAATATCTCGCCGGCATTGAATCCTTACTTGTTCAACAACGGCGACGCGATCGAGGATGACTCGCTTCAATACGATCGCCTGCTGACAAACGGTGACCTCACCTTTTCGGCCGACGTTCGCGCAGAAGTGCTGACCGCGCCGGATGCGCTAGCCCCCGCCCCGCCTACTCAGTCCCAGACGCAGCGCTCCTTTGTGGGCAGATACGATTGGAGCGCGACTCAGCGCCTGCGCTACACCGCGGCCGCGTACGCCAGCAAGTACGATACGTTCGGAACTTCGATAGATCCGCGGTTCGCCGCAGTCTGGACCCCGTCGGCCGATTCAGTTCTGCGTGCAAGTGTGGGGACTGGCTTTCGGGCCCCGCTGTTGGCCGAGCGCGTGTTCAATCCAAGCCTCGCGGCCGAGCGGACCACGGAGTACGAAGTGGGTTTCGAACATCGCTTCGGGGGCGGAAAGCAAGCCACCGCGGCAACACTCAATCTTTATCGCACGAATCTGCGCGACCCGATCTTCTTTTCGGTGAACCAGACTACTGGAGCGCTCGTATTTTTGAAAAACCTCGGAAACGTCATCTATCAAGGAGCGGAGCTTCGCCTCGATAGGCCGCTCGCGGAAGGCACGCGCCTGCATGCGTCCTACGGCATCGATATCGCGTACCCGCGCGATAACCCATTCGCCTTCGATCCCGCGGCGCCCAATGTCGTCCAGAATCAACAATTTCAGGGCATCCCGCCGCGCAAAGCGCAGATGTCGCTGGACCGTCACGCGCCTCGCGGCTTCAACTACGCCGTCACAGCTTCGTACGAAAGCGCGTACAACGAATTGAATCGGCCAGCTTACGTGCTCGTAGACGCGGGCTTGGGGATCACGCTTGGCCACACCCAAGCCTGGCTGAACGGCAAGAACTTGACCAACAGGTTCGACGACAAGTTCACGTTGCCGGATGTGGGAATTCCTTATCCCACTCCAAGCGGACCCATGCCGACGAGCGCATACGCGCTGCAAGGGCGTTCGCTCAGCTTGACGCTGACGCAACGGTACTGAGCGAAAGCCGCGGCGCTCTGTTGGATTACAGGGGGACGGACCTAAAGATCCGTGGCTACATTGCGGAGCGGCTGCAAAGGCCGACGCAGGTCGGGTTCCGCCAGCGCCCTAAGCTAAGCGTGTGAAAAACATCGGTCTGATCGGCGCCGGCACGATGGGCGAGCCCATGGGTGTCGCGCTGCTGCGAGCGGGTTTCGCGTTGCGCGTGTGCGCGCACCGAAGCCGCGAGGCCGTGGAGCGGCTTGTCGCCCAAGGCGCGACCGAAAAGGCCGATCCGGCCGGGGTCGGCGCGGCTTGCGATGCGCTCATCCTCATGGTGCCCGACGCCCCGCAAGCGGAGGAAGCGCTGTTCGGCTCGCGCGGCGCCGCAGCGTCATTGCGGCCGGGCAGCTACGTCATCATCATGGCCACCATCGCTCCGGCTGCCGCCCGTTCGCTGCACGGGCGGCTGGCGCAGCGGCAGATCGCTCTGCTTGATGCCCCGGTTTCCGGTGGGCCGGCTCGCGCCGCGACTGCCGACCTGGCCATCATGGTGGGGGCAGAGGACGACGCGTACGCAGAGTGCCAAGCAGTATTGTCGGCCCTCGGCCACCCGATTCATGTCGGCGGTCCCGGGCTCGGGGAGACGGTGAAACTCGCCAATCAGATCATCATTTCAAGCGTCATGCTGGCCGATGTCGAGGCGTTGGTGTTTGCCAAGAAGGCCGGCGCCGACATCGAAAAATTGCGCGGTGTCATCGCCAACGCCACCGGAGCCAACTACGTCTTAGATCGCTGGCTTCCGCAGTTTTGGTTTAACGGAGGGGAACACGAAGGCGGATTCGCCCTAGATCTCCTGCGCAAAGACCTCAGAGCTGCGATCGAGGCAGCGCAGGGCATGAACGTGCCGATGGCGGTCTCCAAAGCAGCCCTGAGCCGGTTCGACGGGGCCTCGGCGCAAGGTTTGGGCTCCAAAGACTACAGCGCCGTAGCACAACCGTACGAGCGCGCTGCCGGGGTGAAAGTGGTCTGAGCCGGTCGTGCGCCAAGCTGTTCTGACGGCTCCCAAAACATTAGAGTGGCGAGAGCTCGCCGACGTGCCCCCAGGGCGCGGTGAGGTGACGGTGCGCATTCGCGCCGCCTTGACGTGCGGCACGGACCTCAAGACGTTCCGCCGCGGTCATCAAAAGCTGGAGTTCGGGCCGTTCGGTCATGAGGCGGCCGGCGATATCGCGGCAGTCGGCGCCGGCGTTGAGGGCTTCGCCGTGGGGGACGCCGTCATGTGGGTGCCGACCGCGCCCTGCGGGCGCTGCGCGCAGTGCGCCGCCGCCCGCCCTAACCTATGCCAAAAGTTATTCGACGAGATCGCTCAGGGCGCGTATGGGGACTGTCTGACGCTGGCTCCGAAGATCGTCCAAACCAATCTCTACGCCAAGCCGGATGATCTCACGTACGTAGAAGCCGCTTTTTTGGAGCCGCTCGCGTGCGTCGTACACGGCTGGAACGTCGTTCGGAGGGCGCGCGCCGGCGCCGCGCCGCCGGCCCGAGTGGCCATCATCGGCGCGGGCAGCATCGGGCTGCTGCAGTTGCTCTACGCGCGGCATCACGGCATCCAAGCGACGGTCATCGCGCGGAACGCAGAGCGATCCGCGCTCGCGTCAAGGTTGGGAGCCGACGAAACGCTGACGATCGAAACCGCCGCAGACCGGCGTTTCGACATCGTCATAGAATGCGCGGGCACGGAGGAGGCATGGCGCCAGGCGGTAGCCTTAGCGGCTCCGGGCGGAAGCGCAGTGTTTTTCGGCGGTCTAGCAGCCGGCACTCAGGTATCGTTGGACGCGTCGCGCATCCATTACGGGGAGCTCGCGTGTCTGGGCAGCTTTCACTTCACGCCGGCTGACGTGCGCGAAGCGCGCGACTTGCTCGCGACAGCAAAACTAGACGTGCGGCCTTTGATCTCCGGTGTCGCGCCTTTGTCGCAGTTGGCCGAGGTGTTCGCGCGGCTCGACCAGCGCGACGGCTACAAATATGCGCTGATCCCGCAGCCACCCGTGCAATGGGTGTGAAGGGCGCCGTGATAGCAGCCGGCGTCGAGCAGCGGCGCAAAACGCGCGCCGCCTTTTACGAAGCCGGCGGGCGGATCGTCATCAAAGATTTAGACCTGCCGCCGCTGAAGCAAGGCGAGTTGCTCGTCCGGATCACCGCCTGCGGCATGTGCGCAAGCGACGCGCTTGGCTGGTACGCCGAGCGCAAAGCGCCGTTTGTGCCGGGTCACGAGCCGGTCGGCGTGGTCGAAGCGTGCGGCGGAGATAAGACCGGATTCGCTCCCGGGGACCGCGTCTTCGTCCATCACCACGCCGCCTGCATGAATTGCCGGTACTGCCGACGCGGCGACTACGTGCAGTGTCCGAAGTGGCGCGCGCCGCGCCTGTTTCCGGGCGGTCTGTCGGCGCTAGCGATCGTGGCGTCCGAGAGCGTGAGCACAGACGTGCTGGCGCTGCCCGATCAGATGTCCGATGATGTCGCAACCCTGATCGAGCCGCTGGCGACGGTCATCAAATCGCTGCGCCGCGCGAGGCTACGGCCCTCCGACAGCGTGTTGATCATCGGACTCGGCGCGATGGGTCTGCTTCACGCCATGGTCGCCCGTCATGAAGGAGCGGGGGTGGTGCTCGGTACGGACCGCACTGCGCAGCGTCTGGAGCGCGCGCGGGGATTCGGCCTCGACGCGGTGTTCGATGTGGGGCACGAGCGGGCAACCGCCGAGGTCCTCGCAGCGACAAACGGCGACGGAGCCGACGTCGTCATCGTCGGGCCCGGCAGCGTAGAAGCCTTGGAAGCGGCGGTCGAAACCGTTGCGCGGGGAGGAGCCATCCTGGTCTTCACGCCGACCGCGCCGGAGGTGCTATGGCAGGTCCCCGTGCACGACCTCTACTTCAAGGACGTCCGTATTATCACCAGCTACTCCGCCGGGCCGGATGACACGCGGGCCGCGCTGGCGTTGCTCGGTGCAGGCCTGCCGGTCGAACAGTTATTCACTCACCGGCTGCCCTTGAGCGAGACGGAGCGTGCATACCGCCTGTTGCGGGAGGCGAAGGAAGCGCTGAAAGTCGTCGTGTATCCGAACCGGTGATGAAGCACGAGTTTCGAGAGGATGCCTTCCGCTGGGACGGCATCGAGCCGTCCGGCTATGAGACGGGCAGACAGGATGTGCAAGGCGAGGGCCACCGCGGTGTGACCCGTCATATCATCAGCGGGGCGAACGGCGAACCTGCAGCGTTCAGCGTACGCTACTTCGAAGTCGCGCCCGGTGGCTTTACGCGCCTGGAGCGGCACGAACATATCCATTCGGTGACGGTCCTGCGCGGCCGGGGCCATGCGATCGTCGGCGAGGACGTGCATACGATCCGAGCGTTCGACCACATCTACGTCTCACCGCGGACGCTGCACCAATTCGTCAACGACTCCACGGAGCCGTTGGGATTTTTGTGCGTGGTGGACGCGCTGCGCGATCGGCCCGAGCCTGCAACGTCAGCGGATATCGATTCGCTCCAACAAAACGAAGTGACGGCCGGACATTTTCGCCTGTAGATCCATGCGTGCGCGATCGTATGTCGCCACGGATCTTTAGGTCCGTCCTGGACGACGGGGCCGCCACTAAAGTGGCGGCACTACATTGGGGATGGCGTAATGTCGCCACGGACCTTTAGGTCCGTCCTGGACGACGGGGCCGTGAAGTTACATCGCGACTAGCTTGCGTAGTCCATGCAGGGCGCCGCGCGATATGGGCATGTCCGGCACCACGCTCCCGGTCGCGGTGTGACGTCACCCGACTCGATTCCGGAGGTGGCGGCGCGTACGCGCGCCTCGACTTGTGCAGCGTCTAACGGCTCCACCGCTTCGAACGCGAAGGGCCCGTCGCCCACGCGGCCCACCAGGTGGTTCTGCGCCGCGATTTTGTATGCGCGGCGCGCGCCGTCTGCGTAAAGCCCGAATTGCAAGCGGTAATCCTCGACCGGCCACTCGCCTGTCTTGAAATCCACAACGGTCAACCGCCCATCGGGGTCGGTCGCCATCAAATCGATGTACCCGCTGACCGCAATCCCGCCGTAGTCGAGCACGAACGGCGCCTCGACGTGCAGCGGCCTCCATCGGCACAACGCGGCCGCCGCGCTGCACACGGCGGCGTTTGCTCGTTCGGCGTCCGGGCGCGCGACATGCTCGCTGAGATCGGCTGCAGCCCGTTCGACGATGGCACGCGCGTCGGAGAGAGGTTCGCAGGCCCTGTCGATAGTCCGACGCAACCATAATTCTAGCGAGCGGTGCACGAGGCGGCCATACCCGCCCAAGGACAGCGGAAGAATATCCGGCATTATCTGGTCGTCTTCCACCTGCCGGCTCGTACCCGGCGCGAGCGGCGGGAGTCCCAAAGCCAGTTCGTAATTGACCTGCCGCGCACAGCGTTCGAAACGCGTTAGCAGCGAGAACGACAGCGTCGGCACGCGAAACTTTGCCGGCGCCCTCGGCAGTCGCGCCGCCACCCCCTCGGGTCGTGCTTCGAACTCGGCTATTTCGGATCCGGCGTCGGTGTGGCTTGGCTCAGAGTCCACAGCTGCCAGCGCCAGGGGAAGTTGGCGCGCCGCTTCGCCGTTAAGTGCTCCCGTCAGCGGGGGCAGCGGTTCGTCCAAGGGCCAGCCGCGATTCTCCATCCAAGCGATGGCATCCGCGAGGAAGTCGTCCGGCTTGCCCCCCGGAAAGGATTTGCTCGGCTGTCCGCGCTTGCCGCTGATGAATAGCTCGTCGCGCGCGCGGGTCACCGCCACGTAATAGAGCCGGCGCTCCTCGCGCTCGCGGCTGTCGTCCTTTGCGCGGTCCTTTCTGGGTAAAGTATGCCCCCGGCTGTCGGCGTCTTCTTGGAGCGCATGGGTGTGAAAAGGTCTGACGCCGTCACCGCCCTCTGAGACGATCAGGGCGCCGGTTCGGTCGTCCACACGCACCGGCAGCTTGTCATGCTGGCCCCGCGGCCAGACATCGACGATGAAGACGATCGGCCACTCGAGGCCTTTTGCCGCGTGGATCGTCATGACGCTCAGTGCGTCGGCGGACGGCGGGTCGGCTTCGCGATCGTCCTCCATCGACTGCTCCAAGGCGTAGATGTAGCCGACGAAATCCGCCGGCCGCGCTCCTGGGTTGCGTAGCCCGAAAGTGCGCGCCAAGCTGCCCAGTTTGCGCAGGTTTGCAAGCGCTTGGGCGGCGTCCCGCGCGCCGCTTGAGGCCGCGCTGCGCGCAAGGCCGCTGCGTTCGAGGATCGCTTCGTATGCCAGACCGACCGGCGCGCCCGCGTAGTTTTCGAGCGCTTCGAGCGCCTTGCGCAGTCGCTCTATCCGCTCGCCTCCCTGAGGGTTCAAGCCGTCAGCTAAAGGATCGACGAGCAACCGGCGCGCGAATATGTCGGCGTCTTCGGCGCCGCGCGGCTGGCCGGCGGCGGGAACCGGATTCAACTCGCTTAGGGTGGCATCGGAGATGCCGATGCCCGGAGATGCGGCCGCTCGCGCGAGCGGAATCGAGTCGAACGGGTCTGCGAGCAACTTCATCCAGCTCAGCGCATCGATGACCTCGGGCGCGTCGTAAAAGCCTACTCCTCCGAAGAGTCTGTACGGGATGCCGAACTCGATCAGTGCGTCCGTATACGGCTGAATCTTCGTCTTGTTCCGGCTGAGGATGGCGATGTGCCGTGGCCCAAGCGCTACTCGGCGGCCCGACTCCTCGACGCTGCGGCCGCTTTGCAGCATCCAAGCGATGCGCCGTGCCACGGCCGAGCCCTCGCGTTTACGCGACTCCTCGGCATTGGGTGGAGGGCTGCCCGGCCTGGCGAAGCCGGCGCTGACGTGGACCACTTGCGTCTGAGCGCTGCCGCGCGCGGCGCGCAGCGGGCTTGCGTCGCCGCTGTGCGGCGAGATGAGGTGATGGCCGAGGTCGAGTATCTCTTGGCGAGAGCGCCGATTCTCGCTCAGCGCGTAGTCGGCGCAACGGTCTGACTTGCGGAAGACTTCGAAGTTGCGCGGGTCTGCGCCGCGGAACCCGTAGATGCTCTGGCGCGGGTCGCCGACCGCCATGACGCCGGCAAAGCCGCCGAAGATCGCTTCGAGCAGGGAGTCCTGACGCGGATCCGTGTCTTGAAACTCGTCGACGATGCAATGCTTGAAGCGGCGGCGCAGGTCGTGCGCGATGGTCGGCCTTTCCCGCAACGCGTTCTCCGCGAGCAGAAGAAGATCGGCGTACGTCAGCGCACCGCGCAGGGCGAGCCTTTCGTCGAACCGGCGGAACAGGGCGCAGGCCGCTTCAACGCGCGCTCGCTCGGCCTTTATCTGGGCATCGAACTCAGCATCGCTGACTTTGGCGCCGGGCCTCAATCCGCGCTTGTTCTCTTGCACTAACTCACGATAAGGTACTCGGGCGAAGTCATCCGCCGCCCCGAGCGCCCGGCGGCGAAACGCCTCGATGCCGATTCCGGTATCCTTTAGTTTTTGGACGATCAAAAACAACGACTCGCGAACTTCGTCGCGCAACGGAAAGCGCAGGCAGTAGTTGGATGCATCTTCGGGCAGGTCGCCGCGTTCGAGTTCACCGAACGCTAATGCGAACTCTAGCCGCGCGTCGACTTCGTTGATCAAGTTGAGGTCAGGCGAGATCGTCAGATCGTAAGCGTACTGCCTGAGAACCCCGAGCGCGAATGCGTGAAACGTCGCCACCAACGGCTGTTCGACTTGCGGGCCCAAGCGGTTGACGAGCCGGCGCTGCAGCTCGCCGGCAGCCTTTTTGCCGAAGGTGAGCAGCAAGATTTGGGAAGGCGTGAGTTTGCCGGCGTCACAAATCGCCGCGACGCGCTCGACGATCGTAAACGTCTTTCCGGTCCCTGCGCCTGCATCGACGATTGCGGGGACCGGGTGGTCATGAGCGACGGCGGCTCGCTGCTCCTCGGAAAGGCTCACGGGGCGGTCCTGGATCACGCGAGCACCGTGCCGATGCCGGTGCAGACCTTTGTGAAGCCGCAATACTTGCAATTGTCGGGATCTTCGGTCGTCGGAAACGCGGTCATTTCGCCGCCGGCGAGGCGGCGCACCATCTCGGCCGCCACCTGGGAAAGAACGGCGTTTATCTCGATACGCGCAAGCGACGTTTCGGGCGAGGCGGTCGCGGTCGGCTCCTCCGTCAAATCGATGCGATCGATAGCGGTTGGGAAATCGTCGCCGGTCTCGCTGCCCTTTTTCTCGCCCGCTAAATAGACGTAGTCCAGAAGTCTGACCTTCTCGCCAGTCAACTCTTCGACTCCGGGCACGTACAGTATGGTCTGCAGACTCACCCCGCGCTCCGAATCGCCGAACAAGGCCGAACCTGCGGACCGCGCGTCCAACAGCGTGCGTACCGTCTCCGCGCTTGGCTTAGTCTTAAATTTGCCGCCCTTGTAGTCGCGAATGGCTATGCCCCCGCTGCTCAACCGGTCGATCCGGTCCACCCTCCCCGAGACGCGCACCCCGCCTAGATCTGAGGTTATGCGCTGCTCGCAGTGCAGCACTTGAAATGGGCGCTCCATCGCCTCGTGGGCCAAGGCGCGAGCATAATGCCCGAGCTGCCGCTGAAGCCGCGCCGTTTCGTAACGGAACATGCCGGAGTCTTCGGCTAGGCCTATCTCCGCGGCGCTCTCGCGGACGGCCTCGAGCGCGAGCTCGTGCAGAGCGCTCGCATAACGCCCGATCGTCGCCACGCTGGCGCTGACGGCCGAGAAGTCGCGCTCGGCTTCGTGGAATCGCTGCAGCGCCGTATGCACCACCTTGCCAAGCCGCATTGCGTCGGTCTGTCGAGCGCCGACCCCGAGCACACGCGCGTAAAAATATTCGCGCGGACAGACCAAGAAGGTGTTGACATCGGTCGGAGACAGGGTCAGCAGCTGCCGGACGATCGGGCGCCTGGGCTCCGGCGCCTCAGCCGGATCGCTGAGGCGGGCCGTCGGAGCTTCGCTCCAACGCTCCGACGGCGCGGCGTCGTCGACCTCGCCGATCGCTTGGCAGAAGCGCGAGGTGACCGTGTCGACGCCATCGTCGTCTACCCGAGCGGCGGTCGCTAAAACGTCCCGCCGGGCGCGCGTCAACGCGACGTACCACAGCGAGGCTTCTTCGCGCAACGAGTCGTCAGGGCGCTGCACCTCGGGCAGCCGCTGGGCGATGAGCTCCTCCCAGACGTTTGGCCGCGAACGCATCGGCAACACGCCCTCGACGCACTGCGGAATGACGACGAAGTCAAACTCGAGCCCCTTGGCAGCATGGATCGACATGACGGCAACGCCATCTGTTTGCGGTCCTGAGGTTTGCGTCGGGTCTGCGATCAATGAGACGATCTCGTCGATGCGCTCCAAGAAGACGGCAATCGTGACCGGCGGTTCACCCAAGGCTCGCCTCACGCTCGTGATGTCTTCCGCGGCTTGGAGCAACGCCGACAGACGTGCCGGCGAAGCCAGCGGATCGAAGCCGGGCACGACCCGTCCGGTGCGAATGGGCTCCAGCAAATCAAGCTCGCGCGCGACGGCGCGCACGACGTGGGCGCATTCGTCCAAAGAGGCGTGCGCGCGTGCGATCCGGTCCCACGCGGCATCGTAGTCACGCAAAGACATGCGCCCGCGCGGCGCCTTGGCTCTCACGGAAAGCGGGTTGAAGCCCACGACGGGGTTCGTCATCAACGCGCGCTTGAGACGCTCATCGTCTTGCTGCAGCAGCAGGGCCAACGCGCGCAGCACCGCATCGATCAAACTGTCGTCGTGAAAGTTATCCGTCGGACGGGCCGCGACCAGTATCCCGTGCGTCTCCAACGCCTGGGCTATCAGACTCTGATACGGGGCGTTGGAACGCAGTAAGACGGCGATAGAGTCGCCCGGAGCCTTTTGCCGGCGTTCTTGCACGGCTTTGCAGATATACTCGATCTCGTCGTCGGTCATCGTCGCTTTGACCAAGCGGACACTGCCTTCGATCACGGTATCTTCGGCTTTGGTGAGCGAGTTCTTGGACAAGAGCGGGGTCTCGTTGGCGACATCGAGAATCGCTTGAGCCGACCTTCGGTTGAGCGTCAAATCGAGGTCGCTGCAGTCGAACCGTCGCTGCGCCGTCTCGATGTTGTGCGGTGAAGCGCCGCGGAAGCGATAGATCGACTGGTTGATATCGCCAACGAAGCACAGCTGCGGCGCGGGCGGGCGGGTCCGCGGATGCGAGCCGGCTAAGATCTCCAAGAGCCGCAGCTGCATGCCGTCACTGTCTTGAAACTCGTCGACCAGAATGTGCTCGAAAGGTCCGCGCGCCGCAAGCCAGCGCGATCCCGCACTGGCCGGATCTTCCAGCGCGCCGACTGCGTCGCTGACGAGATCGCGGAAATCGGACAGGCCCAAGGCAGTGCGCTGTCGTTCCATGCCCGCATAAAGCGCCGCCAAGTCCGCGAGACGCCCGTGCGGGGCGGCGGCGGCCAGCGTCTGCGCGCTGACGCCCTGCCCTTTGAGCTGTGCGATGGCGTTGAGTGCGTCGACCGCGAACGCGGCGCTGTGCGCGACTTCCGGGCCGATGGTCGACAGCTTGACGTCGGCGAGCACCCGTTGCCATAACGCGCGTTCTTTGACCGGGGTCAATAGCTGACGCTGCGAATAGCGGCCCCCGTCGCCGTCGAGCAGGCGCGCGCAAAAACTATGGAAAGTCTTGACGAAAAGTTCCGGCGCCCCCAGCCCTTCTGACCGACGCTCGCGCAAGCGCTGCAAAATCCGGTCGCGCATCGCGTCGGCGGCACGCCGCGAGAAAGTGAGCACCAGGATGTCGCTGGGGCTGACCCCGTCGTCGACGACGATCGACGCAAATCGCCGCGCCAGCGTCTCGGTCTTGCCAGTTCCCGGTCCCGCGAACACGAGCACGTGGCTGCCCCGATGTTCGATGACGCGCAGCTGTTCCGGCGTGGGTGCAAAACTGCTTAGCACCCGTCGGGTTTCGAGGAGCGCGGGATTTTACTTGCCGGCGCACGTATTGGGTGAAATACGTCTTTCGCTCTTGGGACCGGTCGAGGTGAGCGCCATGCGTCGGGATCATACGGCAGGTTTCATCGCGGCGATCGTTTGTCTGACGTCCTTGTTCGGTCCGTCAGTTCGGGGCGCGGGGACGGCGAAGCCGAACGATACGGAAGCGACCTTTATCGCGGGCATTCAACAGAAGATGCTGGAGAAATATCCGACCGCGTCCAGTGCGGTTCGCGGCGGCTACTTCGCCATGACGGGCATCGGCGATGACAATACCGCGGTGTACTTCAACGGCAGGTTTGTTGGAGTCGACGCGAACCACCCGAATTTCCTATGGTACGACCGCCACGGGAAACTCGTCGGTTTGGACTACGAGTATCCGGTGCGTTCCAGTCCCCGGCCCCCCGGGCGTAAGGTTTTTCCCGTGCTGCAGAGTCGCTGGACGGTGGTCGACGCCCACGCCCACTTCGCCTATCGAGTCGGGCACGGACCGCTGCAGATGCACGGTGCCCGCGTGCGGCCTAACCTTGTCGCGCCCGCGATCACGGCCTCGGATTTACGGGCCGATAAACTGTTGCCTCGCGGAGCCACGCTGGCATGGGCGTACTACCATCCTAAATGCTGGGACCTGGGTTTCTGGCTCGTGCCCAATCCTAATGGTGCTTTCGCGGAGCGCAACCCGGTCGTGCGCTGAGGTGCTCGCCTGCTCGGCGCCCTGCACCACGCGCGTACCCGAGAGCCAGTCGTAGATCGGCATGCGAAAGAAGACCGAAGCGAGCAGAGGCACGACGCTGAGCGCCGACAGGGTGGCGAGCGTATAGCGGACGGCGGCACGCACGCCGTTGACCCGGCCGAATCGACTGGTCAGGACCCGTAATCCGACGATCATCATGCCCAAGGTGCGCCCCGTGAGCGTGACTAGTATTGCGCTGTACACGGCAAGCACGACGAGCGTCCCAAACGTTACGTTGGCCATGCTCATAACCGTTGCGATATGAGCGCTCAACCAGCTCAAAGCCGGAACGGCCTTAAGGATCGACGCCATCCCGCGCACGTCGGCTGAGCTAACCGGCGCGTCGACGACGACGAGCTTACCATGGGTGTTCACGCCTTCGACGATGACGTAATCGAGGAGCACCGCGGCCGCTCGCGCCACCCAGTTCGCCGGCCGCAGGGCGTTTGCCGCGCTGGCCGGCTCTCGGACAGGCTTTGAGAAATCTTGGCGGGCCGAAAAAAAGACCGGCTGCCAGTGCTCGTAAAGCGGGCTGTCGGCGAAGCGCTTCAGCTGCGCCACCCGCTGCGTCGCGTAAGGCGTTTGCCCGATCCACTCGCCCATGCGCAGGGCTGGATCATCTTCGACCGTGCGCCCTTGCTCTGCAAACGCATCGAGGTCGACTTGGCCGGCCACCGTGTGAAACGAGCTCACGACGATCGCCCGAGTTGCCCCATCCAGCGAGCCGCAGCACAAAAGCCCTATTCGGTCGCAGCTGTACTCGGTGCGGCGCAGATAGGCACCGAAGACCAGGCCGATCAGAGCGTTTTCACCGCCGGATGGACTGAAGATCGATTCGAGCCGCGTGTGACCGGCCGCGATGTGGCCCAATTCGCGGCCCACCAAGAACTCGAGTTCATCCTTGCGAAAATGCACGAGCCAGCGGCTTGAGACGATAAGCGAGTACGGGGGGCCCAAGCCAATAGCCCCGACCGGAACGTGGAGGTCGTCGCGCACGAACACGTGCGGCATGGGCATGTTCAACATGCGGGCGCAGGTCTCGACGACCGAGTAGACGTCTGGGAACTGCTCGGCGCTGACCCGTATACTCGTGCCTAACAGCCGGCCGCGGGCGAGCGAGACGTAAACCATGGCCCCGACCGCGAGCAATGCGATCTCTTCTGCGGTCAGGGCCTCGTGAAGAAAAACGCCGACGATAGCTAGGCTCAAGGGCGCGAACAAAAAGCATAGCCACAGCCATCTTTGCTCGTTTTTCACGCGCAGCGAGAAAGGACCGGCGAAAAAACCCGCCGTTTTCATTCGCGATCGTCGCTTGCGGCTTGTTCCAAAAAGGCGGCGACCGCAGCTTCTTCAGGGTCCAACCCCGACTTCGTCGACCCTTTGGGCAGCGGATGCAGCGTTCGATGGAGGTACGCTTCCAACACCTTGGGATTGACGTAACACTTGCGGCAGATCGTCGGCGTGTTGCCCAATTCCCCGGCGACGTGTTTTACCACGGCCGTGATGTTCTTCTTTGCTTCGGTGTCCGACGAGAAGTGCTCGAAGTCGCGCAATCTCAGAGCGCAGAGAAAAGTGCCGGTCCAGGTGCGAAAGTCTTTGGCGGTAAAGTCTTCGCCCGCGACGCGACGAAGGTAGTCGTTGACATCGGCCGAGTCGACGGATTGCTGCTCGCCTTTGTCGTCTATATATTGGAACAACTGCTGACCCGGCAGGTCCTGACAGCGCTTGACTATGCGAGCCAGCCGCCGATCGGCTATGCCGATCTCGTGCTCTTTGCCGCTCTTGCCGCGAAAGCGAAAGCGTATCTTCGATCCGACGACGGCTACGTGCTCGTCTTTCAGGGTGGTAAGGCCAAAGGACTTGTTCTCTTTGGCATACTCGTCGTTGCCAACCCGGATGCGCGACGTCTGGAGCAGCTGCACGATCGCCGCCAGGACCTTGTCGCGCGGCAACCCCTGCACGGCGAGGTCCTTATCGACGTGTTGGCGGATGAGTGGCAGCACCTTGGCAAAGGACTTCATCCGTTCGTACTTGGTGTCGTCGCGAAACGCGCGCCACTTCGCGTGATAGCGATACTGCTTGCGCCGGCGGTCGTCACGCCCGGTGGCTTGCAGATGGCCGTTTGGGTCGGGGCAAATCCAGACATCCGAGTACGCGGGCGGAATCGCAAGCGCCTTGATGCGGCGCAGTTCGGATTCTTCGCGGATTCGCTGACCGTCTGGAAGGATGTAGGCGAAGCTTTTGCCGGCAGGCTTGCGCCGGATGCCGGGCCGGTCGTCGGACACGTAGCGCAGTCCCGCTGCTTTGGCCGCGGCGGCCGGTTCTGTGGGCAGATCGACCAACTTAGGCTTGGCGCGGGGTGGCATGCGCGCCGCTTCGCCGTCCAGGCGGAGACAACCGCTACGCCCGAAGAATACGTTACGCACACGTGATACGATTTTGCGCCGTCGTCCTGGCCGCCGCTGCTCTGTTGGCAAGCGCTCCGCCGGGCGTTCCCAGCGCCGATTCTATTTTCTTGCGGGCCGCGCAGACGGCGCGAGCCAATCCCTACCCACCCTACCTGACCTACGTGATGCACGAAGTCTTCGTGCACCACGGGAAACGTGTCGATTACGATTATCGCGTCTGGTATCGCGGCAACGACGGCAAGGCGCTCATGCAAAACCTCGGACGCAGCCGCCGCGGTGGGTCGGAAACGTTTTTCGGCTATCCGTTCCCCTTCTCACCCGACGTGAATTTTCTGCTCAACGCCACTCCCGAGCCAGCTTCCCCCCCGCCGCCTCCGGTGGGCTCTCCCGTTCCGACTGCATCCGGAGCCAAATCCCCGCACTTGCTTGACGTGGAAGCCGTCGTGAGCAATCGTAACTACGATGTATCTTTGGCAGGCGTGGAAGACTATGCGGGTCACCCCGTCTACCACCTGACGTTGCGCGCGATCCGCGACGAACGCGCGCATCCGCTCAAGAACGTGTGGGTGGACCGAAGCACGTTTCAAGTCTGGAAAGCGCAGGCAGGCGCGTCTGGAAACAAAGGGCCGGCGGCCGGGTTCATCAGCGGCCAGGCTGAGTTCGGGCCCGTTGGCCCGTATTGGCTCGTTCGGCTGGCGTCGGGGGACGGGCAGCTCAGGTTCGGTTTTCTTTCGGACAGCGGCCATTACGAATACGTGTTTTCCGATCTCGGTTTCCCGCCATCGCTTCCGGACTGGTACTTCGACTCGAAGCAATTCGCTCGCCACGCAGGACGGTAGCGAGCGTCGGCAACCGCCGTTGGTTCGGCCACGAGCGCCGCGCGCAGGCAGGAACCGCCGCGAGCGTCAATTCGCCTGCATGGATGAACGTACGGAAGCCGACGGTATCGTCCGCAACGGCATCGACGTGCTTATCGCCGGAAATTTCTCGACGTTACGCCATAAACGGCTTGGATTGGTGACGAACCACACGGGATTGACGTCGGATGGGCGGCGCACGATAGACGTTCTTCGGCAACGCGATGATCTGTATTTGGACAGGCTGTTTGCCCCCGAACATGGGCTCTCGGGACTGCATGATGAGCGCGTTGCGGACGGCGTCGATGAAGCCAGCGGCCTTGTCGTTCACAGCTTGTTTAACGCGCGCGCGGACTATCGGCCGACAGCCGAGCAGCTGCACGGCTTGGACGTCATTCTCTACGACATCCAAGATATCGGCTGCCGATTCTATACGTATCTCTCCACGCTCGGGTACCTGCTGGAGGCGAGTGCGGAAAACGGCGTCGCGGTTTACGTGCTCGATCGCCCCAACCCGATCGACGGACTGGACGTCGAAGGTCCCTGCAGCGACCCTGAGGTGCGGTCGTTTATCGGCTTCCATTCCATCCCGCTGCGCCACGGGATGACGGTGGGCGAGATGGCGCGGCTGTTCAACGTCGAGCGCCGGATCAACGCCGATTTGCGGGTCGTCACCATGGCGGGATGGGAACGCCATTTCCTTCACGGCGACACGGGGCAGCGCTGGGTCAACCCTTCGCCCAACATCCGCGACGTGACGGCAGCCGGTCTCTTTCCCGGCGTGGGTTTGTTGGAGTGCACGAACGTGTCCGTCGGCCGCGGGACTCCTAGTCCGTTTCACGTGTTCGGCGCGCCTTGGATCGACGGCGACCGGTTGGCCGGAGCTCTTGCCGAGTACGGTCTGCCCGCGCTGCGGTTTGAAGCTGTGACATTCGTTCCCGACGATTTCCGCCACATGTGCCACGGGCAGACGTGTCACGGAGTGCGCTTCATCGTGGACGACCTGCTCATGCTCGAGTCGGCGCGGCTGGGGCTGGCGTTGATCCAGTCGCTGCGCAGCTTATACCCGACCGAGTGGGAATTCGTAAAGCTGGACTCCCTATTGCTGCGGCCGGATTTGATGGATGCGATCGAAGACCGCTCCCCGGACCTTGACGATTTGTGGGAGCCGGACCCGGAGTTCTTCGAGGCGCGCGCCAGCGCCCTATTGTATTGAGCGGCTTGCGCTACAGTGGGTGACGGACGGATCCAAATGTGGGTGGCTATATTGGGGGACTAACATTAGGTCTGCCATAGTTTCTAATGATGATCTTGGCGTTTCGCAGGTTCGCGCGCGCGCATCTCATCGATGAGCTCGACGATCCCGGCGGCCGCAGCGGCAAGCAGCTTCTCACCCTTTTCGGCGCTCGCTTTGGTGGGATCGCCCATGACTCCGGTCTGCGAGAGCGCGCTCCAATTCTCCATCATCACAAGCGGCCCGTCGCCGGCGATGAGGTCGGTCCAGTAATTCTTGGAAGGCCGATACGACAGCTCATGTCGCGCCTTGGTCATATCGACAAGTTGCGGCGCGATGGCAAGGTACGCGGAAGTCTCAAACTCGCATGCATGATTCATGCCGCCGACCCTCTCCGACTCGCGCAAAGATTCGGCGACTTCGCGAACGCCCGGAGCCGCCCAGTAATTCACCGCCGCCGTCAAGGCACTGGTCTCAACGGTGGTCAGTCTGGCGATGATGTCCACGAACGGCGTATTGCTGCCGTGGCCGTTGACGATGAGAATACGGCTGAATCCATGATGCGCCAAGCTGCGGCAAACGTCCACGCCGTATTTGATAAAGGTGTCGGCGCCGATGGAGATGGGGCCGGGGAAATCCATATGGTGCGGGCTGTAGCCGTGGGTGATCGGCGGCACCAAAACGGAGCGGTCGCCGGCTTGCGAGACGGCGCGTTCGGTCACCTCGCCGCACAGGCGCAGGTCGGTATCCACCGGCAAATGCAGTCCATGATCTTCGATCGTCGCGACCGGCACGACGGCGACGCTTTGCGCCTGCGCCGCGGCCTTTATTTCGGGCCACGTCATCTCGCCGTACCGATATTTCGCCGCCATGGCGCGCCATTCGGCGGGGTGTCCGCCGGCCCTTGGTAAAATCTGCGCCCATGAAGTTCGGCGCCGTCGCCCTTTTATCGGCAGCGTTCTTGGGATTCATCCAGCTAGCCGGGTGCACGAAAGCGACGCAAAGCTCGCTGTCAGGGGTCGGGTCCGCCAATCAGTGGACGGTGCACGGCCTGCTGCGCATGGCCGGGCGCCCGGAGCCGGACAATCTCAACGGGCTGACCGGCACGCAATCGATCGACACCGACCTCACGATGTTCTACGGCGCACGTCTTTTCGATTGGAGCGACGAAGACCGATTCGTCCCCGAACTTGCGACCACGGTGCCGACGCTCAGCAACGGCGGCATCAGTCAAGACGGCTTGACGATCACGTATCATCTACGGCGCGGTGTCACCTGGCAAGACGGTCAACCGTTCGGCGCGGACGACGTCATCTACACGTGGCGTCAGGTGATGAACCCCGGAAACTTCGTCCCTAGCCGCCTGGGCTACGAGCTGATCAACCGTATCGACAAGCCCGACGACTATACGCTGCACGTGCACTTGAAGAGAAGATTCGCGCCCTTTCTCGCGACGTTCTTTACGATGTCGAACACGTCGTATTGCATCCTTCCGAAGCACCTGCTGGCCCGCTACCCGAACGTCAACCACGTCCCGTACAATAACCAGCCGATCGGCACGGGGCCGTTCCGCGTCGTCTCCTACGAAAAAGGCAGCCTCGTCAGGTTCGTGGCCAACCCCCACTACTGGCGCGGCGCGCCCAAACTCAAACAGATCGATTATCACATCGTGCCGAGCGACAACACGCTTTTGACCCAAGTCCGCACTCACGAGATCGACTTCTACTATCGCGCATCGGAAGGGCAAGTCCCTAGCCTGCGCGGCATCCCCGGCACGCGTCTGCTCATCTCACCCTTCACGCGCTTTGCGGACATCGGCCTCAACGCCGGTAACCCGGCTTTGCACGACGTCAGGGTTCGCCAGGCGCTGGCCCATGCCACCGACCGTCGCGAGATCATCGCCAAGGTCACCCATGGAGTCGATATGGAAGCGGATAGCGATCAGCCGCCTTTTTTCTGGGCGCACGACGCGGGCGTCAAACGGTATCCGTTCGATCCCGCGCGCGCCGAGCAGCTTTTGGACCAGGCTGGCTGGCGCGTCGGCAGCCGCGGCATCCGGTACAAGGATGGTGCCCCCCTGCAGTTGACGATGGTGGGCTTTGCCGGATCATCGACGGCCGCGGCCGTGCAGGAAGTCATTCAGCGCCAGTGGCGAGATGTCGGGGTCGATGTCTCGATCAAGAACTACTCCTCTGCGTTGCTGTATGCGCCCCTCGGCGACGGCGGCATCGAACAGTCAGGCAAGTTCGACGCGGTGTTCGAAGAATGGGCGAACGGCACCGATCCCGACGAGTCGATCCTCTTCCGTTGCGACATGGCGCCGCCCGCAGGCTGGAACATCTATCACTTTTGCAGCCACACGCTCGATGCGGCCGAGCAGACCGGTCAGACCCGGTACGAGCAATCCAAACGAAAAGCGGCGTACGCGACCGTTCAGCGGGTCGTCGCGAACCAGTTGCCGATGATCGTGGTTTGGTTCTTGCGGCGGGCCGATGTGATCAATACGGATTTGAAAAACTACCGCCCGGCGCGGGCGGTGACGCCTTTTTGGAACACCTGGGAGTGGTCGATTTGACGGGTGGAGGTCTTTGGCTTAAGGGGTTAGACGTGCTTGGGCAGATACCAAAAAACTACGGCGCAAAGAATGGCCAGAAAGCTCGTGATCACGTAGAAGAGACGGGCAGCGCCGTGGTCGGCGGGGCGCGCCTTTATCCGACCCGCGACGGCGATTCGCTTACGATCCATCGCGATTTTCCTTGACGAAATGGACGATCCGAGTCGACCGCATGCTGCACGTGCTCCTTTTTGAAATTCCGAGGCTGCCACCCGTCCACAAGGTCTCAGTTAGTATACTTCACAAAACCGGCAATTGTTACGGGCCATTAGCGCCCAATGGAGAGTGAGAAGACCATGGCGGGCCCGACCGCGGACGAGGCTGACTCGGCAATACCTAAAGAGGCAGGCGACTCGACCGTCGATTTGAGCTCCGAGGAGCAGCGCAAGGTCTCCGACCGGACGATGCCGCGGCCCCAGGTGGTCTATGAGGTGATCCGGCAAGAAGGCGAAATCGAGCTATCACGCCCTACAGCCGCGCTGGCGTGGTCCGGCTTGGCGGCCGGCCTTTCCATGGGGTTCTCGCTCGTCGCACAAGGGACTCTCGTCGCTATGCTACCCGCTGCTCCCTGGCGGCCGTTGATCAGCAGCCTGGGTTATAGCATCGGCTTTATCATCGTCATCCTCGGTCGCCAGCAACTGTTCACCGAGAACACCATCACGCCGATCCTTCCGCTGCTGCTGAACTTCACCCGAGCTCGCTTCTTTAATGTCGCGCGGCTGTGGACCGTCGTTCTGCTTGCAAATCTCGCGGGAACCTTCATCTTCGCTCTGGTCGCCACCGGCGCCAAAGTGTTCCCCGCCGACGTGCATGCCGCTTTCGTCTCGCTGGGGACCGCCGCTGCCGCGCCGGCATTTTTGACTTTATTCGTGCGCGGTGTCTTCGCCGGCTGGCTGATCGCGCTCATGGTATGGGTGTTGCCCAATGCGCAGCAGGCGCGAACCATGGTCATCTTGATCATCACGTACGTTGTGGGGGTTGCCGGTCTCTCGCACGTCGTGGCGGGCTCGATCGACGTGCTGGCCGCCGTGTTGGCGGGCAACGTCACCTGGGCGCACTTCATCGGCGGCTTTTTGTTGCCAGTCTTTTTGGGCAACACGGTCGGCGGCGTGGCTTTGGTCGCCGGCCTCAACCATGCGCAGGTCGTCCCTGAGGCTTGAGTCGCGAGCGCTGTAACTCGCGGCCTCACCGGAGTGCTGCGACGCCGGCGCTTAAACCGCTCTAGCCGATGCGCACGCCCCAGCCCTGGAACGACCCGCTGGAAACACCAGACGAGACCAAAACGGTGGCTTGGCTGGAATCAAAAATCTTTGTCATGATATGGCCCTCCTAGGCTTTTCTCACAAGACATGATCGACTGTGGGTGTATAGTCGCCCGCTACGTAAAAGTTTCACGTAGTGAGCAAAAAAACGCGATGGAGCGGCCGCTGTTGTTTCGTCGAAACGGAAAGCATCAAGGCATGAGAAAGGCCGCGACTAAAGCCGCGGCGCTACATTTGGCGGGTGCAGGCGCTACATTTCGGGGGATGGTTATTTCTTTTTGGGAGGCACCTTTGCTCCGCTCTTGCGCGCTTCGGATAGACCGATGGCGACGGCTTGTTTCGGGTTGGTGACTTTCTTGCCGGATCGGCCGGACTTGAGTTTGCCCTGCTTCATCTCGTCCATCGCGGCGCCGACTTTATCGCTCGCCTTCTTGCCATATTTGCGGCCACCGCTCTTTTTCGATGTCGTGCGTGTGCCGGCGGCTTTCTTCGACCCGCTGCTCGTCTTTTTCGGCATCGGTCTCTCCTCCCGGTGGCGCTTTACTTCGCCGGATTTCGGGCCGACCAACGCGATGAGAATCGCCACGTCGTCGCGCGCACCATCGTGCAGAACGAGGTCGTGAATGGCCTTTGCCGGGTTGGCGCTTTTGACGACATCATCGCTTGCAAGTGCCGCTCGCAGCCTTCGTTCTCCTTCGAATAGGTCATGCGTCGATTCTATGAGGCCGTCGGTATAGCACATGACCAAAGAGCCGTGCGGTAGGTGGACCGTCTGGGGAGGAACTTCGTCGTCGCCGCGCAGTCCGAGCGGCAGGCCGCAACCGTACCCTTCGGAGATCTTCCCGTCCGCATGCCGGAACAAAGGACCGGGGTGGCCGGCAGCGGCCCACACGAAAGTCAATTCTTTGGGGTCTAAGATGCCGACCAGCGACGTCACCATGCCGTACGGATAGTCGAGCTTGACCATGCGGTCGGCGGTGTCGAGCATAACCGCGGGATCCGGGTGGATCATCGCGACAGAACGTAACGTCTGGCGTACTTTGCACATGACGACCGCCGCTTCGACGCCGGTGCCGCACACGTCGCCGATCGACAGCGCGATGCGGCCATCAGGGATGCGAAAGGCATCGTACCAATCTCCGCCCAGTTGGACGTCGGTCTGGGCCGGGATGTACGTGGAGTGGAACGTCACCCCGTCGACTGTCGGCAACGATTCCGGCAGGGAGGCCTCTTGAAAGACTTGCGCCACGCGCTTCGAGTTCTCGTGCTCGCGAGCGTGGTCGATGGCGTTAGCGGCGCGGTGGGCCAGCTCTTCGAAGAGCGGCGAGTCCACCTTGCTGTACGGCCGTCTCCCTTGCGTTGACACGGCGATCAAAGAGCCGAGAACGCGGTCCGCCGATTCAAGCGACAGCATCATCATGGAGCCTCGCCCGAGGCGCTTGACGAGCGGCAGGTAACGAGTCAGGACGATGGACGACAAGAAATCGTTGCCGGCGTGCGAGACGATGCGCGGTGACAAGGAGCCGAGCGTGTACGAGGCGTCCCACAAAGCGCCCGGCTTGAGGTACGCACGTCCGCGCAGCCGCTCGATATCTGTGGCTCTTTGGGGATCGACGTGCGCGGCGGCGCGCCCGGTGAGCAGGCCGCCGCCGCCGAGAAGGTTTATCACTGCCCAATCAGCCATGTCCGGGACGATCAACCGCAGCAGCGTGTCCAGCGTATCCTGCATGTTGAGCGAATCGGTCAACATCTTGCTGGCGTTGGCCAGAAACTGCAGGGACTCGTTCGCTTGTTTCAGCTTGGTCACATCGCGCGAGTACACGAGCAGGCTCTGAGCTTGTCCGGCTGCATCCAAAAGGGGTGTGACCGTTACGTCCCACAACGTGGGCTCGTGACTGTCTTCGGGAAAATGCGCTTGGAATGCCCCCGTGCGGCCCGCGCGAGCGGCGGTCACGGCCGAGCGCGCTTCCTCACGACTGATTTTGGGCCACATCTCTATCCAAGACGAGCCGACCGTCGGCACGATGTCGTCGATGCCGGCCGGCTGAGGACCGTTGCGGCTAACCCAGACGACGTGCCCCTCGACGTCAAGCAGCTTGATGCAATCGGGGCTGCAGTGGACGAGGCGCTGCGAGAACTGCAGGGTTTGAAACAGCGCCGCTTCTTGGCTGTTGCGAGCCCCGACCTCAGAAGCCGGCACGGCCGAGAGGGCTGTGGATAGACGTGAGTCACCGTGGGAAGCGGGGGCCTTACCGTTGCCCGTCGCAGCGGAAGGGATGGCCTCGTTGGCGTGGCCATTCGCTCGAGCGGGCGCCACAACTGGTCGGGAGACTGCATGTCTTGCGGGGCCGCGATGGCGATCCACTAATTGACTCCTGCTGCAAGCATAATAGTCGGACGCTCCGTACGCATCAGCGATACCAACTCGTATCTTCTCACCCATGGCCGAGCGCGTCGACCATCGCGACGGGGTCGTTCTGTCTTTTGTATCGACCGTTTTGCGGCCGTCCCGCACGCCGCGGCCGGGCGGTTGTTTTCAAGGTCATCAGCGCGCTAATGCTTATTAGCGCCAATCCGTCAACACACAAACCGACGGAGGAAGGTTCGGCCGCCGCGGACGAAGCGGCGCATATCCGCGCGCAGTATGGAAGGGATGGGGCACAAAACGCGTGTCGCTACGAACGGTGTTCCTCGACATAGACGGCACGCTGCTGGACAGCAACGGCGCCCATGCCCAAGCTTGGAGCGAGGCCTGCGCGGAGTTTGGCTACGATCGACCTGCGAGCTTCTTCTTGCCGCTGATCGGGATGGGCGGCGACAGGATCTTTCCGAAGATCGACCCTGACTTAAGCGATGCGCGGGAACCGGGAAAGTCGATCTCCCGCCGGCGCCAGGAAATGTTCCTTAAGAACTACGCGCCTCACCTCAGGCCGACGGCCGGCGCGAGGGCGTTTGTCGAGCGCTTGCGCGACACAGGTCTCGCTCGCATGGTGGCGAGCTCGGCCAAAAGCGATGAGATCGCGGCGCTGTTGCGGGCCGCCCAAGTCTCGGATTTGATCGATGACGCGACGACCTCGGATGACGCCGAGCAGTCAAAGCCGGCGCCGGATATCATCCACACAGCTCTAAAAAAAGCGGATGTGCAGCCGGCCGAGGCTGTTTTGTTGGGGGACACGCCGTACGATGTCGAGGCGGGCCGAAACGCGGGAGTGAACGTCGTCGCGGTGCGTTCGGGCGGCTGGGACGATGATGCTCTCGCGGGCGCCGTCGTCGTATACGACGATCCGGCGGACATATTGCGCCATTACGATCGATCGCCTTTCGGCATACCGGCGCGCGACGGTGCGGGAGGCGTGAAATGAAGGCGGCCCAAAGACCGTCAGGCTGAAGAAAGCCATTCCAGCCATTCTCCATGCGGGCTGCAACGCGCAAGCACTGCGCGATCGGGGCCGCCGTTATGGAACTGCGTGAGAAGAACGCGCGGAGTCTGCTCCTTCGGTGTCCAGACGATGCTCGCGACGGCGAGATCCCTGTGCTTGGCCTCGCTTGTCAACACGTCATCAAGACGCTGTTGTGAGTCGGGTGAAAGCTGATTCATCACCATCGTGTGGAAGACGCACGGAAAAGCATCCCCCGGAATAGTTCGCAGAATGCCCGCCAGCCCGTCGCACGCATCTCCTCGCACTACATCAAGGCGCCGCCTCCGCGCAAGCGCCACGGCGGCGGCGAACGTCCGGCGACGACTCTCATGCTCGGGCCAGATGAGAGCCTTCAGCCACAGTATCGAGTCATCATCGAAGACGTCAATCGGGTTTAAGTCGATGCCCACGCGCGCCGAGACGGCGGGCATCGTGTCCGGCAAGCGCGGGATATTGCGGCCTTTGAGCCGGCAGTGCAAGCGAACAGAAGAGTCCGACGGTCCGAATGTCAGTCCTGCGCCGTAGTCGTAGTGGTAGCGGTCCCATAGCAGATTTAGGCCCGCGCTGGCGCCTATCTCGACGAGACCGATGGACCTTTTGCCTTGCCGGCGCAATGCGATCGCAAACGCCGGCAGCAGCGCCGAGCATCGCGAGACCTCGTTGGTCTGGACCAAGCGGTTGTTCACGAGCCCGCGGATGGCATCCGAGTGCCGCAAACAGAACTCACGGAAAAGGGGATATGCGCTCTCTGGATCCGACACGCGCGGCGTGACGTCGGCGTAGAAGCGGGCTAGCGGTTCCTCACCGCCGCCGGCGAGCAACAAGTAATGCACTGCGGCGAACAGCAAGTTGGGCATGGGCTGCCCCTTGCGAACCTCACGCAGGAGGCCCAGGATCTGCTCGTCTGCGGCGATGGGCCGGCATAGTTCAGAGTAGAGCCTGCTCTGCGACCGTGCTTGAGCTGCCCGGAATATCGAAAATGCTTCGGACGCCCTTTGCAAAAATCGGACATCATCTTTGGCCGATCCGTCATGTCCCACGCCGTCTAGTTGCGGGGTCGCGCTGAGCTTCCCCGCGTGGCGCTGTCGGCCGGAGATCGTTTTGCATGGTCGAGACGGCTCGCGTTTTTTCGGACTCCCCGGCCGCGAAGATGCGCCAAAAGACCCAAGTAGTTGCTCCCGGTCCGGGGAACGAGGAGCGTGGGAACTCAAACTGTGACTCGCGTCACTTGTCGCCGGGAGGTCCTAACGATGTCACGGACCATCGTCAACGCATTCCAGATGTCGGTCGCGGTTTGCCTTGGCTTCCTGCTGTCGCCTGTGGTGCTGTCCATAACGACCGAGTTGCAGAGCCGGTACTTCCCCTCAGTCGGCGTTTCCCTCAAGTAGCCTCGCCGTGCTAGCGGCCGCCCCAAACCGAGTCCTGGGTGCCGCCGCGTCGCTGGTCTTGATGACGGCCGTATGCTTGCCGGGTGCTGCAGCCGCACGCGAGTCTGCGGCAGATTGCGGCCCCGTCTCGGTGAGCGGCATGGAAGCGCAAACCGCGCGCCTCATAAAGGAGAACCATCGGCTCGATGCCTGGGTGGCGGCCGACACGGCCGGGCGCTGTTACGGCATGCTCGCCTTGTCGCACCGCGAGCGGCGGCATTACGAAGATCTGTACCGGGCGGGCCTATTCTGCCTGATCGCCTACGGAACGGGCAGGGATGAGCCGGCTCTGGCGGCGAGCGAAGATGGCTCGCTACTGTTGGAGAACGATTTGATCTACAGCGCCGGAGTGCTGCAGAGCATCGGCGACGACGGCAACGCCCCGCCGGACATCCGCAGCAACGCGCGATCTCTCGTGAGCCGGTTGATCGAGGCAATCAAGCCGGCAGCGAAGCCGTAGAGAAACGGGACTGAATCTATGGAGCGCGATGCCAACGAACCAGATTCCGAGCAACAGGGGCAGGACGCGCATCCGAAACACTGGAGCGAGGGCTCTCCGGCACCGGTCGAGCCGTCGAAGCGCATCGTAGAGCAGGCGAAATACGGGTTCGAGCGGGGCGACTTAGCGGCGAGTTCGATGCCCGAACAAGATACGGCGGATTCGCCCGGCGCGCCAAGCGACGGGACCGGCTCGAGCACAAACGAGGAGTAGACGGGGCGGCGATTCAAGTGTGACGCCGATAACACTAAGGTGTAAACTTTCGAAAGGGAGTTACGCCTATGAACCCCCGGAATCACTTTGCGATCGTCTTGCTAACCGGTTTGTCGCTGGCTCTGACCAGGCCCGTTCTCAGCTCGCCTACACCGTCGCCCTTGGCGCCCGCCGACGAGTATTTCGGTCGACAAAAACTGAGCATTCTCAGCATCACCAATACTTTGCACGATGCCAGCCGGCGTGTGGCCGTCAATCCCAAGCGCGCGCCCTCTTTATATAAGCCGCTGCTGACCGTAGAAGATGCCGTCCAAGACTGGGCGCGTAAATATCCGCAGGACGCTTGGATCGCGCCGCGCGCGCAGACGATGTTTCACCTATTTCGCTGCATGGGCACAGGCGACGGCGAACGAGAGGCCGACCACTGTCGAGACCTGATCGCGCGAGTCAGCCCCGGCCCTAGGACGACGATTGCGAACGCAAAACGCCCAGCAGCAGGAAGCCACGCTGCCGGCCCGACGGTTTTGCCCTAAAGCGTAGCGGGGACGATTTGCCCTTACGCCGCGTCGGGCGCGGGAGACGGACCTGAAGGTCCGTGGCTACGTAAGGGGGTTTAAAGCGTTGGGGCGGCCACGCCTTGGGTATAACTATGCGAACCTTAGACCTTCAGTTGTTCCAACCATAGTAGAAGGGATTTTCTTGGATGGGATTCGAGCAGTATCACGAACCGGCCAACGAACTGAGCGAACAGACGCGCACGTTCGCGCGCATGGCGGTATCTTTGGGTGAAGAAGCCGATGCGATCAATTGGTACGAGCAACGGATGTCGGTCGAGAAAGACCCGGCCGCGAAAGCGATCATGGAAGACGCGCAAGAAGAAGAGTTCAAACACTTCGGAATGGCGCTGGAATACCTCGCCCGCCAGAAGCCCAAATGGAAAGCGACCTTGCAGAAGATCTTGTTCCAAAGCGGGGACCTCGTGACGCTCGGCAAGAAGGGCGAAGAAGCGGCCGAGGGCTCGTGATGGCACCTCTGACCGATCCGTCGAACGCGAGCAAAGCCGATCTTAATAGAAAAGCATTTATCGCCTTATCGGGGGGTGCCCTCGCGTTGAGCACAAGCATGGCCGCGGCGCTGGCGGCGGGCGAAGGCTTCGGCATGTTCCACGACCCGATCGTTTCCGAAGACGACCCCGCCATCGTGGTCGAACGGCCGACGTTAAAGAGGCCCGGCGGCGATGTCGACTCGTACGCCGCGCTGCCCCGCGGTGCGTCGAAAAACGCACCCGGCGTGGTGGTCGTGCAGGCCATCTGGGGAATAGACACGCAACTGCGCGATGTCGTGCGGCGCTTTGCCAAAGCGGGGTACGTGACGATCGCGCCCGACCTTTTCGCCCGCCTCAATGCTCCGAGCGGCGACCATGCGTCGGACTACGCGCCCTATCGCGCGCTGGCGGAAAAATTGAGCGACGACCAAGTCGACGGCGATTTGCAAGCCGGCGGGACGTGGATACGGGCGCGCGCCGGCGTGGGGTCAACCGATCGCCCGCCGAAGGTGGGCATCACCGGTTTTTGCATGGGCGGCGGCATCGCGTTTAGGCAAGCTATCAGCAAGCCGGCGTTCGACGCGGTCGCGGTGTGGTACGGCAAAGTGCGGCAACGTCCGCGCGACGGTGGCCCGGCCACGGAACCATCTTTGGCCTACGCCGATGCGCTCAGCATCCCGTTGCTCGGGAGTTTCGGGGGTCGAGACACGAGCATCCCGGTCGAGGAGGTGCGCCAGCTCGATCGGCGCCTGCGCGGCGCCCACGACATCAAGATCTACGACGAAGCGGGCCACGCGTTTTTCGATGATCAGCGATCGAGTTACGTCCCTTCGGCGGCCACCGACGCCTGGACCCGCACCCTCGCGTGGTTCCACCGCTACCTCACAGCCGCTTAACCGTCGGAAAGGGAAGCACGATGATCGACATGCTGCTCGAAATGGTGGATTCAAGCGACGAGCTGAGCCGGCTCAGCGAACGCGTGCAGCCGGCGGTGCTGGACGCATTTAAAAACGCGGGCGCCGTGGGCGGCGACGTGAAGAACGCCTTGCATGGGACCTGGCTGGGGCACCCGCTTCATCCGGTCCTCGTCAGCCTTCCCATCGGCGCCTGGACGGCGGCGGTTCTATTCGATGTAGGTTCGGGGATTTTCGGGCGCAAGGAATTACGCGCCGGCGCAGATGCGTGTGTCGCGTTCGGCCTGGTCGGAGCGCTTGGGTCGGCAGCTACCGGGCTTGCCGACTGGACGGGGGTCACGGGGAAGGGACGGCAATTAGGTTCGGCCCATGCGATCCTGAACCTGAGCGCAACGGCTTTATTCGCCACGTCGCTCGGCTTGCGGCGGGCTCGCCATCGCAAGACGGGCATCGCAACCGCGCTGATGGGCTACGGCCTGGCGCTGGTCTCTTCGTACATCGGCGGGGATTTGGTCTACGGCAAAAAGGTCGGCGTCGATCATGCAGAGCGCGATGGACTGCCTGACGATTACGTCGCCGTGCTTGCCGAGGGGGAGCTCGAGGAGGGGCGACCGCGTCGGGTTGATGCCAAAGGCGCTCCGGTCGTGCTGGTGCGCCAGGGCGACACCATTCGGGCTCTTTACGAGAAGTGTTCGCACATGGGCGGCCCGCTCGCCGAGGGAAGCGTTGAAGGCGACAACATACGCTGCCCTTGGCACGGCTCATGCTTCTCCCTAGACGACGGCCACGTGGTAGACGGTCCGGCGACGTTCCCCCAGCCGTGCTTCGACGCCCGCATCAACAAGGGCCAGATCGAAGTCCGCCGAGTGTAGCTTTCGCGTTCCTTTCGCGGCGCCGCTACGGAGGGCTGTCGGGCGTGAAAACCGGAATGTGGTGAAGCGGCACGGAGTGGGTATAACCAGTCGGTACCGACGAAACGCCGCAACGATTTGCGGAGGAGGCGATCATGGCGAAGTGTGGATGCGGATCATGCAGTTGCACGGTCGAGGCGGAAGGCGGCAAGGCCGGCTATTGCAGCGACGTCTGCAAGGCGGATTGCGGGAGCAGCCGCAGCTGCGATTGCGGCCATCCGGATTGTAAGCCGTAGCGCTTTTGTAGCGCCGCGGCTTCGGTCGCGGCCCGCGGTGCCCGCGAATGCGGCCGCCACTAAAGCGGCGGCGCTACATTAGCAGCGGCTAGTGCCAGCGGCTCCCAATCGGTAGGTTGCAGTAAAAAGCGCAATGGCGCCGTATACAGCGCCGCATGGATATCCGCATGGCGACGGCTGGGGCTGTGTTAGCCGCCGTCGTCGGCGCTTCCACGCCTTCGCTCCCATCTTTTAGCGGGCGCGGGCCTCTGGCGCACGATCGAGAGTGCGCGATGACGGCCATCGCCAAGATCGTGAATAGGGATCGTTATCGAGACACCCTCGAAGGAACGCATTTCTCAAGCGGCCGCAGCTCCTTGCGTCTGGAGTTCGCAAACGGGTGGGTGATCGATGGCTACTCGCCGTTAGCCGTCGCCTTTGAGGACGATCCCCACGCCGTGCTGGCTTTTCGGCCGAACGATAAGGTTCAAGCGTGTCCGATCCAGCGCACGTACTGCGATGACGATCGGGGCGATTGGCAAGTGGCGCTTCGGGTTTACGATTTTACGGCTAAGGAGTCAGTCACCGGACTGCAATCTCACTGCCGGCAACTACTGCCGGACACCGATTAGGCCGACGCCGTTTCGCAAACGCGAACCCAAACGGTGCCGCTGAACGGCCGCTTCCGGCATGCTGACGCGCTCGCGTGCGCCGGGGGATGACTCGCAAACCGACACAAGCGCGGATCTGGGCCGCGCTGGTCACGGTCTACGTGCTGTGGGGTTCGACCTATCTCGGGATCCGCTGGGCCGAAGCGACGATTCCGCCGCTGCTCATGTCGGGCGTCCGCTTTTTGATCGCCGGGGCCATCCTTTTTCTTTGGCGTCTTCCCAGTGCGCGACGCAATGGCGAAACGCCGTCTCGCGGCCATTGGATGGCAGCATTTTTGGTCGGCGTGCCTCTGATACTGGGAGGCAACGGCGGCGTGGCGCTCGCGGAGAGAACGGTGCCGTCGGGCGTCACGGCGGTCATGGTCGCGCTCACACCGCTTTGGATGGCGCTGATCGACCGCTTTGTTTTCCACCGCCGCTTGAATCCATGGACGTGGACCGGCATCGTGGTCGGCTTCGGCGGCGTCGCATTCTTGATCGGACTGCCGGGGTCGGGGCGGATCGACATCGTGGGCGCGAGCATCGTCGTCGTCGCGTCGTTGAGTTGGGCCGCCGGGTCGATCTACTCTCGTGAGGCCAAGCTGCCCAAAGACTCGTCGCTCGGAATCGGCATGGAGATGCTGGCCGGCGGCGCCTGTCTGTGCATCGCGTCGGCCATCTTCGGGGATGCGGGGCGTCTCCATGTCGCACGCATCTCGCCGCTGTCGTATTGGTCGTTCGCTTACCTGGTCGTGTTCGGTGCCATCGTGGGATTCAGCGCGTACCTGTGGTTGTTGCGGGTGACCGAGACCAGCCGCGTCGCGACCTACGCCTACGTCAATCCGGTCGTCGCGGTGGCCTTAGGGGCGGCGCTGGGGCACGAACCGATCTCCGCGCGCACGGTTGCGGCTGGCGCCGTCATCCTGACCGGCGTCGCGCTCATCGTCGCCAACTCCAAACCGCCGGAAGGCGCAGCCGAAGCTGGCCCCTAATTTATCGCGTATGACTACGAATATCGAAAAAACAGAAGAGCAATGGCGCAGCGAATTGACGCCGGAGCAGTATGCAGTTCTTCGAGAGGCTGCGACCGATCGGCCGTTTACGGGTGCGCTGGTCCATAATAAAGCGGCGGGAACATATCATTGCGCCGGCTGCGGCGAAGAACTGTTCAAGTCCGACACCAAGTATGAATCGCACTCGGGTTGGCCCAGCTTTACCGAGCCTGTGGCGAGCGGGCGGGTGGAGCTGCGGCGTGACGACAGCCTTAGCATGCGGCGTACGGAAGTCCGCTGCAAGGGCTGCGGTTCGCATCTGGGCCATGTCTTCGACGACGGGCCGGGTCCCAGCGGAGCGCGCTATTGCATAAACTCGACTGCGCTCGGGTTTAGAGCTGCCGAAGACGACGACCGGGGCGCCGACTAAAGCCGCAGCGCTACATTAGCGGTGGAGTTGGCAAAGCGTATGTAGCCACGGACCTTTAGGTCCGTTCCGCCGTCAGTTTGCTGTCGGTTTACAAGGCCAGGGCTTCGCGTGCGTGCGCGACCACGTGTTCCATGGCACCCGGTTCGAACGGCGACTGCAAGCCCGCCGACCGGGTCAACTCGCGAAACGGAGCCTCGCCTCCGCGCCTGCATAGAGCGACGTAGTCGGCCAGCGCAGCGCCGTAGTCGCCCTGCGACTTGGCCCAAAACTGCAGAGCGCAGCACGACGCCAGAGTGTAGTCGACGTAGTACAGCGGGCTCACGTAGATATGTTGTTTGGCTTGCCACAGACCGCCGCCGGCAGGGTAGGCTATGTCTCCGTAGCGGCGCCAGGGCAGATAGCGGGCTTCCATCTGTTGCCACATCGCATTGCGCTGCGCCGGCGTTGCGTCCGGCTGAGCGTACACCAGGTGCTGAAAATGGTCGACCGCCGCTCCGTACGGCAGAAAAAGCAGTGCCTCCGCCAGATGTTCCTTCCGGTAGGCCGCGGCTTGCGGCCCGAAAAGCCGCTCCATGTACGGCCACGTGAAGTACTCCATGCTCATGGAATGGATCTCGGCCGATTCCGACGTCGGCCAAAAATAATCGGTGACCGCGCGGTCGCGGCTCTGCCAATTCTGAAACGCGTGCCCTATCTCGTGGATCAAGACATCGACGTCATCCTTCGTGCCGTTGAAATTCGCGAAGATGTACGGAACTGCGTAGCTCGGAAAACTGGTGCAAAAACCGCCCCCCGCCTTGCTCGGCCGGTTGCGCATGTCCATGAGATGACGATCGAGCATCATGCGGTAGAATTGGCCCAAAGACGCGTCCATGTCGGCGAACATCTCCTGCGCCCGGGCCAAAATCCAGTCATGATCACCCAGCGGTATCGCGTTGCCGCGCGGGTCGGATACCGACTCGTCCCAATACATCGCTTCCTTCAGGCCCAGCTTGTCGGCTTTACGGGTTATGATCTCTTGGGCGATAGGAACAACCGTGCGCACGATCTCATCGCGGTAGCGCTCCACGTCGGCGTCATCGTAGTCCACGCGGCGCATGCGCCGGTATCCTAAACCGATGTAATCGCCGTACCCGAGTTTCCGCGCCATCGAGTGGCGAAGCCGCACCAGATCTCCGTAGAGGTCGTCCAGTTCGCTCTTGTGCTCGCCGAAAAAGCTCCAGCGAACCTGTTCGGCGGCATGACGCACGGCGCGATCGGGGTCTTGAGTGAAGCGCTTGATGGTCTGCAGGTTGAGGCGTTGGCCGTCAAAAGGCAGATCGGCAGAAGCGAGCAGCTCGGTGTAGCGGGCGGTCAGGGTCGCTTCGCGCTGCAAGTCGCCCGTGATCGCGGGGTCGAAGGCCGCGATATCGCATCTCCACAAGTCGAAGGCATGACGTCCGACGATTTGCTCGATGTCTTCTCGATGCTGCGGGGCTAGCAGAGTGCGCTTTACGCCGACCTCCAGCTCCGTGAGCCGAGGCAGCAGGGCATCGCAATACTGACGCGCCGCGCTGTAGGATGCATTTTGCGTGTCCTGGCTGAAACGCAACATCGTGAGCGAACTCCACGATTCTATTTGGCGACGAAGCTGTTCCCACTGAGCAAACGCCCTCAGTCGTTGCTCCTTCGTCTGGGCGGCATCCAGCAGGCGCCTGATCTCAGCGTACTGCTGCGCAGCACCTTCGTAAGTCGGGGTCTGCGGTGATATGTCGGAAAAAAGCGTTCCGTTATTCATCGGGCATGCACTTAGGCGCGCGCGTTCACCCGGCCTTGAACGCAGGACACGCGATTGCGCGATGCGGTATGAGGGACCGAAACGTTAGGCGGCCCGGAGGATGAAGGTGCTGTCCGTGAACGTGGGGCGGCCAAGGGTCGTGCAGTCCGAGGGAGAGCCGGTCGACACGGGCATCTTCAAACACCCCGTCAAGGGGCGGCCTTTCGTGCGACGCCTCAACATCGTCGGTGACGAACAGGCCGATTTGCGAAACCATGGCGGCACAGACAAAGCCGTGTACGCATACCCGCACGAGTACTACGAGTACTGGCGAGGCCAATATCCGGGCTTAAATTTGCCGTTCGGGGCGTTCGGTGAAAATTTGACGGTGGAGGGGCTGTTGGACATCGACGTGCGTATCGGCGATCGTCTTGGGATCGGGTCTGCGCAGCTCAGAGTGACGCAGCCGCGTATCCCGTGCTATAAGCTGGGCATTCGTTTGGGCCGCCCGGATATCGTCCGGCGGTTCGTGCGCAGCGAGTATTGCGGATTCTACCTCGCGGTGGAATGTGAGGGAGAGATCGGCGCCGGCGATGCGGTATCCATCGTGGCAAGCGATGCCGGGGCGGCGACGGTCACGCAAGCATTTCGGACCCACCTAGGTCGGCGTGACGGACCGACCTAGGTCCGTGGCTACATTGGCCTCGGCTACTGGTAGACGACGATGTTTGGGGAGGGCTTCAGGCCGGCGGTTTCGCGCGCGCTGAACATGTCGATATCCTGTTTGTAGAACAGTTTGATGCCGTTGAAGAAGGGGCCCTTGGCCGTGCTGAGAGCTTTATACTTGCTGAGTTTTCCCGCGCGGCTGCCGAAGCCGTCGATGTTGAACGTCACGGCAAGCCCCGGACGCGGTCGAACATCACGTCTATCAAGCACCATATCCGCGATGAATTGATGGACCAAAAGGACCTTTTGCGGCAAGTGACGGGTTTGGACGAGGTTTGAAAGGTAGGCGGAGACGGCGTTGACCTCGGCGGCCGTGGTGTGCCCGATGGTCTGGGCTGGGATCTGCCCCGCACTCATCTCCCACTCTGGGTCGAGCGCCAGACCGACGTCAGGCTGGAGAAGGAATCTCTCGTAGCGTTTCACTTCGGGTAAGAAAGACGCGCGTCCGGGCTGCACGTCGATGATCAGCAGCGCTTTTGCGCGCCTGGCTGCGTCGAGGTAGCGTGCGACGACGGCACCGTCCGTGGGCATGTTGTAGCGATCGTGCAAGCCTGGGGCGCCCTGCGCCATCGTCGCGATCAGCTCGAGGGCCGGTATGACGGGCCGGCCCAGCGAGTCGTAGGCTTTGGCTTGGGACGTCAAACGGCGAGCGGCTTGTTCGGGAGAGCCGTCGCCGAGGATTCCCATGGCGGGCGTCGCCGCCGAGCCGTAGTACGCGACGACGCGGTACTTGGGGAAAATAACAGGGCCGACAAAGGGCAGTTCCATCGTGGGCTTGGGCGAGGGAGTCGGCGACGGCTGCCGCTGCACAGGCGTGGCCGACCTCTGAGGACCGCTGCAGGCCGTGAGAACGAAGGCGAGCGCAAACAGAAGCGCTCGTCGGTATCCACTCATGCGGCTGTGAGATTATTTTGGCCCGCTCGGATTCCCCTCTTAGAAGCTAGAGATGTCTCCCGAGCCGGATACTTTTTTCGTCACGCGCTTTGGGTTGCCGCCGTAGCTGACGTCGCCGCTGCCGCTGACGAGGGCATCCAGCGACTCACTCGCGTAGACGCGCGCGTTACCGCTGCCGCGGCTCTCGACCGAAACGTCGCGCGCTCGCAGGGCGCCGGCGGAAAGGTCGCCGGAACCCTGCGGCGACGCAACCACTCGGTCGGTTTCTCCTACTGCTGTCATATCAGCCGAGCCGAAGATAGCGACGTTAAGACTTCCGCCGCTTGCGAGCCGGAAGTTCCCGTCGCCGCTGCCGTGAGATACGATGTCGGCTTCGCGGGCCGTTGCGTTCGGTCGCTTCGGGTGGGCTGCCGAACGCGATGCACGGCAGCCCGAATGCAAAGCGCCAGCTCGCTCGCCCTAGGTT
>JACRUD010000171.1 GCA_014304875.1 Vulcanimicrobiota bacterium
ACGTTAAGCGCCCCGAGCTATCATGCAACCTATGCTATACTAGACTCACGGCGGATCGCCGGCAAACGACATCGTCGGCCTTGCTGCAGCGCCGGGAAAAGCGCGTCAGGACGAGCACTTGTGGTGTCTTCGGCACGGGGCTCGCTGATCTAGCGCCGAATAAAATTGCGCTTGTGGTTTCATCCTGTTGAATTTCAGCGAGACTGCCTTACGGCAGAACGGCGACTTTTATGGCAGCAAATACTTCAACCGATCGGCTCTATCGACTCCAACGGTCAAAGCTCGTCGGCGATGGGCGGGCGCGTCGGGCGATGGGGACCAACGCCGCACCGGAGAAACTGAGCCACTTCTTGCCTTCGGATGTCGCCGGACGCCTGCGTTTGCTTTCCGCCAAAGAGCGATTGAGCAAGTCGAGCATCATAGAAACGGCGCTGCGTCACCTGTTCGTCGACCACCCGGGGCCGGACACTCAAGCCATATTGAAGCGCTTCGGCGCCACGCTTCGGCGCATGCGATAGCGCTGGTTCTGCCGGGATTCGTGCTTTGCGGTTCTGGGTATATTTTGTGAGTATCGACGCGAAACCCCATCGCGTGGGGATCGCGAAGAGCCATCCGAAACTAAAGGATCGGCGATCACGGTTTTGAGCAGCACGGAGACGAGAAAGAATGGACCTGACCTCAACCGCGCCGCGCAGCGCGAAGGACAAGATGCTTGGACTGGTCTCTTTGAAGCGTGCCATCGATAAGGCCAGGGCCTACAACGAGGGCAAGTTAGGCGAGTATGACTACGATTGCCCGCACGATAAGCCGCTCTTCGACTTCTTGGGCACCGACGGTGATACGTTCGCAGCAAGAGTCAAAGAGCTCGGGACGGACCATGCGATCGGGGCATGGGTGCAGCGCGAGTTCCTCCCGAAAAAAACGCCCGCCGACATAGAGCGCTTCAACGAAGATAGGATGCGATGGCATCCTGACCCGGGCAGCCGCAGCGAAGAGTATTTCAAGAACATGCAGCGCCAGCTAGGCCGGCCGGATGCTGTGACGTGGTTCGACATATTAGATCTGGACGAGAAGCGGCAGGTTCCGCAGCCGACGAAACTCTAAGCGCCAAAACCGAAAGAAGCCGAGAGAACGGACCGTTTATCCGCATCAACGTGCGGCCGATGGAGTCGGCTGACGTGCACCGCGTCCAGCAGGTCCTCTGCGAGGCGTACCGTCGGCCGGCCGCTTCTTTTCCGCTCGAGCAACGAATGGCCACGGCGCCTCGAGATTGGCTTGTGGCTGATCTCGAAGGAGAGTTGTGCGGCAGCGTGTCCGCCGCCGACTACGCCGGAACGGCGTACATCGGCATGATGGCCGTTGCCCCGGCTGTCCAACGCCGCGGAGTCGGCGCGGCTCTGATGGAAAGAATCCTTCAGCTGCTCGACTTGCGGGGGACCAAAACGATACTTCTCGACGCGTCGGATGCCGGCGCTGGGTTGTACCGCCGCTACGGCTTCCACGATGTCGACCGCGTCTGCGTCTACAAAGCCCCTGCTCTTGCACCTGCCCGCGCCAGGCCGCATTTTGCCATTGCGATAGAGAAAATCAGATCGAACGTCGCACTGGAGGAAACCGGGGCGCTCGACCGGCGCGTGTTCGGCTGCGACCGTCGCACGGTGCTCCAGCGCTTCGTCGCCGATGCGGCCGACGGCTGTATGCTTGCGCGGCGTAAGGGGAACGAGTTGGCGGGTTACCTTATCGTCCGCGGCGGCACCATCGGCCCATGGACCGCGACATCTGCGTCCAGCGCTTGCGCTCTGCTGCAGGCGGTTCCGGCGTTGCCGATGGCGGTCACCGCCTTCGTTCCCCAGAGCAACGAGCAGGCCGTCCGTTTGCTCGCCGCGCGCGGGCTGACGCTCGAGCGCACCCTTGCCCATATGGTTCGCGGATCGCCATCGCCCGTGCGGCGTCTATGGCTTTACGGGCAAGCCTCCCTCGGAACAGGCTGAACGCTTGCCTCAGTCCCGGGCGCGTATCCGCTTTGCAGCAATGGTTCTTCGAAAGGGATCCATCGCCACGGCGCACAGCGCTCCAATAAGCGTGCCGGCCGCGATGTCGATGGGCCAGTGCAATAGGCAGAAGACCCGCGCGGCCGCGAGTGCCGCACTGGCGAAGAAAGCGATCGCAGCGAGCCGTCTATCGAAGAACGCCGCGTAGGTGCTCGCATATGCGGCCAAGACCAGGTGATCCGAGGGAAAGCCGTTATCAGCCGGATGAGTCACCAGAGGCGCGACCTTCAACACGACAAACGGACGGGCATCGTAGCCGGCGCGGCCCACGACATACGTCACGATCGCAGCCAAAGCTCCGCCTATGACAAAAGCCGTCGGCGAAAAATGCGCCCGATTGCGAAGCCAAGCGATCACGACAACGGCGATCGGAACGGCGACCGCATACTTCGCCGAAAGGATGGCCACGATGTCGATCAACGGCATCGTCACATCAAAGCCGCTTCGGTTCCAATCCATCGGAGATTTCGCTGTTCCCCCTTGCGCACCTATAGCGCGACAAAACGACAAAGCATCCATCGGCGTTTTGCATAAAAGAAAAGGGATTCAAAAGGCCCCTCGGCCGCGCGTCTCCAGGACATACCGAATGTCTCATACAAAGACGCCGCATGCTGCGCCTTAACGACATCGTGGTCGGCATCGTCACCGGCCTGATCAGCTCAGTCGTGGCGGCATCGATAGAGGCCGGTTACGCGTACGCCCGTATCGTCTCCCTCGGACATGCCGGAGGCACGCTGGGCAGCAAACTGCCGATAATCGCGATCGTCGGAGCCATCGTCGGGGGCATTATCGGCCTTGGCATGAGTTCGATTCTAAAACCAAGAAATCGCACCACCTAAAATGCCGGCGGCTCTTAACGGTGGCTCTGCTGCCGGCTCGGCAAACGGGGAATGCGTGCGTATACGCGACGGGCCGCTATGAGCAGCTCGTCGTTTCTCGACCCGCAGCTCTACGATTACGTCTGCCGGGTCTCCGTGCAGGAGACGGCGGAACAGCGTGCGTTGCGCGAAGAAACGCAGCGCATGTCCAGCGACTTGGCCATCATGCAGGTCGGCCCGGACCAGGCCCGTTTCATGCAATTTCTGGTGCGCCTCATCGAAGCAAAGATGTGTCTGGAAGTCGGAGTGTTCACCGGCTACAGCGCCCTCTCCGTCGCGCTTGCCTTGCCGACTGAAGGCCGAATCATCGCGTGCGACGTCAGCGAAGAGTACGCGGCTGTCGCCCTGCGCTATTGGAACCAGGCCGGTGTCGCGGCTAAGATCGATTTGCGCGTTCGTCCCGCTACCGGCACGCTGGACAGCTTGTTGAGCGAGGGACGCGCCGGCTCCTTCGATTTCGCCTTCATCGATGCGGACAAAACAAGTTACGATGCGTATTATGAGCGATGTCTGAAGCTCGTGCGCGCCGGCGGACTCATCGCAATCGATAACGTCTTCTGGTCGGGCCGAGTCGCCGACGCTAATAATCGCGAGGAAAGCACTCAAGCGCTGCGCGGACTAAACGCAAAGGTCTCCGCCGATCAGCGAGTGGACGCCGCGATGGTGCCCATCGCTGACGGGTTAACGCTTGCGCGCGTGCGTTAGAGCCGGCGCTCGAATGCAAGGCTTTAGAAGCGAGGAGTCACTGCGTGTCGGTTCATCGCCCTAACGGGCACAACGTCCCGGCGATCTTTCCTCGCTTTCATGGGACTGAGCGCCACCGGCGCGACACTAGCTGATTTGGGGACTTCTTCGGGAGCCACCGGCTCGCGTTCGACCCCCATCTCGGCGGCTGAGGCTCTCGAGCGGCTGACGTCCGGTAACCGGCGTTACGCTTCCGGAAAGGCGGTCAACTGCAACAACAACTACAATCGCCGCGCCGAGGTGGCAGGCCGTCAAGCTCCTTTTGCGATCGTGCTGGGATGCTCGGATTCGCGCGTGCCGCCGGAAGTGATATTCGACCAACGGCTCGGCGATTTGTTCGTCATCCGGGTTGCGGGCAACGTCCTGGACGATTTTGGGATCGGCAGCATCGAGTACGCGGTGGATCACTTCAAGCCGCCGCTGCTGCTGGTGTTGGGGCACGAGCACTGCGGCGCGGTGCAGGCCGCCGTGGAGGCAAGCGAGGCGGGGCATTCCCAGCCGGCGGGCTACGTCGGGCGGATCGTCGCCGCCATTGCGCCAGCCGTCCAGGCCGTTGCCGGGCGAAGCGGGGACACTGTCGATAACGCCGTGCGCCAGAACGTCGAGATGGTCGCTCGCCGGCTTCCAGACGCCTCGCCTGTCATCAGAAAAGCCTCGCACGACAAGACCCTGCGCATCGTCGGCGCGCGGTACGGATTAAGCGACGGGACGGTGACGATCATCAGCTAAGGGTCCTGCTTGAAGAAGCTGAATCGGCAGCGGGATCGGAATCCGAGCCGCGCGTACAGTCCTTGCCCCGATTCACTGGCTTGCAAGGTGGCCAAACAGCGGCCCTTGTCGAAGGCGTCCGTGAGCGCGGTGACGGTCAATGCCGTTGCGACGCCGCGCCGGCGAGCCTCTTCGACCGTCGCGACGCTGTAGACGCCGGCGAGAGCGTTGTCGACATACAGCTCCGCCGTGCCGACCGGCTTTCCCTCAAACCAGGCCAAATAGTAGGTCACGCTCCGTCGCTTCGCGATGGCGGTCGCCGCCGTTTTGTTGAAGAACTCGACGGCGCCCGATTGGGGTGGATCGGCGGTCGCCAACACGTGCGCATAGCAGAGCAGTTCGTCGCGGTTTTCAAGGCGGCGTATGGTGACGCCGTCGGGCCTATCTGCTGGCCGGTCAAACCCGCGCAGGTCCCGTATCATTCCCGGTACCGTCTCGACACAAGTGAGACCACGTGCTGTCAGGCGCTGCGCTAAATCGCCCGGCCGCGTCGTCGGACCCAAGAGCCAGGTCACGGGCAGCCCGCGTTCTTCGAAGTGCGCGTTCGCCTCATCGATGCGGGCATCGATGTCACGCTCTGCGACGCGAACCTTGCAGATAAAATTGTGCCAAGTCGAGGGGATGCCCGAATCGATCAGAACGAACTCTTCGCGCTCGATGACCTGCATGCCGGGCGTGCAAGCCGCGAGGTGCGATAGATGCCCGACAAAACTGTTCTCCATCGAGCCAATGAGGTCGAAGGCATCTTCGGCTGCGATCACGGACAATCGTTCCCTCCCACGCGGTGTTTTGGAACCAAAAGGCCGCTTCCTATAGCGCGATCGCTCGGCGGCACCGCGCCCGCCCGCAAGGCGACCGAACATCGACTCGAAAGCTGAGCCCATCCAATCACACGGCGGCTTGTTCGTGAAACAGTCACGGATTTCAAGCACCCGGCGGCAAATTGAACGAGGATGGACTTGCTGCGTAGGACGACGTTGTTAGGCGTGCTGTGCTTGGCGATGATAGCGGCGTCCGGGACCGCTAAGCCGACTCCCTCGCCCGTGCAATCGGCGCCGTCGAGGGATCACAGAGCCTCGCCGCCGCTGACGCCGGACCAGATTTTCGCGAGCGCGCAAGAAGCGGCGCGCGAGCAAATATATCCGCCGATCGTCTCGTACGTCGTCGACGTTTCGTCACAGGTCGGGTCTCATCGATACGAGGAGGAATTTCAGGCCTGGCTCCGGCCCGCGGACGGCGCACAGGCGACCATTAACGAGCCGATCGCGACGACCAATAAACCGATCAACCCCTACGGCTACGACATCAACATCCTGGGGATTCAACTTGGGCGCCGCCAAGGAGTCGCGACGCCGTTCGGCATACCCCAGATGTCGCCCGTCTTCTGGTTCGGAATGGTCGAGCCCAGGCCGCTTCCGCTTAAGTCAGCGGGCCGCTCCGGCGATTCCGACCAGACCCCGCTTCCCTACCATCAGATCGGTCGCATCACCGTTACTCCGCATGACTACCACATCGTCTTGGTAGATCGGGAAGCGGCGGAGAACCATCTTTTTTATCATCTGCGTCTCGAGCCGCTGGCGGATGCCGGCACCCATCGCATCCGCGAGATTTGGATCGACGAGCAGAACTTCAAGGTCTGGAAGCTGCGAGCCGCCGGAATCTTCGCAGTTGGTCCTCCGAGCCGTGCGCTGTGGGACGTCGAATATCGATTGATAGACGGCCACCTTTTCATCGAAAGCGAGCGAACGAGCGAATCATTTCGCTTAGGCGGTATCGTCGGCAGCGGCGTCACGGCATACGACGGTCTGACCTACACTTTTCGAGATTTTTCGTATCCCGAGCAAATTCCGGCCTACGTCTTCGATGACTTCGCGGCCAGCGGAGCTCGCCAGCCGTGGTGAAGGGCGCCGCCGCGTCATTCGCTCTGGCGTGTCTCGTGGGAGCCCTGGCCGGACGTCTGCCTGCCGCTCCGATCCCGCTTTCCGAAGACGCAGCGGGGTCGTGGGAGGTGATCATGCAGGGAGGCTCCATCAGCTACTCCACGATAACGCTCGACCGCACCGGCAAACAACTCGACGGATTGTGGCTTTACGATAAGAGAACCACGTATCGCGTATCCGGCACGCAGGCCGGCTCCAAGATACGCCTGCAGATACGAGGCAGCGCTGGCGCCGGAGAGAAGGCGATCGGACGCATAGACGCGAGCATGGACGGAACGGCGGACATGGTGGGCACGATCACGCTGGCGGGCGCGGAAACCCCCTTTCAAGGCTCCCAGCATTCGCGGATACTGGCGCTTCCCAAACCGATCCCGCCCACTCCATACGGTTCGATCCCCTAGTCTTCCGGGAACTCAAAGGAAGCCGCGCCACGCGCATCACGTCGCACGTTCCGCGGCGGCTGCGACCGCGTGATTGATACGGGAAGCGGCACAAGCCGCTCCAAAGCCGTTGTCTATATTCACCACCGACACGCCGCCCGAGCACGCGTTCAGCATAGTCAAAAGCGCGGCCACTCCTTGAAACGAAGCGCCGTAGCCGACGCTCGTCGGAGCGGCGATGACGGGTTTGCTCGTCAGTCCGGCGATGACGCCGGGCAATGCGCCATCCATTCCGGCCACGGCGACGATGGCGTTGGCGCTTTGCAATAGTTCGCGATGAGCCAGCACTCGGTGCAGCCCTGCCACGCCGACGTCGTTGAGCCTCGTGACGGCATTGCCCATCAGTTCAAGAGCGGTCGCTGCTTCCGCGGCCACCGCTCCATCCGACGTCCCGGCCGACACGACGGCTACGAAGCCGACCCGCGCTAAGGGCGAGCGTTCGTACGCGATGATGCGCGCTTGCTCGTGGTAGACCGCTTTGGGCAAGCGCGACTGAACGGCGGCAAATTGGGCAGCAGTCGCGCGCGTGGCCATCATGACTGCGGCATTTTCCGCCAACGCCGCCGCGATGGATGCCATCTGTTCGTCCGATTTGCCCGGGGAGAAGATGACTTCGGGGAAGCCGGTCCTGCCGGCGCGCTCGTGGTCGAGCGTGGCAAACGTCAGCCCGTCGCCGCCGCCATTGGGAACGTCCGCGTGTCCATCTCTCATGCCGCCTCAGTTTTTGACGACGCGTTTGCGGGTACCCTACCTGGCATGGAAAAAAAGCTGCAAGGCCGGGGCTCGATCATCACGGGGGCGGACTCAGGC
>JACRUD010000183.1 GCA_014304875.1 Vulcanimicrobiota bacterium
GATCTACACGAGCTTCACCTTTTTAGGATCCGCCTGCTGGGCGTACGGTAAAGGAGCGCCCGCCTTTTACATCCTGTGTTACGGCACGGTCGCGTACGCCATCTCCTACTTCTTGCTGCCGCCCATCTGGGCGATCGCCAAACGGCACAACTTGCTCACGGGGCCCGATTTTTTCGCCCAACGCTACGCGAGCCGCGCGCTCGGAGTGCTGACGGCGCTGGTCGGCTTCATCTTCTTGATCCCGTACGTCACTTTGCAGTTGACCGGACTGCAGATTTTGCTGACGATCGCCGGATACGGAACCTTCGATGCAAGAGCCGCTGTGTTCGCGGCGTTCTCTCTGATCGCGCTGTTCGTCTTTTCGGTCGGCCTGCGCGGCACGGCATGGGCCGCCATCGTGAAGGACACACTGGTCGTTTTGGCGGTTGGCTTCGCCGGCATCGTCCTTCCGGTGCACTTCTTCGGGTCGCCCGCTCACGTGATCGCGCGGGTGCTGGCGGCTAAGCCCGGTTGGATGACCCTTGCCGGAGCGAGCTCTTCTAACGGCACGACTTGGTTCGTGTCCACCGTCATCTTGAGCGCGCTGGGATTTTACATGTGGCCGCAGAGTATGGCTGCGGTCTATTCCGCGCGCGACGGCGACACTTTACGACGCAACGCGATTTTCTTGCCGTTGTACCAGCTCGTGCTGCTGCTTGCGTATTTCGCCGGCTTTACCGCGCTGCTGCTCGTGCCTGGCCTTACCGGTTCGGCGGCCGACCGTTCTTTTATGATCGTCGTCCAACGTTTCTATCCGCCGTGGGTCTTGGGGTTCGTGGCAGGAGCCGGGTGTCTGGCAGCGCTCGTTCCGGCCGCTTCTCAGACTCTGGCTGCGGCGAGCATCATCAGCAAGAACGTTCTCGGAGACTGGCTCGGCGTCGCCCTGTCCGATCGCGGGCGCGTCAACGCGACCCGCGCTTTGGTGCTCGTGATCGCGCTCGCAGCCCTGATCTTGTGGCTCAACGCGCAGACGACGCTGGTCGATTTGCTGCTCGTCGGCTACAGCGGGATCGCCCAGTTTTTCCCGGGCGTCGTCATGGGACTGGTTTGGCCACGCGCGTCGGCGTGGGGAGTGGGTGCCGGGATCGTCGTCGGCGTCGCGGTCGTCGCCTTAGCGGCGCTGCACGGGCTGTCGACCATCGCCGGAATCAACAGTGGTCTTGTCGCTCTGTGTGCCAACACCGCTGTGTGCGTCACGGTCAGCTTGCTGACACCGGCTCGTCCGGCAGCCCTTACGCCAGGCGATGGCGCAGCCCACGCCGGCCGCTGATTTGACAGGCTCCGTCCGCCGCTCAATTGGATTTTCCGCTGACGAAGGTTGGGCGGACCGACATGACCGAGCCGTCGGTCTGTAAGGAGATACCGCCGTCAAGATCCGTTCTGTACACTAACGCGCCGACCGAGCGTAGCGCTTCAAGCGTTTGGGGACTTGGGTGGCCGAACACGTTGTGCAGGCCGCAGGAGACGATCGCGATCTTCGGACGTACCGCCGCGAGGAAAGCCGGCGTCGACGAATAGGCGCTGCCATGATGCCCGACTTTTAAGATATCTGCCCGCAGATCGGCGCCGCCGTGCGACAGCAGCCGCGCTTCAGCCTCCGATTGCGCGTCCCCGGTCAGCAGCATCGCCACGCCGCCGAACTGCACCCGCAGCACCACCGAGTTGTTGTTGATGTCGGACGCGGTGCCCGCAAGCAGCGGGGCTTCTGGCGCCAGCACGCGCACGTGCGTCTGGCTTCCCAGATCGAAGCTCACGCCGCGCTTTGCCCGCAACCACGGAATGTGGTGCTCCCGGACAACAGCCAGCGCTCGCCGGTAGGCCGGGCCCCCGTACATCTGGGCGGAATCGTACAACGTTCCCACCCGCTCACGCTCCAAGATGATGGGCAACCCGCCTGCGTGATCGCCATGCGGATGCGTCAGCACGACGGCGTCTAAATGCGTGATCCAATGGCGCAAGAGAAACGGCATGAGGGTGCGCACCGCGATACGATCGCCGATGGGCTGCGCGACGACGACGACGGCGCCGCCGGAGCGCTCCAAGCGGCCGCCCCCATCGACGAGCAGCGCGTGTCTTCCCGGCGCGCGCAACAGCAGGCAGTCCGCCTGGCCGACGTCGATCGCATCGAGATGCAGCCGCGGATCCAAAGCGGCGGCTATTCCGGGCGCGCCGTACACGACGGCCAACGCGGCGAGGGCGATGGCTGCCGCCGGCAATCTCCTAATGATGGCTGGGCCGTCACGCACAACCGCCCACGCAAAAGCCGCCAGCACGATCCAATACAGCACGAGAAACCAGTGGCTGGGCGGCGGAACATCGACGTGCGCGACGGGAAGCGTGGCGCAGCGCGTCACGACGCCGATCAACAGCCTCAATCCCCACCATGTCAGATTGACGAACGGTCCGGCGAGCGACGGAATGGACAGGCCGAGGCCCACCAACGCCGTGCCGGTCGCCATCACGACACCCGTCAGCGGCACGACCAGCAGATTGGCCAACACCGCGAACGGCGTAAACGCGTTGAAATACAGCGCTTGCAAAGGCCATAGCGCGATTTGGACCGCCAGACTGGTGCGAAGCAACTCCGCTGCCAATCCCGGCAAGGCGGGTCTCTCGTGCAGCCCGAGCTTGTGCAAAGCCGGCGACAACAGCGCTATGCCCCCGACGCATGCGAACGAAAGCGAGAAAGAAGGCGAAAGCAGCGCGAGCGGATGCGGCAGCACAACGGCAAAGGCAGCGGCGCTGAGAATCGCCGATGGTGAGCGCCCGCGTCCGCTTTCATGCGCGATGGTTCCCGCCGTGAGCATAGCGGCTGCCCGTTGCGTCGGCAAGTGCATTCCGGCCAAAGCGGCATACGCCCACCCGCTCGCAACGACGAGGGCCATGCGCACAAGGCGCGGTATCGGAAAGTGAAGCAAGGCCCATCCGATGAGCGCCGCCATGATGCCCAAATGCAAACCGGCTGTGGTGAGGACGTGCACGGTACCGGTATCGGAAAACTCCTGGCGCAGAGCTTGGGGCAGATCGCCGCGGTCGCCCCACAGAATCCCCTCCAGCACCGAGGCTTCCAACGCCGGCAAACGCCGCTCTAATATGCCGGCATATCGAGCTCGCCAGCGCGCCCACCAGGCGGCAGCGCCGCCAGCCGAAGCTAGCAGCATGGCTCCACGGCGCGACGGCACCGAAAGGATGACGTCGACGCCTTGTTCTGTCAGGACATCGCGTGCCGAAGGTTCGCCGTCGTTGCGCGGACCGCCGGGAAGGATCAGCCTTGCGCGCACCCGCAGCAGCTTTCCAGCGACGTCCGGCGGCAAAGCTTCGGGCAGCAACTGCAGCAGCGCATCGGTGTTGCGCAAGGAGGCCGCCGCGTCGGTTGAGGGCGCGACGACGTGGGCGATGCGCACGCGCGCTTCTTCGCCCGTCGCGGACGGCCGCAGGCGTTCCAAGGCGACGGCGTCGACGACACGTGCCGCTCCGCAAGCGTTACATACGGCGCACCGTCTGCGCGACGGGCCGCCAGAGTCGCCGCCGCGACGCCGCACAAGAGCGTCGCCGCTGCGACGGCGCAAAGCGACCGCCCGTCGCTCGGCACGGAGCATAGGCGCCGCATCCCCATCATGCCGCAGGCGCACGCCGCCGTCACGGCCAGCGCGACGGCGAGCGCGCCGACATGCACGGCGATAATACCGCATGCGTACGCCGCAAACGCGATCGCCAGCATGTGGCCGCGCGCTAACGCGGGGAGCATCTGCATCATGGCGAGCGATCATCACGCGGTCGGCACGCCAGTCCAGACAAAGCGAGGAACAGCACGCCGGGCGCTGGAAGTGCAAGACCTAACACTCTGCCTAGTGAGGAGCTGCCTGTGGGTCAAACCGTCGTCATCGTTTTATTGATCTTGATCTTGCTCGCCGTGACCGGACATCTTCATCTGTAGTCAATCACCGGCGTGCGGATTTTAGTAACCGGCGGTGCAGGGTTCATCGGCTCGCACATCGTCGACTTAGCCGTCTCAGCCGGACACGATGTCGCCGTCATCGATAATTTCTGGCAGCACGGCGGCGGCAGACGCGCCAACCTCAATCCCAAAGCCAAGCTCTACGAGCTGGACATCCGCGACGTTGCGGCGCGCGACGTTTTCGCCGAATTCAAACCCGAGGCGGTGAGCCACCACGCGGCCCAGCACAGCGTCGCGATCTCCACCCGCGACCCGCTCTACGACGCCGACGTCAACGTCCGGGGCCTGCTCAACATCATCGAAGCGGCCGTCCAGTCCGGGACGCGCAAGATCATCTTCGCCTCGTCCGCCGCGACGTATGGGACGCCGCAGTACCTGCCGATCGACGAAAAGCATCCGCAGTTGCCGCTTTCCCCCTACGGCGTCACCAAGATGGTCGGCGAGCACTACTTGCGGTACTACGCAGCCGCTTCTGGGCTGCGCTCGACGGTCTTCCGCTACGGGAACGTCTACGGGCCTCGCCAGGACCCGAACGGGGAGGCAGGAGTCATCGCGATCTTCTGCGGCAACATCCTCGGCGGCGAGCCGGTCCGCATCGATTGGGACGGCGAGCAGACGAAAGATTATGTTTTCGTCGGCGACGTGGCACGCGCTAATGTTCTCGCGCTCGATGCCGCAGACGGCGAGACCTTCAATGTCGGGACCGGCATCGGCACGTCAGTCAACGCGCTGCATCGCGGCATCGCCGATTCTATCGGTCGCGACGTCCCGGTCGCTCGCGCCCCCAAGCGGGCAGGCGATGTGCGGACGTGCGTCTTCGCCATAGACAAGGCGCGCAGTGTCCTAGGCTGGCGCCCGCAGACTGATTTGGCGCAAGGCTTCGCGACCACGGCCCGCTTCTTCCAAGCGTCGTCGACGGCCTCAACCGCCCAGTCAAGCTAGCCCTGGCGGCGAAGTCCGTCGACGCCCGTTCTCCGGCGAAGGCGCTCAAAAGGGACGCCGAGATATCGCCTGCTTCGAGTCGATCGCAAGACGGTCGGTCGTTCACGAGGCGACGATGTTCAATAACTTATCTGCCAAGAAGATCCGCCTGCGCACCGTTTTGCCGGCAAGCTGAGACCGAACCGTCGGAACGCTTTCCGCCCGGGCGAAGACATCGTCCTCGGCCGACCCGGGCGGCACGTCGACGACTCCGCGGCGTTTTCCGTTCACCTGAACGACCACCGGCACAAAGTCCGACCGCAAGGCGACCGAATCGGCTTGCGGCCATGGCAGATCATGAATGCTGCCCCGGCCGCCGATCCTTTCCCACAACTCCTCGGACAGATGGGGCGCAAACGGCGCGAGCAACGACAGCAACGTCCGCAGCCCTTCGGAGAAGGCCGCCGACGACGATGCTGCGTCGTTCGCTGCAAACGCTTCCAGATCGTTGAGCAGCGTCATGATCGCCGCAACGCTGGTGTTGACGTGCATCCGCTCCGCCAGCTCGCGCGTGATGTGTTCGATTTTGGAGTGCACGCTGTAGCGAAGAGCCTTCTCATCGGCCGACGACAGACGCCCGTCAGACCCGGCCGACATCGCGTCGGCCGCTTTGATTTTCAGCGCGTCTGCGTTTGAGAGCACAAGCCGCCACACACGTGACAACATGCGGGTCGCTCCCGCGATACTCTCGGTGGACCAAGGAAAGTCCGATTCGGGCGGACCGGCAAACATCTCAAAGACGCGCAGCGCATCGATGCCGTAGGTGTCGGCTGTCGCATCGATGCCGACAACGTTGCCATGGGACTTGCTCATCTTCTCGTGGTTGTCGCCCAGCACCATTCCCTGATTGAAGAGCCGCGCGAACGGCTCGGATCCAGGCACGAGACCCTCTTCGGCCAGCACTTTATAGAAAAACCGGGCGTACATCAAATGCAAGACCGCGTGCTCGATGCCCCCGATGTACTGGTCGACCGGCATCCAATAGCGCGCAGCTTCGACATCGTAAGGCGCTTGTCGGGCGTGAGGGCTCAAGTAGCGCAAGAAATACCACGACGAGCACATGAACGTATCCATGGTATCCGTTTCGCGTTTTGCCGGGCCGCCGCAACGAGGACATTTCGTGTTGACGAAGTCGGATACGTTCGATAAGGGGTTGCCGGACGTTCCGGCGATGAGCGCGTCCGGCAACAAAACGGGCAGCAGGTCGGCCGGCACAGGCACCAAGCCGTCGAGCGGACAGACGATGAACGGGATCGGCGCGCCCCAGTAGCGCTGTCGCGACACGAGCCAGTCGCGCAGCTTGTAATGAACGGCAGGCTGCCCGATGCCGCGTTCGATCAACTCTTCAGCGATGGCCCGGCGCGCCTGAGGACTCGTGAGCCCGTCGAATTCCGCGCTGTTCACCAAGACGCCGTCGTCGACGTAGGCTTTGTCGGCTGCGCCCGCTCCAGCGTCGCGCGCGGCCGGCGCGATGACCGCCGTCACATCCAAGCCGTACTTGCAGGCAAATTCGAGATCCCGCTGGTCGTGAGCCGGCACGCCCATCACGGCGCCGCCTCCGTAACCCGCAAGCACGTAGTTCGTGATCCAGATCGGCACGCGAATGCCCGTCAAGGGATGAACCGCATAGGCGCCGCTGAAGACGCCCTGCTTCTCCATCAGCTGCGTTCGATCGAGCTCGCTCTTGTCCGCCAGGTCGGCTGCGAATGCGTGAACCGCCGCACTCTGGGGCCTCCCGGCCACGAGCTTGGCGACGAGCGGATGCTCGGGCGCGAGCGCCAAGAACGTCGCGCCGTAGATCGTGTCGATGCGCGTCGTAAAGACCGCGATGCGCTCGTTCTCGCCTTCGACGTCGAACGAAAACGTCACACCGTCGCTGCGGCCGATCCAATTGCGCTGCATCGTCTTGACCCGCTCGGGCCAACCGTCCAGCTCCGCAAGTCCGTCCAGAAGTTTGTCCGCGTACGCTGTGATCCGCAAGAACCACTGCTCCAAAAAGCGGCGCTCGACGCGGGATCCGCAGCGCCAGCACACCCCGCCCTCGGCCTGTTCGTTCGCGAGGACCGTCTTGCACGTCGGACACCAGTTGACGGGCGCGGCCTCTTTGTAGGCTAGGCCCCGGCGATGCATGAGCAAGAAAAGCCACTGCGTCCAACGGTAGTACCCGGGGGACGAAGTGTCGATCTCGCGCGACCAATCGTAGGCCACGCCCAGTTTTTGGACCTGACGTTTCATGTTCGCGATGTTGGCTTGGGTCCAAGCCGCCGGAGCGATACCCCGTTGGATGGCCGCGTTTTCCGCCGGCAGCCCGAAGGCGTCCCAGCCTATGGGGTGGATGACGTTGAAACCCCGCCGCCTTACGAAACGGCTGATGACATCGCCTAAGATGTAGTTGCGGGCATGTCCGACGTGCAGATCGCCGCTCGCGTACGGAAGCATCTCCAGCAAGTAAAACTTCGGTTTCTGCGGGTCTTCACGCGCTTCAAACTGGCGGCGCTCCCGCCAGATGCGCTGCCACTTCGGCTCGATGATGTGCGGCTCGTACGGTGCTGTCGGCGATGACATGCGCGGATTTACCATAGAACTCTTCAAAGCCCTTGACGCGCCGGGGCGGCCGCGGGAAGAG
>JACRUD010000002.1 GCA_014304875.1 Vulcanimicrobiota bacterium
CTGCGCGGCCTCTTTTGTGCAGGTCGCTCTGCGACCGAAGCGAACACGCATTCGTTTCTCGTAAGCTGAAAACGTGAGTGGAATGAAGGGACAGGTGATCGAATTCGTATCCTTTTAGACCCATCTCGTTTAGGCGCTCTCGCCGTCGCCCTGTCGTTCTCCGCGGCCGCGGCTGCGGGCTCCGCCCCGGCGCCCGCAACCCATATCTTCGATGACCGGCATTGGACAAATTTCGATGTCGCGGCGGCGCCCCTGACGCCTCCGCGGGCGCCGGCGGACGAATACTTCGGCCGCTTCAAAGTCAGCAACATCGGGGTCCGTAATATCATCCGCGACCTCAATATCGAAGGCAACTCACCGCTCGCGCTCCCGCATCAGCAAGCGCGCATCTCGGCAGCCGATTCCGCCATGGTCGACTGGGCCGACAAGTACCCGCGCGACGGTTGGCTGCCGTCCGCCATCATCAACTTTGCCAAACTCCTGGAAAGCAAGCAGCAGGCCGAATTCGATTCAACCGCAATCGATCTGTTGTTTTACGCAAGTCACCGCTACGCCGGGAATCGATACGGAAACGACGCGCTACGGACGTTGAGAGACTACCAGCAGACGCCGGACTTTACTTTCGCGGGACCGTACGATCCGAACGCGACACCGACGCCTTCTGCGACGACGCCTCCGCCGTCGGCGGCACCGAGTCCGACCGCTCCGTCGTCGGCCACACCGAGCCCGGCGGCTTCTGCGGTGCCGTCGTCCTCGGCCACTTCATCGCCGTCTCCGAACGCGCCCGGCTCCGTCGTGACGCCGCTTCCTTCGCCGCAACCATCGCCGAGCGCGAGCGCGCCGCCGGGGAGGTAGCCATTACGGGGGCTCTCGTCGACGGAGCCGCCACCAAAGTGGCGGCGCTACATCGGGGATGACGTATGTAGCCACGGACCTTTTGGGCGTCCCCCAGCCGATGAAAACAAAAGAGCGCCTCCTGGGGGAGGCGCTCTTTGCGGTCGTCTTCCCCTTTTTGGTTAGAAGTGGAAGCCCAAGCCCGCGTACGGACCGGAGTGCGTCTGGTTGATCGGAGCGAACTGCTTGGTCGTATACCGGTCGCCGCTGTAACCGCCGAACACGTAGAACGTGCTGCCGAGTCCGACTGTTGCGCCGATGTCGTACTTCACGATCCGGTACTCCTGCTTAAAGGATTGACCGAAGGAGCCGCTCAGCGGGTCGCTTACCGTGTACGTCCCATTCGCGTTGGGATAGTAGAACACGGATCCGAAGACGCTGAACTGTTGATTCGCGTTGAAGTCGGGCAGTTTCTCCAGACCGGCGCCCACGCCGCGTAGCTGCGGGTACCCGTAGTTGTTGGACGCCTGGAGATAGCCGACGCCGATGTAGATGTTTGGCTCGGTCACCTTGTACAGCAGGCGCCCGTCGAGCGTCGACTGACGCGCGGTGAACTGCGGCGTGCAAGTGTACCCGGGACCCCCGGTCGACGTATTGGTATCGATCGTGCTGAAGCAGGTGAGCGGGGCGCCGGCCGCGGCCGAGCTACCGTTCGTGTCCAGCGGGCCGATCAGGCCGGTGTTGGTGGTCGGATATTGATCCTGGCGCAGATCGACTTTGACCGCAAACGGATCGAACCGGTAAGCGCCTGACGCCACGAACGAACCCTTAAGGCCCGACCCGCCGCCGCCGCTGTTATTGCCGAATCCGGTCGTGTCTTTCTCGCCGGCTGAGAACTCGTTGTAGACCTTACCGCCGAAAGCCACGCCAGCCTGCAGGTAGCCGAGGTACGGCTTCACAGTCGGGACGGGAGTCGGTGCGGTGGTTGGGATCGGCGTCGCGACCGGGCTGGAGACCGGTGCCGGCGCCGGTGTGGCGGGTTGGTACCGAACCACGACGACGCGTTGCTCGGGAACCCACTGGACGTACGCGCCCAGCGCTTCCGACATGACGCGAACGGGCACAAGCAATTGGCCCTTATACATCATCGGGGGGACGTCCAGGGGACGCGACTCGCCGTTGATGATGACTTCGTTTTTGCCGTTTGTGACCCGGACCTCAGCGCCTTCTTTTCTGGCTGTGACTGATTTGCTGGCCGGATCGAATGATACCGTTGCGCCCATCTGCTCGAACATGCTGCGCAGAGGAACCATTATGGTGCCGCCTCTCACGAGAGCGGCAAGAACGCGGCCCTGGCGAAGCACATCGGGCTTGGCGTACACGTGATGATCGTTGAAAAGAATCGGCACTTCACCGGACGGTGGACTGCCGAACTGCATCATGGCATCAGCGACCTGAATTCCGGACGTTGCCTGAGTTGCCGTTCCGGAAGCGACGATCGCTTTGGCCGCGGCAGCGTTGGCAGGTGCCATACCGTCAGCGAAGCTGGGCGCGATACCCGACACGACAAATGATGCCGCAATCAGGACCGCGACGTGGAGTTTATTCAAAGTGGTAACCCTCCTAGGAAGTAAAGATGAGTGGTGTTGAGCCGGAAAAGTCCGGCTGCGGAGCTTCGATCGACCCGGCCCGCGCCGCGATAACCCCTTCCGGGGTAGTGCTCAAGTCTTGTTTCCCCCGACAAGATTCGAACGTAAACGAGACCGAGAGCATATTGACATAACGCAAAATTCGTAGATACGTTGCGCATGGCGACCAAGTGTTCGCACCGGGAGCCACGCGGCCTTGAGTTCGCAGGTTCGAGGGCATACCCTTCCGGCCCAAGTCGACTTAGGCCTTGGGGCCCCACCGGGAGACCGGAAGTCAAGGTCGCCGGCTCCTGAGGGCGAACCAGCGAGCAATTCATGCCTGAAACCTCCGTCAACGTAACGCTCCTCGAGAAGTCGCCCCACCCGACGGCCATGACGGCCTCCGCGGCCCGTACGTGCTATTCGGCCAACACTCCGCAGGCCATAACGCGGCGGTGGGACTCCCGACCCGATGATATGGTCAAAACGGTGGACCGGGTGCGTGCGGCCGGCCATCATTCTACGCTCGAGCACAACATTTATGTGTTCGCCGTCACAGGGCTATCCCGTGCAGCCAGCCACCAGCTCGTGAGACATCGGCATCTGCAGTTCGATCAGCAGAGTCAGCGCTATCTCGCGTTTAAAGCCGCCGGTTTTCCGTACGTGAAGCCGAAGAAAATCGCCGCTCGGAGCGACCTTTCGCGGCGCTTTGACGATTTGATGTCGGCGCTCGGCCAAGCTTACGAAGACTTCCTAGCCGCCGGAGTACCGGGCGAGGACGCGCGTTTTGTTCTCCCCAACGCCGCCGCGAGCCACCTCATCGTCTCCGGCAACGCGCGCGCCTGGTATGATTACCTGACCTTGCGGACGTGCAACATGGCACAATGGGAGATCCGCGAGATGTCCTTTCAGGTCTTGCGCATTTTGAAAAAGGAAGATCCGGTTCTATTCCGCGATGCCGGCGCGACCTGCGTGCGAGGGTACTGCAATGAGATCGGCGGGCCCAAGTGCCCGCGCTACATCGCCGTGACGCGGGCGCAAATCCGCGCGGGTGAGGAGGCGCGGCGGCGCCTGGCCGACGCGTCTCGCCCCGCCCCGCCTCACAGTATCTGACGCAGCGCCGCGTCCATCTCTCCCGTCGAGATCTGGCCGACGTGGATGGCGCGGACGATACCGCGCGCGTCGATGAACACCGATGTCGGGATGGCGTTTAAATCGTACGTTAGCGCTCCCTGACCCGCGTCGATGGCAAGGGGAAAAGTCAGGCCGTGCAGCCTCGCGAACTGCACGACGGCGGCCGGGCTTTCTTGCTGGTCTACTCCTAAGACCACCAAACCCTTGGCCTTCTCGGCCTGGTAGTGACGCTCGATGTCCGGCAGCTCCGCTTTGCACGGCGGGCACCAAGTCGCGAAAAAGCTGACGAACAGCGGGTGTCCTTTGAAGGCCGACAGCGCCGTGCGTCGCCCGTCGAGGCGCGACAGAGCAAAGTCTGGCGACGGCATGCCGACTCGCGCGCGGCCGGCCTGCAAGGCCCCAACCCCGAGCGCCGGCGGCCGCACTGCGTGGCGCCAAACGAGCACGGCGATTGCGAAAAGGACGAAAGCCAACGCCCAGCTGGGAAAACTCGTTGGCCGGCGGCGTGCGGGTTTTGCTTCTGGGGCCTCGGCGTGCCCGTCGTCAGCGGGGGCGTGCATGGTCTAGCGCTCGCCTCAAAATGTCTCGCAAACCGCGCCGATCATCCCGCGACAAGGCTGCGATCGCATGCGGCGGCTCGTTCATCCGCGCGCGCAGGTGTTTGTGCAACTTTGCGCCTGGTGCCGTCATCGCAAGCGTCTTCACTCTGCGGTCGTGGCCGGCGCTGCGCCGCTCGACCAAACCTCGCGCCTCGAGACGATCGACGATCCCGGTCACGTTGGAGGCGTCGCAAGTCAAAGATTCCGCCAGTTCGTTCATGGCCCGCGGTTGATCGGGCGAGAGCAGCGTCATGGCGAACGCCTGTTGAGGCGTCAGGCCCACGTCGGCCGCCATAACGGCGAAGTGATGACGCTGAGTGTGGAACAACTCGATGACGAGCTGCCACGCCTCCTCGGCCGCCGCCGAGCTCTGGCCATTGCGGCTCCTGCGCGCTGTTATCACTGTCGTATCTTAACACTAGCCCGCAACCGCGGCAACAAGTCGTTCCCGCACGCGGCCGGGCCGCTTCGATAGGGTATGTAGTCATGGACCTTCAGGTCCGCTCAAGGAATGGCATTGCAAAATCGCGGCACCACAGCAGAGGCGCGATGATTCCCAGCGCGCGCTAAGGTTGCGCCCATATAATCAAGATCGAGCTTCAGAGCATTTTCGCCATTTGTTTACTAAGTTAACTATAGAGGTATACAAATGTCGGCAAATTACTCTCAGAATATGGCGAATCGCTTGGAGACGGCCGGATGGCGGGCAGGGTCGGCTGACTCAATCCTTAAACGAGTTTTCGGCTAGACGAAACCAAACCCGCACCGCGAGAGTAGAGTTCCCGTGCACAATTCGATGCCTGTTTCGTTCCGGGTCTTCGCCGCTGCGCTGACGGCCGCCGCGTTAACGGCGGCCGCCGTGGGGCAAGCGGGCTGCGCGAAGAAAAACGCCGGTCCGGGGGGCTCCCAACCGGGTGGCGGTAGCCAAAAGGCGGCGGCTATTCCGGTGACGGCCGCGCCCATTCGTAAAGGGAATATCAGTTCGCGCTTTTCTCTCACGGGCACCGTATCGCCCGCGCAGCAGGCCAACCTCTCGTCGGTCATCTCAGGTCCGGTCCAAAGCGTGGCCGGACAGATCGGCGATCGCGTGGCGGCCGGTCAGCTTCTGGTCAAGATCGATGATAGCACCTTGCGGGCGCAATTGCAGCAAGACGAGGCCGCTCTCGCGGCGGCGCAAGCGCATCTGGCCCAAACCCAGGCAAGCGATGTCGGCGCGTCGGCGACCTCCAACGCCAGTCTCGATTCGGCCCGCGTCGCCTATCAAAACGCTCAATCGAACTTGCGGCGCAACCAGCAGTTGTTTGCGCAGGGCTACGTCTCCCAGTCGGCGATCGACCAGGCTCAGCAACAGGCCGCAACGGCGCAATCGCAGCTGCGCGCCGCCGAAGTCGGCGCGCAAAACGCGAACCTAAACGGCAACAACCCGAGCGCCGCGCAAGCCGAAATCCGAAACGCTCAGGCCGCCGTCGCGCAGGCTCAAGCAGGGATCACGTACGTCAATGCGCAGATCGCGCAGACCAGCGTCGCCGCGCCTTTTTCGGGCGTCATCACGCAGCGCAGCGTCGACCCGGGTTCGCTTGCGGCTCCGGCGACTACCTTGATGCAGGTATCCCAACTAGATCCTATCTTCGTCAACGTCGGCATTCCAGACACGGATCTGCAATACGTGCGCGCGGGCTCCGGCGCGACGACCACGGTCGATTCATTGCCCGGCCGGACTTGGCACGGGCACGTCACGAACCTCAATGCGGCCACCGCGCAAGGGACGCTTTCGTACTTGGCCCGTATCGCGACGCCCAATCAGGACCTGAGCCTCAAAGCCGGGATGGTGGCCAACGTGACGTTCGCCCAAGCGACGCGGCGCGGAGTGCAATTGGTGCCGCGCGGCGCGGTCGTTCAGACGGACAGCGGGAATGCGATTTACATCGTCGTCAACGGCAAGGCCAAGATGGTGCCGGTGAAGCTCGGAGTTCAGACCGACAATGACGCCGAAGTCAGCGGCGCCGGGATCAGGTCGGGCACGCTGGCCATCACGCAACGGCCCGACTCGCTCCAGGACGGCTCCGCGGTCAGCGTCGTCGCCTCGAAGGAGGGCGGCAAGCTATCTTCCTCTCAAACTTCTCGGTAAGCCGCCCGGTCGCGGTCATCATGGGGATGATCGCGGTTATTTGTTTAGGCTACTACGGTTTGCGCCAGCTCTCGATCGACCTGCTGCCGAGCTTTTCGTTCCCGCTCATCTTCATTTCGGAAACGTATCCGAACGTGGCGCCGGAGGAGATGGAAACGCTCATCGCGCGCCCGATCGAGGACGCCGTCTCTCAGGTGCCGGGCATCCAAAAGGTCGACTCCACGTCGTTCGAAGGCGTCACCACGATCCAGGCCCAGTTCAACTTCGGCACCAACGTCGATACGGCGGCGAGCGACGTCCGCGAACAGCTGGATCGCATCAAAAATCGTCTTCCCAACGACCAGAATCTTCAGCCCATCGGAATTTTCAAGGCCGATCCGGGTCAGCTTCCCGTTCTGATCGTCGGCGTGAACGCCGCCGGACTCTCGGCCACGGCGCTGGACAACCTCGTTGAGAATACGTTGATTCCTCAGATCGAGAGCGTCCCCGGAGTCGGCGCCGCGCTGGAGACCGGCGGCGTGGTCCGCGAGATACGGGTGGAGGTCGATAACCAGCGGCTGGCTTCGCTCGGCATCCCGCTGTCCACGGTCATCAATCGCGTCGCTCAGCAAAACGAAAACGTGGCCGGAGGCATCGGCCGGGAAGGCGGGCGCGAATACGAAATCCGGGTTACCGGACTGATCAAAGATCCAAGACAGCTCGCGAGTCTCGTGCTCGCGAGCGCCAAGGACGGGACTCCCGTCTATTTAGGGAACGTCGCGCGAATCGTCGACGCGGGCAAGGAACAGCGCATCATCGGCCGGCTCAACGGCATACCGTCCGTCGGCGTCACGGTCAGCAAACAAAGCGATGCCAATACCGTTGCTGTGGCTCGGGATCTCTACGCGAAGTTCGCAGAGTTGGAGAAGACCTATCCCGGCCTGCACTTCGCACCGGTGTACGATCAGCATTTCTACATCGACGACTCGATCAACGCGCTCAAGCAGAACGCTTTCTTCGGCGCAATTTTGGCGATCCTCGTCATCTTGTTCTTTCTGCACAGTTTTCGCAGCACGCTGGTCGTCGCGCTTTCGATTCCTACCTCGGTCGCCGGCGCTTTCTTGGCGATGTACCTGGCCGGCTTTAACCTCAACATCATGACGTTGGGCGGGCTGGCGCTGGCCGTCGGGCTAATCGTCGATGCCGCCATCGTC
>JACRUD010000112.1 GCA_014304875.1 Vulcanimicrobiota bacterium
CGTGCGGATGGCTTGCGGCTCGGTGTACAAAATACTGACCCGATACTTTTCTACGACGTCCCAGAAGCGGTCTTTGTCCGGATAGTCCTGAGTGCCTTCGAACAGGACGCTCGTGGTTCGGTTGCACAGCGGACCGTAGACGATGTACGAGTGCCCGGTCACCCACCCGATGTCGGCCGTGCACCAATAGACGTCGTCCTCTTCTTTGATATCGAAGATGAACTTATGGGTTGAAGCAACGCCCGTCAAGTAGCCTCCCGTCGTGTGGAGGATTCCCTTCGGTTTGGCTGTCGTGCCGCTCGAGTAGAGAATGTACAGCGGGTCTTCGGCATCCATCGCCTCGGGCGGGCACTGAGCCGACTGTGTCGCCATGAGGTCGTGGTACCAAACATCGCGGCCCGCATGCCAGTCGACCGGATCGCCCACGCGCTTGAGCACGATGGCGTGCTCGATCGATGGGGCATTGCGCATCGCGTCGTCGGCTATCTGCTTGAGCGGAATCTTGCCGCCTCTGCGCCAGCCTTGGTCCTGCGTTATCAGAAGCTTGCAATCACCATCCACGATCCGGTCCCGCAAACTCTCGGCTGAAAATCCGCCGAAGATGACCGAATGTATCGCTCCTATGCGGGCGCAGGCCAGCAAGGCGACCGCGAGCTCGGGAACCATGCCCATGTAGACGGCTACGCGATCGCCGCGTCCCACGCCGAGTTGGCGCAACGCGTTCGCCAGGCGGCACGTCTCCCCTAACAATTCTTCATACGTCAGCGACCGCGCGTCTCCGGGCTCGCCTTCCCAATGGTAAGCGACCTGACCGCCGTGCCCGCTGAGGATATGGCGATCCAAGCAGTTGTACGCCGCGTTGAGCCGTCCGCCGTCGAACCAGCGCGCGACTTTCGTCTCGCGGTCCCACTGAAAAACGGTATGCCAAGGGACGAACCAGTGCAGTCGCGACGCCTGTTCGGTCCAAAAAGCATCGGGATCGCGCTTTGCACGTTCGTAGACGGCCGGATCGTTCCAATTCGCGGCCCCAGAAAAAGCCGCGTTGGGCCGAAACTTCCGGTTCTCGGCAAAAAGGGCTTCGATGGCCTGGTTTTTTTGACTGATGACGCGCACCCCGCTGTTGGCGGCGGCATTCACTGCGCCGTCGGCGACGGCCTCTCGCTTGCCCTGCGGCAAGAAAGTCCGCCGCAGCCGCCAAACATCGCTTCAATGCAATTGAGCCGTCACCCGGTCAAAGCAACCGAACGGTTGGACGATAAAGTAGCGGTGGTCACGGGTGCTAACCGGGGCATCGGCTTGGCCATTTCGACGCTTTTCGCGCGAGCCGGGGCTCGCTGCGTTATGGTGGCCAGGCATGCGAGCGGGGCGGAGGACGCCGCCAAACTTTTACGCTCCGAAGGGTTGGAGGCCGAGGTGGACGCCGCGGACGTCACGAGTTGTGAATCCGTCCGCCGGCTCGCCGACAGCGTCAAGCGGCGCCACGGCTGGGTCGATGTGCTGGTCAACAATGCCGGCGTTTTCCTTGACGAAGATCGTCGCATGTCGCCCGACGCTGTCGATCTTGGCGTCGTGCAACGGACGCTCGACGTCAATCTTTACGGCGCCATGCGCATGGCGACTGCTTTCGCGCCGTTCATTCGGGCTGGCGGGCGGATCATCAACGTCTCGTCGACGATGGGACAGCTGTCCGACGGCTCGGACGGCTACGGACCGGCATATAGCATCAGCAAAGCAGCGCTGAACGCGTACACCCAATCTTTGGCTGCGGTCCTGCAAAAGCGTGAAGTCATGGTCGACTGTTTTCATCCCGGCTGGGCCAAGACGGATATGGGAGGCCCGCGGGCGACGGTGGACCCCATGGAATCCGCCGCCACGGCGTTATTTTTGGCGACCCGGCCCGCAAGCGACCGCACAGGGCTGTTCTGGCGCGGCCGGGATCCAATCGCCTGGTGAGCGCATGACGACTCGGCGCCTTTTCCTTGCCGTCACGGCTGCCGCTGCTGCGCTGGGAGCTGCCGGGCGCTCCGGACGAAGCGCGATGGCCGGCTCGCGGGCGGCTCCGCCGGTTCCGACGCCGAAGCCGACGCCGGCGCCTTCCGCACTCGCGAACGGCCTTGCGCGATCGCTGCAGCGAGAGCTAAAGGCTGCCCATCTATCGGACGAGCTCACCGCAAAGATCGCAGGGGACATACAATCGAACTTCGATATCGCAAAGGCTTTTCGCAAGGTGCGCTTGCGCAACGCTGATGAACCAGACACGGTCTTCTTCGCGGGCCGCGACGAACAGTGAGCGACGCTGCGCTGGCATTCGCATCGATCGATGACCTAGGCCGGCGCTTGCGCCGGAGAACCGTCTCATCCGCCGAGCTGGCGGCATTTTACTTGAAGCGGCTTGAAAGATTCGGGCCGCGGCTCAATAGCGTGGTGACGCTGCTGCACGAGCGAGCGATGGCCGAAGCGAGACAGGCGGACGCCGAACTCGCTCGGGGTCGCGATCGGGGGCCGCTTCATGGCATTCCCTACGGCGTAAAAGATTTAGTCGCGGTGCGGGGCGCGCCGACGACATGGGGCGCTCAGCCATACCGTGGTCAATCCTTCCCCTACGATGCGACGGTCGTCAAGCGCTTGCGCGCCGCAGGAGCCGTCGTCATCGCGAAGCTGGCCATGATCGAGTTGGCCGGCGGCATGGGCTACAATCAGGCCGACGCGTCGTTCACCGGTCCTTGTAAGACGCCGTGGAATCTGAAGTTTTGGAGCGGTGGTTCATCGAGCGGCTCTGGCTCGTCGGTGAGCGCGGGACTTGTTCCATTTGCGATCGGTTCTGAGACGGACGGCTCCATAATGAGCCCGGCAAATAACTGCGGCGTCTCGGGTCTTCGCCCGACGTACGGCCGCGTGAGCCGGCACGGCGCCATGGCGTTGTGCTGGACGCTCGACAAACTGGGCCCCTTGTGCCGAAGCGCGCGCGACGCGGGCCTCGTGTTGTCGGCGATCGCCGGGCGAGATGCGGACGATTCCACATCGGTACGCCGCCCATTCGACTTTCCGGCGCCCGCTCGCGCTCGCTGGCGTTTGGCGACCGTGAAAGGCGCCGCCGACAAGACTCAACCAGCGGTCAAGAAGAACTACATGGCCGCCCTGAGCGCCCTCCGCGAGATCGCTTCGATCGAAGAAGTATCGCTGCCGGAGTTTCCCTATGATGCGATGGTGGGCTCGATTATCGCCGCAGAAGGCGGAGCGGCTTTTCGCGAAATCATCCAAGACGGTCGGATCGGGCAACTGGCCGACCCCGACGGACGCAGGGGCGGGTATTCGTACCTGGTCACGTATGCCGTCGACTATGTCGATGCCATGCGCGAAAGGCGCCCGCTGCGTCAGGCGCTGAACGCCATTTTCGCCAAAGTGGACGCGCTGGTCGCGCCGACCTATAGCACGGTCGCTCCCCCCATCGACATCCCGTTCGATAAGGCGTACCCGGGGTTCAGCGATGGCCCGCTGATCAGCGCCTGCAATCTGGCGGGCATCCCGGCGGTCAGCGTTCCGAGCGGATTCGGCGCGAGCGGACTGCCGACTGGGGTCATGTTCGTGGGGCGCGCCTTCGGCGAAGCGGAAATCATCGGTGTCGCCGACGCGTTTCAAAGCCGTACCGACTGGCATCGCCGGCATCCGTTGCCCGCGTTCGCATAGAGGATTTCATGCAAAGACCGCTTGCAGCCGCAGCCATCGCCCTTTTGGTAGGGACCGTCTTGCCGGCGTTGCCCGCGGACGCGATGAACACCGCGCAGGAAGTCGCGCTCGGTGAAAAGCTGAACGCGCAGATCGACCGCGAGAGCGTTCTCATCCAAGACCCGTTTCTCGCGTCATGGGTCAAGACCATCGGCGACCGGCTCACTCCGCAGCGCTATCGCAAGGACATAAACTACCGCTTCGAGATCATCGACTCGAACGAGATCAACTCGTTCGCTCTGCCGGGCGGATTCGTCCATGTGGACATGGGGCTGCTCAATTTCGTGTCCTCGGATGATGAACTGGCGTCCGTTATGGGTCACGAGATGGGCCACGTGGAGCGACGCCATGTCGTCACGCTGGCGCAAAAGGCCAACATCCTCAGCGTATTGATCGGCGTTCTCTCGGTGCTGTCTCCCATCGGAAACGTGCTGGGCGGCTACGGCGGAGATCTCGCTTACAATAAGTTCTCGCGACAAGATGAGTTGCAGGCCGATCAGTACGGCTTGCTGCTGATGACCCGAGCCGGTTACGACCCCGAGTCGATGGTCGACACCATGGCCAGGCTCGGCGATCTTCAAGGAACGACCGACAGCCGGACCGACAAATACTTCTTGGACCATCCCGATCCGAAAGATCGCGTCGCGCACCTGTTGGGATACCCGGAACTAAGCAGGACAAACGGAGATCAGCTCACGTCCCAGGGGATTCACGATCAAGAGGAGGGGCGCTACGCCTACGCGCGAGCCAAATTCGCCGTAGCTCTCGCTGCAGCCAATCACAACCCTTTAGCCGCCCAACGGCTGGCGCAAGTCGAGGTCGCTTTGCGGGAATCGGGCGCCCGCGCAGCGGCGGACAGTCGCGTCGCGAATGCTTTTGCGTCGGACGCACCTGACCGCGACAGCGCCTCTTCGGCGCTTGCTGCCGCGGCCAACGTGTCGCAGACCGATGCCGCAGAAGCGAAGGAGCGCTCGAAATCGGCACGTCAGGAGATCGAAACTTTCTTCAGCCAGTTGAGCGCTCTATCGAGCGGAGTGCCGAACCTGGGCCAACCGAAGAAGAAAGGCAACAATCTGAGCCTTGCCGTCGAGGGATTGAACCGCCTGGCGCGCGACATCAACGGCACCCTCGACATGAGCTCTGATGTCGCGTCCACATCGACCGGTTTGATCGCAGACAATGGGGCGACTCTCAAAGCCATGGCGGAGCCGTTGCGCGACGGACGCTTGACGCCGAAAAACCGGGCGTTGCTGGCATACTATCCGACGACCGTCACCCGGCTCGGGCTTGCGTCGGATGGTCTCGTGCGCAGCCTCGACCACGCGCGTGCCGCGATATCGATGGGAGCAGATTCCGTGCATCTGCTGTCGGACTTTCTGAACATCCTCAACTCCATCGACACCATGTCCGGAGATATTTCGCCTGCCCAGATGCCGAAGGTGCGCGACGTGCTAGGAAAGGCAGCGGCGGGCTGGGATGCGGCGGCAGCCATGGCGTTAAAGGCATCCAACGAGATGTATGCGGGCCAGACTGAAAACCTGTCCGCTCAGATCACGCTGCTGGATCTGCTGTCCGCGCCCCAGCGCTACGACGCTTACCGGCGCGCCCTAGCGTATCGGTTTCCCGGCGTGCAGACGCCCGATTATGCGACGACCCTGCGTCTGGGCATCACGCCGGGAGAGATCGGCTGCTCTGCGTGGCTGGCATACGAAACCAAGCAGCGCGAGAGCGATGTGATCGCCGCTTCGCGCGCCGACGGCAGTTCGTGTACCGACCTCGCTCTTCGGCGCGGACTGTACGGTGAGTCTATGGAGATCGCCGAAGGGCTTTTGTACCAAGACTACATCGACAAACCGCATAAGACCTAAATCAACGATTCGCGGCTGGGACGCGCCGGCTTGTGCGCGGTTCGCTTTCTCTTTCTCTAATGTAGTGCCGCACTTTCGTGGCGGCTCCGTCGTCAAACGCGGACGGACCTAAAGGTAGTGGCTACACACGCGCTGCCGCCGGGCAGGTGGCTACATAGGTCTTGCGCCAGCAAAGCAGCCTAGGCGGGCGGCGCGGCTTCCGCGACGTGCGCAACCGAGGCGTGAGATTCACGCCGCTGTGCTGCCAATCCCATCAGCAACGCGATAGTCGCGAACACGAATGAAGGTGTGGCGGCCCAGGAAGATCCGTACCGGCCTAATACTCCGGTCGACAGCGGGGGCATGAGAACGCCTGACACATTGTCGAGGGACGAGCCGACGCCGAGAATCGTGCCCCGTTGCTGCTCCGGCGCGGCGCCGGTCAAAAGCGATGTGATGGTCGGGCGCGAGAGCGCCATGCCGGCTCCGAAACAGATGAAGGCCGGCACAAGCGTCCACACGCTATGGCCCAACGGGACGAGCAAGAAACCGAGCACGCTGATGGCGATGCCGATCGTCGAACAGCGCCGATCGCCGAACGCCGATGCGACTCGGTCGACCACGCCGACTTGCAAGGCCGCACTGAAGAGTCCGAACGCCGCGAAGAAGTAGCTGGCCTGAGAGACGGTGAGCCTGAGCGCGACCTTCAGCAGCAGCGAGAAGACACCGAACCATGCGTAAAGCGCTAAAGAGTACATCCACTGCTGCCACAAGATGGGCGCGACGCGTTCGTTGCGCAGCGATTTGATGACGGCGCGCAATTTCGTCGCTTCGATATCGGACGGTCCGCTGCGCGATTCGGGCAGCATGAAGATAGTGATGCCAAGGGTGAATAGTTGCAACGCGGCGGCAGCCAGAAAAGGCGCCGAGTATCCGAATCTCGCGAGCAAGATGCCGCCGATGGCGGGGCCGAAGACGATGCCGCTGCTAAAGGCTGCCCCCACGTAAGCGAAGGCTCGGGAACGCTGGGCAGGCTCGACCAAATCAGCGACGTAGGCCTGCGTCACGCTGATATTGCCTCCCGAGATTCCTTCGACGATCCGGGCGAAGAAGATCGCGCCGATGCTGTGAGCGAAGGCGAGCATGGTCCAGCCGACCGTCGCGCCGACTTGGCTGATGATCAAGACCTGTTTGCGACCCGTCCGATCGCTGAGCCGCCCCCAGACCGGTCCGGCGACGATTTGACACGCCGCGAAGGTGGAAAAGAGCAGACCGACGGTCATATCTGAGGCGCCGAAGCTCTTGACGAAATAGGGAAGAATGGGGATCAGTATGCTGAACCCCAAGATGTCGATGAACGTCACGCCTAAGATGGGCAAAATACGAACCATAACGGTCATACGCCAGCCTTCACGTCGATTTCATGGAAGTCCTAGACTTTGGGAAACGGCCGCGGTCCGACCGCCGCGAGACGAAAAAAGCCGGCGAGCTGCCGGCTTTTCGATGTGGTTTGATACAGCGGAGCGGCGCTAGACCACCGTTCGTCTGCCGGCCACCATGCGAACGATCAGGAGCAGGATGACGGCACCGATAAAAGCCACGATGATGCTTCCGATGTTGAGACCCGTGACACCGGGGTGGCCGAATGAGCGGAATATCCACCCGCCGAGAAAGGCACCGACGATGCCCGTGATAAGATCGCCCAAAATGCCTCCCGGGCCCTCTCCGGGGACGACGAGCTTGGCAAGAAATCCCGCGATTATTCCAAGGATGATCCAGGCTATGATGTCCATCGCATTCCTCCGCAGAACCCTTTGACCGGAGCGCGCGCCAACGGCCTCGCGCTCGTCGGCCTTACCCGCCGATGTACCCGCGGCCGTCGGCGTTCAAACGCGGGCGAGGAATGCATGCCTGCGCCTCGGAAGCGCGGACGCTTCATATC
>JACRUD010000173.1 GCA_014304875.1 Vulcanimicrobiota bacterium
GCACCAGGCTGCTCAATGCGTTCAATAACCCCGTGAAGCACTGGCTGGACCTCTACGCCTATCAGAACTACATGGATCGCGACGGCAAGTTCCAGCTGCAGATGCTCTCCCACTCGGGATTCGCTCCGCTGTCACGCAGCATGGGACCGATGTTGCGCGAGGAGTCGTTTCATCTCGGCGCGGGCGTCACCGGGCTTAAGCGAGTCGCTCGGGCCAACGTCGTACCGGTTCGCATACAGCAGAAATACCACAACAAGTGGCTGTCCGGATCGCTGGATCTCTTCGGCAACGATCATTCGTCGAGCGCGACTTGGTCCTACATCTGGGGCATCAAGGGACGGCCGGCTGAGGACACGGAAGAGACCCCTGCCGACCGCGAGCGCCTCAACGAGCACGCGCGTACCGCCTACTACCGGGAGGTCAGCAAGATCATCGGACAGATCAATGCGATCATCCCCGGTGAGGAGAAGCTGTACGTGCCGGACATCCGCTTTAACCGCCATATCGGCGAGTATGCCGGGAAGCCCTATTCGGTCGACGGTCGGCTGCTCGACAGCGATCAGTACGAAGAGCACTTGCGCGACGTGCTGCCGACGGAAGAAGATGAGAACCTCGTCATGGAGTTCATGAAGCGCAGCGATTGGGTTGCGCCGAAAGCCGCGTAAAGGACAAGATCATGGCAATTAACGTGCAACCGGACATCGGGCGGGCCCAGGTCGACGGGGAAGCCGAGAAACGGCTGGTCCGCTATCGCAAGGAATCCGGTCAGATCGCGATCATCACCTTTGACGACCCGCCCGCCAATACGTATTCCTACGAGATGATGCGTCAGCTCGACGATGCCATCTTGACGGCGCGTTTCGACAAAGAGGTCCAAGTCATCGTGTTGACCGGGGCGGGAGAGAAGTTCTTCTGCGCCGGCGCCAATATCACAATGCTGCAGACGGTCGATCCGACGTTCAAGTACTATTTCTGTCTGCACGCGAACGAGACGCTTACGCGCTTCGAGCAGACTCCCAAGATCGTCATCGCCGCACTGAACGGCCATACGGTGGGAGGCGGTCTGGAGATCGCGATGGCGTGCGACATTCGGCTGGCGCGCAAGAACGCCGGAAAGATCGGCCTGCCCGAAGTGGCCCTCGGCGTACTGCCCGGCACCGGCGGCACGCAGCGTCTGACCAGACTTGTCGGACGCGCCAAGGCTCTGGAGCTGATGATAACCGGGCGCACGTTTTCTTTCGAAGAGGCCCAAGAACTTGGTCTCGTCACCGATATCATCGAAGGCGACGGCGAATCGTTTCTTGCCGACGTGCTTGCGTACGCGCGCCAGTTCACGACTCCCAACAAGGCTTCCAAAGCGGTCGGAAACATCAAGCGTTCGGTGGTGTCGGGTGGCGAAGTGCCGTTCTCGGAATCGCTGGCGATCGAACGGGAACTTCAGTGCCTGCTGTTCCAAAGCAAGGATGCCAAAGAAGGCCTGAACGCGTACGTCGAAAAGCGGATGGCGAAGTTCAGCGGGGAGTAAGCTTCAGGTCACATCAGGACGGAGGGGAAGGACGGCCGGCGCCGTCTTTTTCTCTTGCGCCATGGCGGCCGCGTAAGCAACCGCGAGCACTCCGCCGATCAGCTTGGCTGTAAAAATGCGCGCGCCGATCAGCACCCGTGCGCCGCAACTGAGGCCTACGGGCAACGCCCCGAAAAGCTCCCAGGTCGTGGGTCCGAAAATTAGCTCGACCAACTGGGCGCGGGATCGCAGGTACGCCGGCAGATCTTCGCGCTTCGCCGCCCAGCTCAGGTAGCACGACGCACGCCAATCGGCCGGCCAGGGGATTCGCGCGAGCCGTGCAGCCAGCAAAAGCGCGCCGCGCAGTCTCGCCCCGTTTACTTTTTCGCAAGCCGCGTACGCTTTTAGCTGCGCGACCATCGCGGCGTCTCCATCTCGCAAAGCAAGCGCGAGCAAGGCGATATCGCGCAACGGTTTCAACTGGGACCCGTGCACAGCCAAATGAAGCGCCGACGCGAAGGCACTCAAGCGCAGAGCTTCACCGGCCGGGCCGGTCGACCACCGAAGATGCGGGGCGGCCCAGTCCCAATCCAACGCTTGTGACAGCATGCCGCTCGGCGACAAGTCGCTATGCAACTCGATCGGAGCGCCGCCGGCAGCCGGATAGAGGGGAGCGCCGTGATGGTGCCGCGCGTAGTACTCGCCGCGGGCCTTGCTCAGCGACGAGCCGACGTAGCCTGCCTTGTTCAGCGCGCGCTGCGCCGCGTCGAGCTGCGATCGCCGGACGAAGATATCGATGTCGGAACAAGGATGGTGCTGTGCGTCCGGATCGGCCGCGTAGATGCGGGCGGCTCCCTTGAGCAGGGCAAAGTCGACCCCCGCATCGCGCAGTGCGACGACGGCCTGGGCGATCTGCCGGCGCAGCAGGAAAGCGCGCGCGCCAGTCAGCCGGAGCGATTCCCTCAATCGCCGCAGCGCCTTGCCGGCGCCGCTGCGGCCCAGCGTGTTGCAGCCGAGCAAGGACGGCAGCATCCCTGCGCAACGATGACGTAGCGCCAGCGCGACCAAGGAGTCTAGATCGGCGCCGGTCAGCGCCTGCAAAGCGGGGTCCGCTTGGCCTGCGCAAAAAGCGCCGATCGCCGACAGAAGCCGAGGGAACGGCCGTTTTCGGGCGCGGGGATTGATGTTGCTCCACACGGCGGCGCAGCGCCGGAACCATCGAGAACGCCGCAGCGGATGCAAGCGCGCGTTGAGAAAATTGAACAGGGCGTCGCCGGAGCCGTCTACGCGCTGCGCGTCGGCCGATGCGTCGGCGTAGACCGCCTCGACTTTGGCGATGATATCTTTTCGGGAGATGCGCTCGACGTCCCAGGGCTGAGCGTCACCGGCCATCTCGTAGACGGCTTCTCGGATGCGGATAAGCCGATGGGCGACCAGCCGCTTGCGAAACCGAAACACCAACACCGTGCCGATGCGGCTGTTCCTGTCCGGCGGCCCGATTCCCAACACCATCGGGGCGCGCAAGCGCGGCAACATGCTCGTGCCGGTGACCGGCAGGCGCAAAGCCGTCTTGCAGGCGGCCAGCGATCGCAACGTTTCGATCTGGACGTCGTCCGAAATCGTCGGAGGCCCGCTCACGGCAGATCGCTCAAGCTCAATTGCGGTGTGCACGTCAGGGTCGCCGCCGAAGGCGTGCATTGAGGGCGCCTCACCGCCTCGTAGATACCGCTAGAGGCGGCACTGCCGCGGCCTGCACGGTTTCCGCGAGCAGCCGCGCCGTTTGGTCGGGAGCGCCCAACACCAGGTCGAAGGTCTTGATGCCGGTCAGCGCGCGAGCGAGCATGGATGCCAAGTCGATTCCCCGGCAAGAGCCTTGGGTCGCATACAGCAGCGGGGCAAACCTCTGCGACCAATGGGTCTGTGCCACGCGCGGGCTCGAACTGCGGCCGCGGATCGCGAAGATGACTTTCAGTTCCGCTACGGGCGGAGCTTCGGCGCTGCCGAACAGCTCCGAGAAGCGGACGCACGCCCAATCGATATTTTGCCCGCGCAGACGCTGGCCGATTCCGCCGTCGGTTTCAACCCGGTCGCGCAGCAGAAGCTCGAGGCCGCCAGGGCGGATGCTGAGCGATCTGGGGAAGGAGTGCACGGTATCTCCCAGCAGCACGCAGCGTTCGTCGGAATACAGCGGCATCCCGCGGCGAGCGCAGGCCACGGCGGTCGTCGTCTTGCCGCCGGTGCTTTCGGCCGCGATGGCCACGGCAACGCCGCTCGCGTAACACACCGCTCCGTGAAAGGTCAGAGCGTTCGGCACGCTCGTGAAAAAGGACCGCAGAAAAACCGCATCGGCGAGGAACGCGATTTGCGCTTGCGAGAGCTGGCCGTGGACCCAGCGATATTGATGTTCCTGACTCGTCCAGAACACGTACTCGTTTCCGTGTCGCCCGGCGTAACCGTGAAAATCGGCGTTGTCGCAGGTCGGAAAATCAGCATACCTGCGGGCGAAGATCTGGGCAGCCTGAGGATCATCGAAGCGCAGCTGCACGCCACGCCCCAAGCTTCGGAAACCGAACTGGTGAATCGCTCCGTCGGCGACCGCATGCAGCTCTTCCGCGCGCATGGTTCCAGGAAGCAATAAGTCTGCGCAGACGATCATGGTTCCAACCGTGTATCCTTAAGGCCCGGACAACGAACAACAAACCACCGCGAAGAAGCGGCGACAAAAGAAAAGACCGGCTGCGAGATGCAGTCCGGTCTTTTCGGCTTTTGAAGAGCCGCCCGTTAGGAGCCGGAACCCCACGAGGCCGCTTCGGCCAGGAGTGTTTGAGAATCGAACGAGGCGATGATTTGCGGACGTACGTACATAAGTAATGATTCCTTTTAGCCTGCTTGGGAATGAGCGGCGCATCAGCGTTCCCTTGCCGCCCGGGTGTTGCGGAGCCCGATGGCCTCGCCGTCCCCAGGAGCCGACGTCCCGAAAGCCGAGCGCAGCCTGGTCGGCGTTGCCCGGAGCTGATGACGTCTCTCTTCTTCCGATTATAGAGGGTCTGGACCGCCGAACAAATGGAAAGAAGTCACCTGGCCGCCGGTCTAGGGTCCCGTTGCGTGGAAAAGCGACGTCCTGGCCAAGCCGTTGATGATGAACTGAACCGCCAAAGCTGAAAGGACGATTCCTAGCAGCCGCGTGACGACGGCGACGCCGGTCTTGCCGGCCGCCTTGAGAACCATGCCGGCGCCGCGCATGCACAGCCACGTGACTAGCAGAGCGAGGCCATACGCCGCAAAAACGACGGCCAGCTTCTGTCTGTCGCCGTGGCTCAAGCTTACGAGCAGCAACACTGTAGCGATCGTCCCGGGCCCAGCGATCATCGGTATGGCAAGCGGAAAGACCGCCACGTTGTCGTGCTCGACGGCGTCGCGTTCTTCTTCCGGAGTCTTCTTCGCGCCCGAGGGCCGCGCGAAAAGCATGTCGATCGATATCAGCAGCAACAGGATGCCGCCGGCGATGGAAAAGGCCGACAGCGTGATGCCGAGATAGTGGAGCAGCGCTCGCCCCAGGACGGCCATGAAAGCAATGACGATGGCGGCGACCAGTACGGCTCGATCCACCAACTTGCGCCGGACGTCGGAGGTCGCCGTCGCCGTCACCGAGAGCGTGAGCGGGACCATGCCCAGCGGATCGATGATCGTGAACGCCGTTGCCACCGCCGTAATCGCAAAGGCCGCATCCATGGCGCAAGCTTATGGAGAGCTTTCCGCCGTCCCTAGCTCCGGCTGCGACTCCATCATCGCAGCGAACGTGTTCACGAGAGCTGGGTCGAATTGCGTTCCGGCACCGCGGCTCACCTCCGCTAACGCCTCCTCCTCCGCCATCCCTTTGTGGTACGGGCGATCCATCAACATGGCAGAGAAAGCGTCGATGATGGTGACGATACGCGCCACGAGTGGAATGTCGGTGCTCGCTAAGCCGTCCGGATAGCCTTGGCCGTCGTAGCGTTCGTGGTGATGCATCACACCGATAGACGCGGCCTTGAAGCCCGGAATGTGCTCGATCAGCATGGCCCCGACTTGCGGATGGCGCTTGATCGCCGCGTACTCCGCCTCGCTGAGGCGGCCCGGCTTGCGGAGCAGCTGCTCTGGGATCGCGATCTTCCCGATGTCGTGCAAAACGCTGGCCAAGAGCAACGAGTCGGTGTCCTCTTTCGATAATCCGACTTGCAGGGCAAATTGTTTGGCGATCGCATTGACGTGTTCGCTGTGCGCGCGCGTGGCCGGGTCGCGGGCGAGCATGGCGCCCAGCAGCTCGGCGACCGGAGCGAAATTGCCCTCCAGGCGCAATTGGGTCGTGCCGATGCGTTGCAGCCGCGCCATCGGCCGTCCTTGGCGCTTGCTTTGGTAGAGAGCTGAATCGGCTTTGGCGATCAGTTCCGCAGACGTTCGGCCGTCGGCCGGAAATGAGGCTAGCCCGATCGAGCAGTGCAGCGGAATGGCGGACCCGTGTTCGAAGCGCAGTTCGCGCGCCGCCAGCTCGCTCTCGATCCGTTCCGCGATGACGAGCCCGTGGTCTTGGTCCGTGTCGGGCAGAATCACCATGAATTCGTCGCCGCCGTAACGGGCGATGACGTCGGACGCCCGGCACGTGGCCTGCAGCACGGCCGTCAACTTCTTCAATGCTTCGTCGCCGACAGGATGGCCGTACGAGTCGTTGACAAGCTTGAAGTTGTCTAGGTCCAGCATCAAGACGGACAGCGGACGCCCGCTGCGGCGGACGCGAGCCACTTCTTCGTCCAAACGCGTCTTGAGATAGCGATGATGATAGAGATTGGTCAGCGGATCGCGGTCCGCTCTGTTCTTCGCGTCGCCGAAAAGCTGGGCGTTTTGAACCGCCAAAGCCAGCTGCTCGGCGATGGCCGTCAGCAGACGCACGCTCGCGTCATCGTAGGCGCCCTCGGTGTACGACTGGGCGGACACGACTCCGAGGGACCGCTCACCGATGCGAAGCGGCGCCATGGCCACCGAACGAATCTCGCGGTTATTGGTGCCGACGTTGACGTGGTTCTGGCGACTTATCTCCTGCGACGTCTGCATAATCACCGCGGTGCCCGATTCAATGACGCGTTTGGCAAATGAATTGGCAAGCGGCTGTTGCTGATCGCAGGCGGTTTGCACGTCGCCTTCGATGCAATACTCCAAGAGCAAGTGTTTGCCGTCGCGCGACTCCAGCGCCACCAGGAAGACCGGCGCATCGACCACCCTGCGGACTTCGTCGCAGACCGTCTGGTAAAGCGAGTTCAAGCTGAGCTGGGCTGACAGGGCTCGCGACACCTGGGCCAACAGCTTCAGCTCGCGCGCTTGTTGTTCGGCGCGTGCCAGGTGTTGGGAGTTCTCCACGGCGATCGTGGCCTGCTCGGCGATCGCGACGATCAGGTCTCTATCCCGCTCGCTGTAGGCCTTCGGGCGCATGCTTTGGACGGAGATGGCCCCGATCGTGCGCGAACCGACGCGCATCGGGACGACGAGAGCCGAAACCACATCGTCCCCGTCGCCCTTGGTGATGGAAGGGTAGTATTGCCATTCTTCAGCGGTGCGGATGAGCAAAGGAGCGCCTTCGCGAAATACGTGACCGCTCAGAGAGCCTTCGAGCGGAAACGCTTCCTCGATGCCGACGAGCCGGTAGTGGTCGACGCAGTACGGGATCGACATGGACCCTTGCTCCCACGAGCCTAACGCGATCCAGAAAGTTCCCGCATCCATCACACCGCCCACCAATCGGTGTAACCGCGCGAACAGCCGCGGAAGATCCCGTTCGGAAGAAAGGGCGCGTGCCGTCTCCAACATGACCCGCAGTTCCGTGCTGCGGGCCCGGACCTCCTCAGCCGCGATTTTGTTTCGGACCACGAGCGCGCCGACGTCCGCGGCGGCCGTGACGTACTCGAGGTCTTGCCCGTCGTACATGCCGTCTAAGGG
>JACRUD010000190.1 GCA_014304875.1 Vulcanimicrobiota bacterium
GGGCTATCGAGCGGTGTCATCCACGCCGACGACCCTGACGTACAATGTCGGGAGATTTGGTGAGCGCTACTTACTCTCGTGGGCGCACGTCGCGTCGTTTCAGACCAGTCCCCGCGGCTCAGTTTCGTTGGAAGCAGACGATACCGATCTGGCCGTGGACGACGGGCAAGGTCTAAAACAACGGCTCGAGCGCGCGGCATTCGCCTACCAATTCGGCCCGGAGGCGTCGCTCGCAGTCGGCGTCGGCTGGGTTCACTATTTTGGTGCCGAGAAGGGCACGTAAGGGAGTAATACGATGAAATACGTTACCCGGAGAAATGCCAACGTTGATCGCATCGCGTGCCCGTGGCTCATCAAGCGATTCGTCGATCCTCGCGCCGAGTTCTTATATGTCGAACGCAACGACGTCATGCGCGTCGCACAAGCCGATAGCGCGATACCTTATGACGTGCCGAACGTCGAACTGGGTCACGTCGCCGGGCGCTGCAGCTTCGAGTCGATCCTTCTGAAGCATGACTTGAAGGATCCGGCGCTGCAGTTACTCGGACGCATCGTCCATGGAGCCGATGTACCTGAAGACATCTCAATTGAACCGGAGGCGGCGGGTCTGCGTGCGATCGCGCACGGGTTTGCAACGGTTTACGGAGATGCGGATCATGAGAAACTCTCTCTCGAAACGCCCATGTATGACGCGCTCTATGCCTGGTGCTTGAACCGCGTGAAGTTTTGACCGAAGGGTCCCGGCTTACTTTCAAGATAATCGTCGTTGCGCGGGTCGTGCGCGCCTTCGGGTTCGGCCTACTGTCGGTGGCGCTTGCCCTCTACCTCGGCGATCGGGGCCTCTCTCCTTTTGCCGTCGGCGCGATGTTGACGTTGGCGCTCCTGGCCGGAGCCGCGTTTCTCATGGCCGCCGCGCCGCTCGTTCGACACGTCGGAAGGCGCAGAGCTTTGCTTTTGTCTTCTGCGGCGATGTGCGTTGCTGGCCTGTTTCTTGGAATCCCGGGGTCGATTTTTCCGATCGTCCTAGCATGTTTGCTTGGCACGCTGAGCGCAGGCGGCCAGGACGTCGGTCCTTTCGCGGCTATTGAACAGCCTGCCGTCGCGGAGTCAAGGCCGGCGCAATCGACGGCTCATTCCTTTGCGGTCTATAATTTGGCCGGCGCGTTTGCTTTGGCCCTTGGTGCCCTGGCGGCCGCGGCGATTCCGACGCGCTGGATTCCATGGACATACGCCGGCTGTGGCCTATTGCTTGCCGCCGTGTACGCGACGTTGCCCCAAAGCGACTCTGCCACACCTAGAGCCGAGGTGGCTGCACCCCGGACGCGCTTCGGCCCGGCGGAGCGACTCGCAATGCTCTTCAGCTTGGATGCGCTCGCCGGCGGCTTCGTCGTCCAAAGCTTCGTGGCATATTGGTTCCATCTGCGCTTCGGTGTTGATCAGCGCCAACTCGGAATCGTCCTTTTCGGGGCAAACACGCTTTCGGCGCTGTCATACCCGGTCGCCGCGTGGCTTTCGTCAAGAATCGGGTTGTTACGCACGATGGTGTTCACCCATCTTCCCTCTAACGTTATGCTGTGCATCGTGCCCTTGATGCCGACCTTCGACGGCGCCGTCTCTGTCCTGCTGGCGCGTTTTGCGCTCTCGCAGATGGATGTACCGACACGGCAGGCATTCACGATGGACGCCGTGTCGCCTGAAGACCGCGCTCATGCCGCCGCACTCACCAACGCCGTGCGACCTGCGGCCGCCGCGATAGCGCCGGTGTTCGCAGGCCTGGCCATGCAGTCGGCTGCTATCGGCGCGCCGTTCTTCGTGGCGGGAGGGTTGAAGATCGTCTACGATCTTGCCGTCTTCCATGCGTTCAAGCGACCAAAAAGCCCGTCCGCCAGCTCGAACCCTTAGCCGCAGGCCGGGCGCTGGAGCGCATTAAGATCGTGGAGCGACGCGAGGACGGCGTCTTCGCCGCCGTCGTGCACCGCTCGCGAGCCCCGTCGCGCTTCATTTTTCCGCTCCTCGGCATCGAAATCGCGTTCCCGTACGTCACGCTTTACGACTGGTCGAAAGTCCCGGCCGAACGGGTGCGCCGATGCGTAAACCTCGGAAGATCGGGCAGGATGGGTTTACGAGTGGGCCAATCAGCTTAAATGAACTGGGAGTCCCTGACAGCAGTTGGTACGTTTTTTTCTGGCTTCATCATCGCGGCGACCGCAATCATCGCCATGCGACAGCTAGATCACTTGCGCAAAGCGACACAGCTCGAAGGTGCTATGGCGATTTTTGCCGATCTCGACCGTACGGAGTTCCGAGAATCTATACGGTTCATTGCCATGGAATTGCAGGGGCGCATGGAGGATGCATCATTTCGCCAAGGAGTGCCGTTGGGGAACTCCGCCGATGACGCGGTACATAAGGAATTAATTGTGCTGCGAAAATTTGAGGACGTCGGGACGTACGTCAAACACGGACTACTCGATAGTGCGTTGATTTATGACAACGCTTATGCTTTGATCGCAAAAAGCTGGAGTGGCCTCCAAGAGGTCGTCGCAATACATCGCGCTGCGGGCGGCTTGGGTTTCTGGGAAAACTTTGAGTACCTCTTTCGCAACGGCAAGATTTGGGTAGAACGCAATAAGCCTGCCAACTACGTGAATCTCGCTTAGCTAATCTGACAAACTTAGATCAGCATACCCCAAAGCCCGCTCTTTTGCCAAGCTCGGCGCAGTGCAGCAGCCTGTCCCGCTCCGGCGTAGCACGGCGCTTCCAGTTCGCGCTGGAACTGCGCGCGGTCCCATTGGATTGCGTCGCCCGCGCGTGCGCGGCATCGAGCACGAATCCGCCGTGTTGCCCAAGTCCCGAACGCGGGAAAGTTTTTTTCACGTTCGAAAGCGCCCTGCGGGCTCCGCGGTCGCATGCAAGCAGGCCCGGAAGGCGCCGAAGTTACTGTTTACGGAGGTGTACGTGTCGACCAGATTTTGGGGTTTTGATCATGCGGACGTTCGGGTTCAGTCTCGCGGCGGTCGAGGCGTTTTACGATGCGCTGATGCCGGAATTGGGACTACGCGTAAAAAGTTACGGGTACGTGGACTTGAGCGGGAATTGGCACACGCCGAGCGACGAGCATCCGTACAACACGGTCGAGTATCACGAAACGCTCGTTCCGGGGGAACCTGAGCATTTCATCGGCTTCACAGAAGATCGCGCGATGCGCTCCACGTCGACGCGCATCGCGTTCCGCGTCCCAAGGGTTGCCGACGTCGTGCGGTTGCGCGACCGGGTGCGTGAAATCGGTGCACGAGCGATCGAAGTTGAAGATGATTTCGAGGCATATCCTGCCGTGTTTTTTACCGATCCCGCGGGCACGGCGCTCGAAATCTGCGCGCGGCGGCCGAAGAGCTAGTATGGCGATTCACAAGTTCGATGAATCGGGACTCGACGCTCCCCATCCGCAGAAGCGCCCCGTTGAAGCACGCGACTGTGAAGCCGCACCCCGTCGGTACCATAGCCGAAAGTAGGGGATGGGTCAGCGGGGTTCAGCATAAGTGTAGCATAACGAGCAGATGATGGCGGATTATGATGCTCGTTGGCAAATCGCACAATCCTCCGCAAACCCTTGCGAAATGGACATTTTCGTAAACCTTGGACATCAGTGAAAGTGATCAAAGGGGCCTCACCCTTTATTGTAAGGACATCTAAGGACATCGAGGTTGATTGGCTTTCGGAATGAGAGTCGTCGGAAAGATCGAGAGTTTATGGCGGTACCCGGTCAAGAGTATGCGTGGTGAAGAGTTGCAAGAGGCCTTTGTCGGGTTTCCTGGCGTCTACGGCGACCGTCTTCACGCCTTTCGGAGTTCCGCGGCCCCGAAAGGATTTCCATATCTGACAGGACGTGAGCAGGAAGCAATGCTGTTGTATCGCCCCAGCTATCGGCATCCCGAGCGCACGACGAAGCCAAGCAACCTCGCGGAGGCTGAAGCGACAGGGCCCGGTCTCACCCCAGTCTACGGGGACCTCTCCGATTTTATGGTGGACGTCGAAACACCGGCAGGAGAACGGCTCGCAATTGATGATCCTCGGCTGATAAGCATGCTGCGGGAGGGCATCCGCCATAGGCCTGAGTTGACGCTGCTTCGATCCGCTCGATCGATGACGGATTGCCGCCCGGTCTCGATCTTTTCGATCCAGACCGTGCGCCAGCTGAGCAAAGAGTTAGGAATCGATTTGGACAAGCGGCGTTTTCGCGCGAATCTTTATGTCGAGCTCGAATCCGGAGATGCTTTCGGCGAAGACGAGTTCGTGGGCCGGACCTTACGGATTGGGGCAAAAACGGGGATCGCAATGGTTAAACGCGACTCCCGCTGCAAGATGATCACGCTAGATCCCGACACTGCGCAGCCGAACCCGGAGGTGATGAGAAGGTTGGCTCGTGACCATGAAGGGAAGGCGGGGATCTACGGTGCCGTTATGGCCGAGGGGACCATCCGGCCGGGCGACGAGATCGCGTTGGTGGATTGAGGAAAGGTCGCAGCTATACCACGGGCCTCCCATCGGGGAGGATAGCGGTCTAAGCCTCCGCGTAGCTCGTGCGCAAACCCATATGGCATAAGGATTACGGGCTGAGAACATCACCGTGTGCGACGGCTCGTCGCGGGTGCCATGACTCGGATGACCGGACGACCGGATACGTTTTGCAGTGCAAAATAGACAAGGTGGGTAACGGGATCAACCGCCACCGTGTGAGCCTCATTCGCCAAGAAGGCTCGTCCGATAGGCTCGAGCGTCCTTCCGCTCTCCTGAAAAATCGACACGATTCCGCTTTCGGCGGCCACGTATAGTCTGCCCAATCCTTCATCGAGCGCCATAACATCGGGACCGTCACCGACCGGATACGTTGCACGCTCTTTCCACGTCCCGATGTCCATCACTAACAATCTCGCGTTGCCGTCGCACGCGATAAATGCGAGCCGTCGACGCACATCCAGCATGAGGCCATGGTCGTGATTGCACCCCGGCAGGGCGTATCGGGCTACAACGCGGTCAGTGGTCGGGTTTATGGCGACGACCTGATTACGCGTCTGCACGTCGGAGTAAACGCGCCTCGCCTTCGAATCATATTGCGTATTGCCGACCTCGCCGCCCAGGTTGATCGTCTCAAGAGTTTTATTCGTATTCGTGTCTACGACGGTGTCCGTTGCGCCATGCTCATCCGAGACAAATATCCTATGATCGTCGGGGTCGTATGCGATGCCGTCCGGGTAATCGCCGCCTGCTGCGCGAGCTGTAACTTTAAGCGTTCGCTGGTCAATCGAGGCGACCTGGTCAACCCCGGTCGCTGATGCGTACAAACGATGAAGGTCCGGAATGGCAAGCGTGCCATGAACGCCGGGAAGATTTTGGATGTGGGCGACTACCTCGTTTGAATCTAAGTTGAAAACAATAATCTCGCCGGCGCCGAGATACGCGACATACAGCATCCGTCGGAGAGGATCAATGGTTTCGTAATCCATTCGCAGCGTTGGACGCCCCAATGCTGCGCCTGCAGCTCGGACGGGTATGTCCGTCACCAATCGGAGAGGCAGTGCGTGGCCGGAACTGGCCGCAACGTGGCTTGGCGACACGAGCGAAAATGCTAGGAGCCAGGCAGCGAGCATGGCTCTTATCCCCATCATCTTCCGTCCCTCAGCTAGCCTATTTGCTCGCTGGGGGTGCGCCGAAGCCGTACGATTTAAGGATCCGCCTGCCAGCACCGGAAAAGACGAAATCGACGAAAGCCCTGGCGCTCTCGGTTTGAGTAGAGTCTTTGACGATCGCGATGGGATAGACGGCCTCCACCTGGCCGCTCTTAGGAATCTCTATGGCTCTCATTTTCGGGGCTGCTTCGGCGGACACATCGGTTGCATACACGATCCCGGCGTCTGCTTCTCCCAGGACGATTTTTTGAACGACCGCTTCCACGTCTTGCTCGTTTGACACAACGTTTTTCAAGACTTTGTCGCCGTACGCTGGACCCAAACCCTCTACACCACTCAGCCGGTTGAGTGCGATGCGGGCGTATCGGCCGCAAGGCACCACATCGGCGCAGAGATCTATCTTCATGCCCGGTCTGGTCAGATCGGATAACGCACGAACCCGGCTTCGCGTGGACGCCACGACGACGAGATGGTTGCGGGCGAAGGGAACCGGTGTGTCGACTAGATTCCCCGCGGCCGCCTTGGCCATCGATCGCCGGTCGGCGCTGGCGTAAATGTCGGCGCGGGCGCCATGGGCGAGCTGCGCCTCCAGAATCTGACTGCCGTCAAAGTTGAAACGCACCGACATTCCGGGATGCGTCCGTTCAAAGGCTTGTCCGACGGCGGCAAAGGCATTATGGAGAGATGCCGCCGCGAACACCGTCACCGTGACGTGGCCGGCGGCGCGGACACTCCCGAACATCGCCGCAACCATGGCAAGCGCGGAGGCGCACGCGATAGCCTCAGGAGTAATTCTTTTAATGTTCATCGATTCACCGCCCATGTCCAGCGCTTGCGGGTCAAAAGTTGTATTCGAGCTGCGACCGGTTGTTGATAAAGGCAAATGGGCACCCGGGGTGTCCACATCGATCCAGCGATTACGGAGGGAAAATCCCTTCCCGGATTCACCTTTTGGCGGCTTACTCAGGAAAAACGTGACGTCGAGATTCGTGACCAGCACATCCGTGGCCGACTTGCCGGCGCTCGCGTACAGGAATAATTCTGCACGGCTGGCGATAAGGCGAGCCCGACGATCCGGTGACCACACCGTCGCGCCTAGTTTATACGCATGGCCGGAACCCTTATCGACTAAGCCGGAGCCAGCGGAGGTCGTGAAGAGCGGATCGGTGTCGGCGTACGTGTAGGGTGAAGCGATACCGCCGCTCTTGTAGGTGTTGGCTTCAAAAGGCATGTTATTGTATGACACGTTGAGGTTGACGCTGTTGCTTGCGACGCCGACTTCAGCGCCGTAGGCGTGTGCGTCGATAGTACTGGCGAGCCGCGAGCTGGTCCCCCCGTCACTCGCGTATTGGAGGCCGGCGTATGGCTTCAACCGCGTGCGAGCAGCGATAGTATCAACCGCATCCAGGTAGAGCAAATAGCCCTTGGTCGGTTCCGACCTTGAAGCTTCGCGTGAGAAATAGCGCGTAAGTTGCCGTTCGTACTTATCTTCCCAAAAGGTTTGTCAGCAGACGCCGGGGCGGTACCCGTGAGGACCGAGGATGCGGACAGAGTGACCGCAGCGATCAAAATTAGGCAACGGGTTTTCATCTCTCTTCTGCGTCGATTCCTCACGAGCGGAACGGCCCTCAGCTTAAGTCGATGGCTCAGACATCTACCGTATCCCCCCGAAAAGCTTTTGTGCGCGATGCACGAAGTTTAGGTGATGCGGGCGACCTTGCATCGATAGAGG
>JACRUD010000127.1 GCA_014304875.1 Vulcanimicrobiota bacterium
CGTGAATACTTCCATCGGTTCCTTGCCGGTTTTGCTCTTCAAAATATCAAAAGCGGCGTACGTGATCCCCTCGGCCGTGCTCTTCTTGCCGCGCAGCATCACTTTGTTGATGAAGCGCGCCAGCGTCCGCGAATTGTAGCGGGGATCCGGCAGCACGTGGCGTTTGGGGACGGCTCCTTTGCGCGGCATCGCTTTACGCCTTGGGCCTCTTGGCGCCATACTTGGAGCGCGCTTGCTTCCGGTTTTGAACGCCCTGCGTGTCCAGCGTGCCGCGGATGATGTGATAGCGAATGCCGGGTAGATCCTTGACGCGACCACCGCGGATCAGCACGACGGAATGCTCTTGCAGGTTGTGGCCGATGCCAGGGATGTACGCCGTCACCTCGATGCCGTTGGTCAGACGGACGCGAGCTACTTTACGCAGCGCGGAGTTCGGTTTCTTCGGAGTGATGGTCTTGACTTGCGTGCAAACGCCGCGACGCTGGGGGTTGCCCTTCTTGACGTGTTTCATGCGTTGGGGCAAATCGGGGTGGCCCGGCTTCGCGCCCGTGAGGGCCACCAGGAATGCGGGCGACTTCGACTTTTTTCCGAGCCTCTCGCGGCCCGTGCGCACCAGTTGACTGATAGTCGGCAACGAACTCCCTCACTTGCGTGCTGTGCCCTTGCGCAGGCATCGGACTAAATAGGGCCTGACAAAACAAAGGAGACAGAGCTTGTAGCAGCTGTCTCTCCCGGGGGGCTCCCGACCTCTTGGCGTTTAGGCTAAGGGATATGTCCTCCGGGATTTCTCGGCTGGACGGGCTCGCAAGACCCGAGCGACCTGAAAGTACGGGCGCCGTTGACGCCCGCCGAACCTTCGTATTCTATCAAACGGTACGTTGCGGCGTCAAGCGATGGCTCTGGAGGTCAAGAGGCCGCTCCGGAGCAGCTCCGGCAGGTCGCCAAGGCTGGTGATCGCCGCGTCCGGCGCGGGCGCAACCGCTGGATATGGCTTGCCCTCTAAGTCTGCCCACACGGCGAACATCCCCGCCGCTTTGGCTCCCGCCACGTCGATGACCCCGGAGTCCCCGACGTACGCGGTGCGCCCGACGTCGAACGATGCCAGCGCCGCCGCAATCTCAAAGGCCCTGGGGTCAGGCTTCCAAGCGCCGATCTCCTGCGAGACGAAAACGGGCCCGGGAAAGGAGATGGCTGCCGCCTTGGCGCGCTGAAGTTCGGTCCAACCGTTTGTCAGGATCGCGAGCTTGATGCCGGCCGCCGCGAGCGCCGCCAACATCGCGGGGGCGCCCGGCATAGGCGTCACGGATCGGGCGACGTCCTGTAAAGCCGCGGACTTGTAAGCTGCGACGAGGCTCCGCGGGTCGGCGTCGGTGCAGCCGCAGCGGGCCAGCAGGTCCGAGAGCGCCGCACCTAAGGACCGCCGTCCCTGGCGAAAGCTGCGCAAAGCCTCCAGAACGAAGTCGTCCGGCACCGGGTCGTCGCAGCGGGCTACGCACAGCGCTCGCAGCGCCCGCTCTTCGAGCTGGTGATCGATGCCGAGCGTGTGGTCGAAGTCGAAGAGGACGCACGGCGCAAGGGAGGCCTGGCTGCAGCGGTCTCTTTTCGTCTCCTTACGTTCGGGCATCTCCCCCGACCGGTTCGTCCAACGCCACGGTCTCGCCACCGTCGAAAGTAGCGACTCCGGCAAGCTCGCCATCGCTGACGTCGCTGTCTGCGAACAGGTCGACCTCCGCATGACGCGGCTGACCGACGCCCCACACTTCCACCGAGCGATACCGGCCCATGCCGGTCCCCGCCGGGACCAGCTTCCCGATGATGACGTTCTCCTTGAGGCCCAGCAGCGGATCGTACTTGCCTTCAATGGCGGCTTGGGTCAGCACGCGCGTGGTCTCCTGAAACGACGCGGCGGAAAGGAACGATTCGGTCGCGAGCGATGCTTTGGTGACGCCAAGCAGCACCGTGTCCGCTTTGGCGGCCTCGCCGGCGTCGGCTGTCGTCTTCGTGTTCACGTCGGCGAACCGCTCGCCGTCGATCATCTGCCCCGGCAGCAGCCTGGTCGATCCCGGGTCGGTGACCTTCTTCTTACGCAGCATGCTGCGCACGATCACCTCGATGTGCTTGTCGCTGATGTCCACGCCTTGGCTCTTGTAGACCTTCTGCACTTCCTGGACAAGATAGTTCTGGAGAGCGGTCTCGCCCTTGATGCGCAGAATGTCGTGCGGATTGATCGAGCCCTCCATGAGCTGATCGCCCGCCTCGACTCGATCGCCGTCATGAATCGTGAGATGCACGTTAAACGGAACTTCGTATTCGTGTTCTTCCCCTTGGTCGTCGGTGATGACGACCATGCGGACACCCTTGTCCTCGGTGATATGCACGGGGCCGCTGTCTTCGGTGATCATCGCCTGCCCCTTGGGCTTGCGCGCCTCGAACAGCTCTTCCACACGGGGAAGACCGGTGATGATATCCTCCGACGCCACACCGCCGGTATGGAACGTCCGCAGGGTCAGCTGCGTGCCCGGTTCGCCGATGGACTGCGCCGCGATGATGCCCACCGCCTCGCCGATATCGACTTTGCCGCCGGTCGCAAGATTGCGGCCGTAGCAGACGGCGCACACGCCGACGCGCGCTTTGCATGTCAGCACCGAGCGGATCTGCACTTCCTTGATGCCGGCGGCCACGATGCGCGCGGCCTTATCTTCGTCGATCTCTTCGCCGCGTTTGACGATGAATCTGGCGCCTTCGTCGGGATTGCGGATGTCTTTTAGGCTGGTCCGCCCGACGATGCGATAGAGCAAAGGCTCGATGATCTCTTTGCCCTCCGCGATATCGCAGACGGTGATGCCGCGATCCGTGTCGCAATCCGTCTCGCGGACGATCACGTCTTGTGCGACGTCAACGAGGCGGCGGGTCAGATAACCCGAATCCGCCGTCCGCAAGGCGGTATCGGCCAGACCTTTGCGGGCGCCGTGCGTCGAGATGAAGTACTCGAGCACGGTCAGCCCTTCTTTGAGGTTCGCCTTGATCGGGATGCTCAAGATGCGGCCCGATGGGTCGGCCATGAGACCGCGCATGCCCGCTATCTGCTTCACCTGTGCGATGGAACCGCGCGCGCCGGACGTGGCCATCATGAAGATCGGATTCAGCCGGTCTTGCTCTTTGAGCATGGCTTGGGTGACGTCTTCGCCGGTCTTGGTCCAGACGTCGATCGTCTTGTTGTACTGCTCGTCATCGGAAAGCAGACCGGTCTTGTGCAGATCGTTGATCCGGGTGACTTGGTGGTCGGCCTGATCGATCAGCTCGTACTTGCGGTCCGGAATCACGATGTCGGCGATGGACACAGTCGTGCCGGAGAGCGTGGCGAAATGGAAGCCTAATGTCTTGATGGAGTCTAAGAAGCCGGCGGTCTCGGCATTCCCGTAACGCCGGTAGCAGTCCGCGATGAGCTGCGTCAGACCTTTTTTGTCGAGGGTCTTGTTGAAAAACGAGTGATTCCAGTGGGCCGGAAAGGCGCTGTTGAAGATCGCCCTGCCCATCGTCGTTTCGTAGACGTCCCCGTTCGACCAGCGCACGAGGATCGGCTCGTGCAGCGAGATCGCGTGAGACTCGTACGCGATTTGCGCCTCCTTATCGCTGAAGAAGGCGCGCATGGCGGGCGTCCCGTCGTCGCGTACCCGCCCCGGCTTCGTGCCCGCGGTCTGCGCATCAATGGTAAGGTAGTACAACCCCAGCACCATGTCCTGAGTCGGAATGGAGACAGGATTGCCAAAAGAAGGCTGCAGGATGTTGTTGCTGGACAGCATGAGGATGCGTGCTTCAGCTTGCGCCCCCGCCGACAACGGCAGGTGGACCGCCATCTGGTCGCCGTCGAAGTCGGCATTGTACGGCGTGCAGACGAGCGGATGGATCTGGATCGCCTTGCCCTCGACGAGCACCGGCTCGAACGCCTGGATGCCCAGGCGGTGCAACGTCGGAGCGCGGTTGAGCAGCACCGGGTGGTCCTTGATCACTTCGTCCAGAACGTCCCAGACTTCCGGACGCACGCGCTCGACCATGCGCTTGGCGCTTTTGATATTGTGCGCTTGGCCCCGGTCGACGAGCTTCTTCATGACGAACGGCTTGAAGAGCTCGAGCGCCATCTCTTTGGGCAAGCCGCATTGATGCAGCTTGAGGTTCGGACCCACGACGATCACCGAGCGGCCCGAGTAGTCCACCCGTTTGCCGAGCAGGTTCTGGCGGAAACGGCCCTGTTTGCCCTTGAGAATGTCGGAGAGAGACTTGAGCGGGCGGTTGTTCGGGCCCGTGACCGGGCGCCCGCGCCGTCCGTTGTCGATCAGCGCATCGACCGCTTCTTGCAGCATGCGCTTCTCGTTCTTGATGATGATCTCTGGCGCGGAAAGCTCGAGCAGGCGCTTGAGCCGGTTGTTGCGGTTGATGACACGGCGGTACAGGTCGTTTAGGTCGGACGTGGCAAAGCGGCCGCCGTCGAGCTGGACCATGGGGCGCAGTTCCGGGGGGATGACGGGGACCGACGCCATGATCATCCACTCCGGCTTGTTGCCGGAATGCAAGAACGCCTCGACCACCTCAAGACGCTTGATCGCTTTGATCCGCTTCTGTCCGCTGGTCTCCACAAATTCGGCGCGTAATTCGCTCTGCAGCTTGTGGAGGTTCAAATCGCGCAGCAACTCACGGATCGCCTCCGCGCCCATGCCCGCGCGGAACGCGTTGCCGAACTTCTCGCGGTGTTCTCGGTACTTCAGTTCTGTCAGGATCTCGCGCTTGACGAGCGGCGTCCCGCCCGGGTCGATGACGATGTATGCGGCAAAGTAGATAACTTTCTCGAGCTGCCGGGGAGACATATCCAATAAGATGCCGATACGGCTGGGCACGCCCTTGAAGTACCAGATGTGCGACACCGGGGTGGCCAGCTCGATGTGGCCCATCCGCTCCCGCCGCACTTTGGCGCGGGTGATTTCGACGCCGCAACGGTCGCAGATCATGCCCTTGAACCGGACACGCTTGTACTTGCCGCAGTGGCACTCCCAGTCTTTCGTCGGCCCGAAGATCTTCTCGCAAAACAGACCGTCGCGCTCAGGCTTCAGCGTCCGATAGTTTATCGTCTCGGGCTTTTTGACTTCGCCGAAGGACCACGCGCGGATCTGTTCGGGGCTTGCCAGCCCGATCCGCATCGCATCGAAATTGTTGACATCCAGCATTTATCGATCTCTCTTAACGATCTGACGGACGGACCCGAAGATCCGTAGCGGCATTTAAGTTGTGCGTTCTCACGGCTCGACGTCTTCGATGGAGCCCAGAACCCCATCGGCCGGCTCGTTCGCCGGCTCGTCGCCGGACTCGCCGTCCTCGTCGTCTTCGTCGCTGTCCGAGTCCAAAACCGCCGTCGTCGACACCGCCGCCGGCAACGCTTCGGCGTCCTCGCCTTCACCGTCAGCGCCGGCGCGCCGCGGCCGCGATGCGGCCGGCGTGGGCGCGGGAGCGACGAGCTTGGGATCTTCATCGCCCATCAGCAGCCCGATCTCGCTCGCTTTTTCGCTCATGTCCTCGTCGGTCAAGCGGATCTCGATCTCCTCGCGATTTGCCGTCAACACTTTAACGTCAAGCGCCAGCGATTGGAGCTCCTTGATCAGCACCTTGAACGACTCCGGAACTCCCGGCTCGAGCACGTTCTCGCCCTTGACGATGGCTTCGTAGGTCTTCACGCGTCCCACGACGTCGTCCGATTTGACGGTGAGCAGCTCTTGCAGGGTGTAGGCGGCGCCGTACGCCTCAAGCGCCCACACCTCCATTTCGCCGAAACGCTGGCCCCCGAACTGCGCTTTGCCGCCGAGCGGCTGCTGAGTGATCATCGAATACGGCCCGGTCGAGCGGGCGTGGATCTTGTCGTCCACCAAGTGCGCGAGCTTCAACATGTAGATGTAGCCGACCGTCACTTCACGGTTGAACGGTTCGCCCGTCCGGCCGTCGTAGAGCACGCTCTTTCCGTTCTCCGGTAAGCTCGCGCGCTTGAGCCAAGCGCGGATGTCGGCCTCACGCGCGCCGTCGAAGACGGGCGTCGAGATGTGCGATCCGAGCAGCTTCGCGGCCCAGCCTAGGTGGGTCTCCATGATCTGCCCGACGTTCATGCGGCTGGGCACGCCAAGCGGGTTGAGGACGATCTCGATCGGGGTGCCGTCAGGCATGTAGGGCATGTCTTCTTCCGGCAACACCTTGGCGATCACGCCCTTGTTGCCGTGGCGGCCCGCCATCTTATCGCCCTGGAGTATCTTGCGCTTTTGCGCCACGTAGACGCGGACGAGCTCGTTGACGCCGGGGGACAATTCATCGCCGTTTTCGCGCTTGAAGACCTTGACGTCGATGACCTTGCCTTTTTCGCCGTGCGGCACTTTGAGGCTCGTGTCTCTGACCTCGCGGGATTTTTCGCCGAAGATCGCGCGCAGCAGCCGTTCCTCAGCCGTCAGTTCCGTTTCGCCTTTGGGCGTCACTTTGCCGACGAGGATGTCTTCGGGCCGCACGTCGGCTCCGATCCGGATTATGCCCTGCTCGTCCAGATCTTGCAGCGCGTCTTCGCCGACGTTGGGGATGTCGCGCGTGATCTCTTCCGGCCCGAGCTTCGTGTCTCGAGCCTCGCACTCGTATTCCTCGATGTGAATCGACGTGAAGCGGTCCTGTTTGACGAGCCGCTCCGATATCAAAATGGCGTCTTCGTAATTGTAGCCTTCCCAAGGCATGAACGCGACCAGAACGTTTTGCCCTAAGGACAACTCCCCGCGATCGCTCGACGGGCCGTCGGCGATTATGGCGCCCTTCTTCACCGTGTCGCCCTTGCGCACCATGGGCATCTGATTGATGCACGTGCCGGCATTGGAGCGCATGTACTTGAGCAACGGGTACGTGCGCGCGATTCCCTTGTTGCTCTCGACGTCGATACGCTCGGCGGTCACGGCGGTCACCTGGCCGGGTTCTTCGGCGACCACGACGCCGCCCGAGTCCTTGGCAGCGCGGTATTCCATACCGGTTCCCACGAGCGGGGACTCCGGCCGCAGCAGCGGGACCGCTTGGCGCTGCATGTTGGCGCCCATCAGGGCGCGGTTGGCGTCGTCGTGCTCCAGGAAAGGGATCAACGCCGTCGCCACCGAGACGATCTGCTTGGGAGAAACGTCCATCAGATGCACGTCGGACGGCTCCGCTTCGATGTACTCTTCCGCGTACCGGCAAACGACGCGGTCGCCCATCAGGCGGTTCTTGTCATCCAGCTCAGAGTTGGCTTGGGCGATGCGGAACTGGTCCTCTTCGTCGGCCGTCAAGTAGATGATATCGTCGGTCACGACACCTTTGCGCACCATCCGATAAGGGGTCTCGAC
>JACRUD010000031.1 GCA_014304875.1 Vulcanimicrobiota bacterium
CTGACCCAGGCGCAGATCGACAGCACGATCCGCGCGATCGGCTGGGAGGTCGACTCTGCCGGCGGGGCGGCCGCGTCATGACGTCTCCGAAACTTGCCGCTTCGGAGAGAACGCTCGTCGAGCAAGAGCTGCGCGACACAGAGGCTGCGATCGAACGCGGCAAGGATCAGATGACGGCCGCACGAGTTCCGATGCGTTGCGCCCAGGCCCGCGCTCACCAGTTGCGTCGGAAGCTCATGCCGCCCGTTGACGCGGCGATAGCGAGCATCGGCAAAGAGAAATGGCGTCGCTTCGCGACTGCGCTCACCGCGTCGGCGGCGCCAGGGGCATCCATCGAGGCGGCAGCCGGCGAGGCCGTGCGTTGCGTCTTCCCCAGCTGGAAGAAGCCCCAAGCGGTAGCCAGCAAAGCGCGAGAAATGCTTGCGCGACCTGAGATGTGCGCGGTGATGGATGCCCTGTTCGAGCAGTCCGGCTTCACAATCGAAGACGCGGTACGCCATCACACGCAGCTCGTGCAGAGCGACGATCCGCGAGTCCGGCAAAAGGCCCTGGACACGTACTACAGGCTCGTGATACCGAAGCCAGCCCTTGAGGTGGAGCACCGGGCGAAGGTCGACTTAATCGAGCGGACCGTCGACGCCCCGGCGATCCGAGCGCGCTCGCTCACGTCCGACAAGGAGAGTCGTTAGCTCGGATCCATGCTCCATCCGACATGGTTGCTACTCTAGCGCGCCATTATCAAAAACCGGACTCCCCGCCAACGCATTAGCTATGCTTCGCTAGCAGGGCAGCAAAAAGGTCGCCCATGACCGTGGCGACCTTTAGAAAACTCTATTACACATCAGCGTACTACATAAAGGAAAGTTTTCAAGTGCCGAAGTCTCCCCGGCTGTGCTGCGGTCGGATCTACCACGGCCGCCGCACGGCGGCTGCTTATCATCAGTGGGGGAGATGGCCATGCGAAAACAAGCGCCTCGCTTTCAGTCGATGGACAAAGACCACCTCAACGCGGTGTCTGGCTACTGGCTCCAACGCATGCTCGGCGATGACATCCCGCCGTACGACATCGGATCGGCCGGCGGCGCGCAGCTCGTCTTCAAGGGCATGAAGTCTGAAGAGCTGGACGCATCACCGGACTTTTGGTTCTACCTCGGCTTTGAGTTCGCGCTAGACGTTGTGGGCGCGATCTGCGCGCATCCGCTCGGCGACCCGACGCCGGCGATACTCAAAGCGAGGTACCGGACACGCAGAGACATTCGCGATTCGCAGATGAACGTCATCAAGCGCCGGCCGCTGACAACACTGGAGAATGAGCACTTGTGCGAGCTTGAGGACGCGTTCAACAACGAGTCACTTGATGGCTAGCGGTTCACAGCGAAGCGCATCGGACAGGGAGCTGACAGACCGGGCGGCGGAGCGGCTGGCGAACATAGCCGCCCATCTAATCGAGCATCCTCTCCAGAGCGTTGCCGAAGCGACGAGAGCCGATCCGCTTGCGCCGATCCAAACAGCGACGCGCAGCTCGGCGTCCATGCGCCAAGCCTTCGAAGCGGCACCGCAACTGCTCAACGTCCGCGAGACCGCGGCTCTGCTGCGGATACATCTGCAGTCCGTTTATGCGCTGATCCACGCGCGACGCCTAGCGGCGATTCGCCCCGGCGGCATGAGACGATGGCTCGTGCCAAAACAAGCGGTCCAAAACATGCTAACGCGCTCGGCCCCTTCTGGCTAGAAGATGGCCGCCGCGTGCAGACCGTCATCGCTAAATGCATGCGCTCGATCGACGACATCCAAAAAGACCTCGACCGCATAAAACAGGCCCTACGGCTCGTTAACCGGGTCGCGAGCCTAGATGTTGCCCTGGGCACGGAAAATGGCTCCCAGGGGCCTCCCAGCGCAATTGAGGACACCTTCCGCTTCGATGAGCTCTTAGCGGAGGGTAGCTAATGGCCGTCCTCGCCCTGCGCGATAGCGGCCGGCGGCGCCGCCAAGCGACTAGGGTCCTGGCCGGAGATCCGTGGGCGCAGGCGCTGAACCGCTTTATGCACCATGCGCGCGAGAAATGGGGCTGGAGCGATGGGCAGCCATGGAGCTACCAGATGTGGGCGGTCTGGTTCGCGCTCAATCGCCACCACAAGATGCTGCCCAACGTCTGTGATCGATTGGAGCACCGCATGAATATGGCCAAGATGCAAGGCCTGAGCGCCGACCAGTTCGACGTGCAGCTGCGGACGCCGCAGGTGCCCGCATGACGCCGCTGCGCCCGCGCCTGGACGAGCCGTTCGACTGGGGCGATGACGCCTCGCACGTGTACGAGACACGCACGTCCCAGCCGCACGGCCCGGAAGGCTACGGCATGCTGATGGCGCTCGCCGTCACCATCGCCTGCCTGGCGCTGCTGCTTTTGCTGTGGCCGCGATGAGCACTGACCTGCTAGACCTAGCCGCCGCGCGGGCGCTGGTGGAATCAAAAGCTACCGAAGAAGGCCTGGATGCTTTCTACCTCGCTGCGCCTGCGCTACTCCTCATGATGGCCGACCGCCTCGAAGCCTGCCGTGCGCTGGCGCGGGAGTGGTGCAACGCATCAGATGGCCGTTACTACTCTGGCGTAGCCCTACGCGACGCGCTAGCTCTAGCGGAGGAGCGCCAAACGTCGGCCACTGAGCCTGTGCCACCTTACGACCAGATTAAGCCGCCTGCAGGTTGGGCCGATGACCACAGCGCGTTTTTGAAGGCAGCGCGGGACCGCCCTGACTTATTGGCGGCGTACCAACGCATCATAGCGCGGGCGCTGGCTCTAGCGCCAGGGGAGAAGCCATGAGCCGCCTCTACCGCCGCTACCAGCATCACCAGCCTGTACGTCGTGCGCCGCACCGCCCTCCCGCGCCGTACGGCCTGCCATGCCTACGATGCAAACGACAACTCCGTGCCGGTGCAGATGACCGCCGCGGGCGCGATCATCTACAGCCACAGCGCCGTGCGCTTTTACTGCGGTGCGCCGTGAGGAGCGAGGAGGTAGCCGAGGCGGTGTGCCTGCTAACTAACGGCGGTAAGGACAGAGTGCTTATCCAACACTTTGTAACGCCTTCGGGCAAGCACGACCCGCTACGATGCTTGCGTTGCGAACTGCAACCGGAACTAAACCGCGATTTGCTCGGCACGCCAGGTTGGGCGCCTGCGCCCAACGGCAAGGTCATGCCCGACTGATGAAAACCGGCCTGAGAGCGCTGTTCACCCGCGACTTCTGGCGCGACGCGCTTGCCCCGCACGATGGGCGCAAGCGCGGCTCGTGTATCGCTTGTGGGGCAGCGGTGTTCGGCCTGCCGTTCGACGACTGCATGTTCTGTGTCGGCTGCGCCAAGGACAACGGGGAGGACCCCGCGTGAACGACGCCCTCGCGCGCGCCCTCAAGCAGCATGGCAGCATCCGCATCGGCGGACGTCGGCTGCGCTGCAAACAAAACGTCTCGCCGCACGACCCGCAGCCGTACGTCGGGCGCAGATGGCTGCAAGCGAACTGCATCGAACAGCGCGGCTGCGTGTTTGTGCTCGTCAGAGGTGATTTGCCCCGGTAATCACGCCGGGCATTTTCTCCATCTACCGGAGAAGGGGAACCCCATGAACAGATCGGCCTTCCTAAGCGCGTCGGCAGGCGCCGCCGCCATACCGCTGCTCGGCCTGCCTAAAATGGCAAGCGCCGATACCTACGTCGGTCTGTCACAGATCGGCTCGAAAATCTACCATATATCCGACAGCCAATACAAAGTCGTCGATCCGGTCGGACGCATCTTCTACTTCACGACCAATAGCCCGCGTACGTTCAACGGGTACAGAGATACCATCATCAATCAATGCTCGGCCGACCGCATCGAATACCATCAACATGTCTGGGACTTCGCGATTGCCACGGGGGAAATCGTCGCGGCCGCCGGTGCGGCTTTGACCGGCGTCGTGATAACCGGAGGCATGGGGACGTTTTTCGCGGGCCTTGGCCTGACCGTCATGTACGTGAATTGGTTGCATCAGGACGCCAATATGGCGACCGCTTACGGCAACATGAATGTAGCGTGCGGCAATGGCTAACGGGTGGCTAGACCTCTCTGGAATAGCGCTGATCTGTTTCGCTGCCGCGATTTGGATTAGCAACGTCCGAAAGAACCGCGTTAAATAAACAATACGGCCGGGGCGGTATCTAGCACCGCTCCGGCCGCACCATCTCAAGTCGCGGAGGGCCGGCCCGCTCCCTCTAGTACGTAGCGGGATATCACAGGTGACCGTGGCGCCGGCACTACCCGGCGGATAGTTGCAAGGGAGAGACTGTGCGCCGCATGAGATCCTCTCCAGATCCGCAAGCCGTCCAGATGTCGTTGTCTCGGAGATCATCATGTCACCGATGGATGGTTACGAGCTGTCCCGCGAGATCAAAAATAATCGGGCGACAGTCGTGCCTAGGCTGTTGACGGAGTGATTGAGGGATCAGTTTCGCGCGCGACGAGTCTTCGATCGACAAGACGCAGCCAATCGGGATGCCAGATAAGCCCGCATGAGCTGTGGCATGGGCCGCGACGTCCGAGGACAGCGCCGCTGCATTGCAGGCCGCGTAATACGTACCAGTGGGCACGCGGCAACCTTGTGCTACAGGCCTCTTGCACGCTGTCGATTGTCTTGAGTATGGGAAATCGCCGGTCAGCAAACTGTGCCATTTCCGGCATAAACATCAACCCATCACGGCCGCCGCCTGCGTCGAGCGTGGCGCGAATGTCGGCGACGGATCGAACTGTAGCGTGTCTCGTGTTTGCTTGATACGGGATATCTCGAGCCTCTTCATTCGTCGCCTCCAGCCAGTCATCTCGAAAGAAAAGCGCGCAGGCGCGGCCGCATCCCACTGTGCCGCTAATTCCAGCGCAAGTCACGTTCTCCAGTATCACAGTGCCGGCAGGGGATCGTATCACGCCAGACTTCTCCATGATGCGCCGCACTTGCTTTGAGACGCGTTGTATGGTGCCACAGTAGGACCACTGCGGCTCCATCCATTGCAAACCCCGCAGGCGGCCCTTCTCGTCGAGCGTGTTTTCTATCGCAGCGCGATCCTTGACGCGTACCATCTGGCCGACCACAAAGGCTGACGGATTGCCCAGTCCTGGGGCACGTGTGTGCGAGCGCAGGCTGTGAAAGAGTGTCCTGAATCCAGGCAGAGCCTGTACCGTACGCCGAACTTGTTCAGTAAGGGGCCATTGACCCAGCCGGTTTTGGTGCTGGCAGAGCTGACGGAGTGGCATACAACATCTTCCTAGGGTTTCGGTATCCTACACCTTTCTGGCTCGTTAAAACAATCGTCAGTCGCTGTGGTCATCTCGACCGGCGTGCGTTTGGGGAAGCGGAGTTGCTAAGTTCTCCCGACCACGGTCGAACGGCGGCATGTAAGCTAAGTAGAAGGCTTCACAAATTTCATACTTATTCTTCCACCCTACAGCGCGCCTACCTACGCGACAACAGGCTAGGGTCCTAGCACGTGATATGACTCCAAAGCGAAATTGCTAGCGGCTTAGGTCGTATGACTTGGGGACATACTTCAGGGACCTTTGGGACGTTTGGCGTCTATCGAAATGGCGGTAAAAGTGTGCCATAGCGTCAGCGCCGCAATATAAAGCAGCGTGGATGTTGTTTTCAATTAATCTGAAGGATCGTAATATGAAGACATTATCGCAAGCACTGGCCGAAGGGTGGAAAGTATGTCTCCCGGTCAAGCGCTTCTCGCCTGATTTGAGCTTGATTCTGATCGAGCGCAATCGCACCGAAGAGTGGTTTGAAGCTGGATTCGCGCGAATGGACGTGAGCGTCCCGATCAACGCGATCATTCCTGATCTCGTTGCGGTTTAACAATATGATGATGCACTACCCTCAAAACGCGGCACGGCATTGAACGTGCTCGAAAGCCTTTGGGGGTGAAGACTCGCTCATAACGCCTACCTCGACAAAGCGTTAGCGTCGCTGGACCGCAACTCTTGGGACCTCCGCTACTGTGGAAACCCGACAGGCCAGGCTACCATTGCGTTGACGGGTTACAACCTTCCGCCCGTCGCGCGGTTGGGGCGAAAGCGGAAAGAGCTCTGGCCCCACCGCGTTTGCACCGATTCTATCCGGTCACGCGCTGAGCGGTCACTTCTCCTGGAACCACGTATACGGACAGCCGCCGTCGTAGCCCAACGCCGAACAGTGGCCGTCTCGATGCAAATGCCGGCCGTGGCCGCAGTTCAGGCACGGCTGCTCGGGTCCGGTGATCCGCTCCTCGTCACTCATACGGTGCGCCTTCGCGACGATCAACGTCTAATTTTTTGGTTTTGGAATTTTTTTTCGGTTCTGTCGCTGAGGACCAAGTAATAATTAGCGCGCGGCAGGGGCCGCATGGGCCTCCCCAGCCGGCATGGCGGCCGGCCGGCGACCGTCTGTTTTGTCAAATGGCCGTCAAATGGATTGCATTGGACAGCGTGTAGCGGCAGGTGACGCGATGGGATGAAGCCTGAGCGCAAGCCCGTACAGGACGGGGCTCCAAGGGACACCGTGTGACAGCGTGGGATGTAGCGGACCGAATTTGTAAACCGTTGGTCGGGGGTTCAAATCCCTCCGTCGGCTAACGAGTTATCCTTAGTTTCTAAAAGCTGCTGGTTTTGTTGGCAACATGGAGCAAGCGACGCGGCGGCGTATTGTCCTCGTAAAGGGAAAACGCCGCACAATCAGCGGCGTTTCCTCTTGGTTATTCGGCTGGCTTGCGTACGATGTTAGCCGGTTGTCAACGGCATGCACTTGAACGGACATTCGGCAGGCGGGCATTACCGAAAAGGGCCGGGCGAATGGCGGCGCGCCGCATAAACGCATGAGCTCCCGGCCGGCGGCTTTTGTGCTCGCGTGGATGGTCACCGTTACGAGCAGCGGGCCGAGGGGGCCCATTCCGTCGATCTGAAAAGCCGTGCGGCTAAAGGACGCTAGGGACCTCGGTTACTGTGGGAATCAGGTAGGCCAGGCTACTATGTGCTTGATGGGTCTACCCTTTGACCCATCGCGCAGCGGGGCCGAACCGGAAAGCGCCAAGGCCCCATTGCGCTGCATGCGGTCCACATTACCTGGGCGTGGTCAACGACCGCACTCGACGGCGAGTCGCACATCGACCGCGAAACCTTCGACCCCACCTGCTCCTGCTTCAGTTTCTTGGCTCGCAGCACGTGGTTGCGTTGTGAGGTCGCGGGTACAGGATGGCGCGCTACGATACGAGTAGGTACGGAGTCGTAAAACCGTTGATCGGGGTCTAAACGCTTTTGTCGGATTCGCAAAAGCGCGTGCGCTGGCATGAGGACGGTCAATGCAACGTAGAGCTATACAGGCAACGCGCTGCCTCATCGGTCTGGTCTTCGGTGCCATCATCGCTTGCGGCGCGCCCGGCATCGCCGGCACGACGGGTGGGATCAGCGGGCGCGTGGTGGACGCCGAGACCAAGGTGCCCATCCCGGGCACGCGGGTCGAAGTTCGCGCAGGCTCGGGTTCAGCCGAAAGCCTGACCGATGCCAAAGGCATCTACACGTTTGTTTCGCTGTCCCCCGACACGTATACGTTGTTTGCAAGCCGCGCCGGCTATCAGCCGTTTTCTCAAGGCGGCGTTACCGTTCAGGCGGACGTCCACCAGGTCGTCAATGTGTCGCTGATCTCGGCCATACGCACGATCGGGCGAGTCATCACTCGCCCGCGTTCGGGACTGGTGCGCCCGGGCCAAACCATAGACGTCTATTCCATAACCCCTGACACGGCCAAGGCGGCGCAACCTCTCGCGGGGCCTGGGGGCGTCGATCAGGCCTACGGCGCTCTCGCCGTGGTGCCTGGCGTGTACGTGCCCCAAGGTCAGCAAGGCTGGTATCAACCGATTTTCATCCGTGGCGGCGATCAAGATCAGATAGGCTACGAGCTCGACGGGGTGCCGGTGAACCGCTCTTATGACAATGCGCCGCAGTCGCTGCTGACGGGAATCGGACAACAAGAGCTGCAGGTGTACACGGGCGGTGCGACGGCAAGCTCCGACGGCCAGGGCATCAGCGGATACGTGAACCAGGTCGTGAAGACCGGTTCGAAGACTCCATTCGGGTCGCTGACCTACGGCTTCGGATTTCCAGCCGGATATCAAAAAGCAGGCGCCGAGTACGGGGGCGGGACGCACGATGGACGGCTGACATATTACATCGCGGCTTCCCTCGCCGATCAATACTACCGCTATGTCGACCCGTTCAACGGCACGAGCTTAAATCGGTCCGGCTTTTTCTTCCCTTCGTTCCAGTTCACGTCGAGCGGGAATCCGATCGACCTTCCCGGCATCACTCTCGGGGCATCCGAAACACGCGACCGCGAGGCCATCGCCAACCTGCATTACTTGCTGCCGCATCGGCGCGATAAGGGCAGCGACGACCTGCAGCTACTCCATGTCGAAAGCGACCTCAACACTTTTACGTACGGCTCGTTTCTCGACTTCGGAGGTAAAAGCACATTCGGCACCATCTTCGCCTACCCGGACCAGTACATTTACACGGGTCCGATCGGTGCGGTGCTCAACCCCTCGGCGGTGAGCCAGTACCTGTATCCGGACACGCCCGACGCGGGGCGAAGCTATCAAAGCGCGGTCAACGGCACCCTGCGTGCGGTGGCCGACAACGGCTTCAGTCTCACCAAGCTGCAGTATCAGCGGAACTTCGGGACTCGCGCGTATCTGCGCTTCGTGGGTTTCGGCTCGTACCGCGGGACCCTAGGGCAGTTCGAGAACATCTTACTGGACGCCAGCGGCAATCAATCCGGGGTGAACATCGGCAGCGAAAGATCGATCGGCGTCGAGTTCGCATTTCAGAAGGGCGATTTCGAGCGCGATGGGGTATCCGGGCTGGTCGCATTCACGTACAACCACAGCCGCTTTCGCTACGCGAAGTTCGCCAGCGGATTCAACGCGCTCGATCTCATCAATCATCAGATCTCACGGTACAACGCTTACACGGCGGCCTGCGCCGCAGGGGGCAGCGCAGCGGGTGCCACGCAGTTCGGTAGTCCGCTGTGCGGCAGCACCAGCGCTGGAAGTACGGCGGGGCCGTGCTTCACGCCGGGGGGCACTCCTGAGAGCTGCGCTGCGGGCGATGTGGTAAACCCCTATTGGAATAGATCGCCGCAGGCGCTCTTGGACCCCAATGGCGACTACGTGCCTTACGACATCATTCCCGATCAGCCGCTGCAGGCGGGCAACGGTTTCGGCCAGCCGATCACGGCGACGGTGATTGGCCAGTATAAACGCCGGCGCTTTACGGTGACGCCCTCGGTCACCTACAGCTCGGGCGCATTCTACGGCGCTCCCCTTTCGACCGTCGGCGACGATCCGGCCACGAACAACACGTCCACGATTCCGATACCAAACAACTTCACCGGCAAGTTCGATAACATGGGAGCTTTCCAGCAGCCCTGGCGCCTGACCGGAAATCTGCAGCTCGGCTACGCGGTGACGCGGCGCATGCAGCTTTCGGCGGCGATGACAGGACTTTTCGACGCCTGCCATCAGCGAGGTTACGCGTGGGACCGGCCCAACTTCTGCACGTACACGACCCTACCGTTCGGCGTCGCGCCAAACTCGAGCGCGCATGTCAGCGCGACGGGAGATGCGAACTACGAGTTTCCCTACACGGTTCAGAACGGCAACAACAACACCCAGTATCTGGGCACGAAGATCCCCTTTCAAACCTACGTGACGCTTCAGGTGAAGATGTAGGGCTTTGCCGGAACCTCGGTACATGGAGGTCACCGTCAGAGCTTGGTTCTTCGTCCCTCATTGGGTTCAAGGGATAAAATCCCGATGGGTTACCGAGAGATAGGTTACGAGCGCGACGATGACGGTGAGGAACAAAGCGCTCGTGGCAGTGGTGCCAAAACCGATCCCGCCGTTTTTGTGCGTTTGCGACAGCAGGTCCCCCATTGAGGCGCCGAGCGGACGCGTCAGTATGTAGGCGATCCAGAATGCGAGAACACCATCGATATTCAAGACGAAGTAGGCAAGCGCCGTCACGGCGATAAGCGCCCCGAAGACGAGCGCCGCGGGCCCGTAGCCCAAGCCTGACGCTTCCCCGAGAAGATCGCCCGCGGACGTCCCAAGCGCAAATGTGAAAAGGATCGCCGCCCAATAAAAAAGCTCCCGCTTCGTCGTCCGAATGGAATGCACCGAGAGCGTCCGTTCGCTCCACCACCATGAAACGAACACGACCGCAAGCGCGAACGCGAAGACGATCGACGTCGTGCCGAGGCCGATGCCGAGATTATCGACGAGGTTGTCGGAGATGAGCGTGCCGACCACGCTGACAAGCACGACAACGGTCCAGTAGACCGCCGGAACGTAGCGCCGCCTCGTCAATTGGATGCCCAGTGCCACCAGAAACAGCGCGCTCACGACCAGCGACGTTCCGTTCAGGCCAAATCCCATGCGAACGTTTAGAAAGTCGGCGGCCGTCTCACCGACGGTCGTGGCCAAGATCTTGATGACCCAAAACATGACGATGATCTGAGGCACCTTGTTGAACATCAGCCGCGCCGCAGATGGGCCGTTCGTCTGCGCAGTCGTCGCCATCTACAATCCTATCATTTCCTGAAGAGCGGTCGTTATAGCGTTGAAGGAAAGGCCGCGGTTGTTTTGTCAAGCGCTTCAAGCACGGTTCCAGTATCCTACGTCCATCGGCTAGTGTTTCAAAATCGTTACAAGAACCTTGCTTGTGTGCGGGACATAAGAAAGCGGCCGGCATGCGACGACGGCTCTCTTTGTCGACGCTCTAGCGAACGACAAAGCCGGCCATACCGCGGTCCCAACCGTCTTTAGCCAAAGGTCGGGGCTTCTGAGGATCGGTGCAAGGCGGGTGAGGTACGCATCACATTTGAGGCAGTTCCGGACACGGCAGCTTGGCCGACGTAACATTTCTCCCAAACCCTCATCCAATGACTATATGAGCATGGGCTATGACGCACAGAGAGGACCCGAGATGCAAACGGTATCACAAGCCAAGGTCGACGGTTGGCAACCGCTTCTTCCCATCCAACGCTGCTCGCACGACCACAGTGTCATCCTCGTCGCTCGCAATCATCCCGATGCAGGCAATGAGATCGGGTTCGCGCGCGTTGACGGCAGCATGGCCGGCGGCTAAGCTCGCAGCAGCAAAGCGCGTAGGCGTCTAGGCTCGCGCAGAATCCACGGATCAGCTCAAAGGGCCGCCGACCGACCAAATCTCTCAGCGCATCAAAAACGTCTTGCACTCCAACAAGTCTGCGTACAAAGTCGACCTTTGCGTCGAAGCGGTCCGGGCTTTGCTTGGCGCGAAAGGACCTGAAGCAACAGAAGAAAACCCATCGGCTGCATGAGGGGTCGCGGTATGCGGGCGAAATACGATGCTATTATCGTGGGGGCAGGCCATAACGCCCTCGTGACGGCGGCCTATCTTGCCCGGGCGAAGTGGAAAGTACTGGTCTTGGAGCGCCGCTATATCGTAGGCGGCGCGTGCGTGACCGAAGAGACGTTTCCTGGCTTCAAAGTGTCCACCGCCGCCTACGTCAATAGTCTTTTTCGGCCAGAGATCATTCGAGATCTCCGCTTGCGCGATCACGGCTTTGAGGTCTTGGAACGTAACCCCGCGTCCTTCTCGCCCTTTATGGACGGGCGCTATCTTCTACTGGGGGTTGACGGCCCTAGCGATAAGCGTGAAATCGCAAAGTTCAGCCGTAAAGATGCGGAGCGCTACGCAGACTACAACGCGATGCTGGAACGGGTCGCACGCGTCGTCGAACCGACCTTAATGCAGAAACCGGCGAACGTTCTTCATCCCAGGCTGCCCGATATTCTGAGCATGGCGTCGCTGGGCGGACGGCTGCAAAAATTGGGCCTTGGCATGGGGGAGGCAATCGAAGTGCTGACAGGTCCTGCCCGCCCGATTCTCGACCGCTGGTTTGAATCGCAGGAGCTCAAAGCCACTCTCGGTACGGACGCGATCATCGGGGCGTTCGCTGCTCCGTCGACTCCGGGAACCGCATACGTCCTGTTCCATCACGTCATGGGAGAGACGAACGGCAAGCGCGGCGTGTGGAGCTACGTTCGTGGCGGGATGGGCGGTTTGACGCAAGCGCTGGCGAAGGCCGCCACAGATTTGGGAGCCGAGATCCGGACCGAGGCGGAGGTCTCTAAAATCTTGACCAAGCGGGGCAAAGTCACCGGAGTAGCGCTGGCCAACGGAGATGAGATCCGCGCTCCCAAAGTTGTCAGCGGCGTTGACTGCAACGTCACATTCGTGCGGCTTATGGATCCCAAAGTGGTTCCGGTCGACTTCTTAAACGCCGTCAAACGCATCGACTACAGCAGCGCTTCGCTGAAGATCAATGTCGCGCTGGCGGCGCTGCCCAACTTCAGCGCGTGTCCGGGCAGCGAGGCGGGCCCACAACATCGGGGAACCGTGCATCTATGCCCGGACCTTGATTTCATCGAACGCGGTTTCGATGACGCCAAGTACGGGCGACCCTCAAAGGATCCGATCGTCGAGTGCACCATCCCTTCAGCCGTCGATTCCACCGTGGCGCCGCCTGGAAAACACTTGATGTCGATGTTCGTCCAATACGCGCCATATCACCTCAACAGCGGTTCGTGGCGCGATGTCAAGGAGGCGTTCGCCGACCGTTGTTTTGAGATCGTCGAGCAGTACGCACCCGGCTTTACGAGCTCGGTGATCGACCGCCAGATCCTCAGCCCCTTGGACCTTGAAGAAACCTTCAATCTAACGGGCGGTAATATTTTCCAAGGCTCCATGCCGGTGCATCAACTCTTCATGATGCGTCCGGTGCCCGGGTTCGCCGGCTATCGCACTCCCATCAAGGGTCTATTTATGTGCGGGGCGGCAACCCATCCGGGAGGCGGGGTGATGGGCGCCTCTGGTTGGAATGCGGCCCACACCATGTTACAAGACTGAGGGCTGCGCAGACACGGAGGCCAAGTCGGCGAGCGCGGCGCGGGCGGCGCGCCAGCCCGGCGCGCCGCTGACGCAGCCCCCGGGGTGCGCACCGGACCCGCAAAGGTAGAGGCCGGCGAGCGGCGTCCGAGTCGAAAAACGTCGGTCGAAGATTTGGCCCGGCAGCAATTCGCCGTGAAATATGTGACCGCCCCACAGACCGAACCGCGCCTGGAGATCCGGCGGCGCCAGTATCTGTCGCGCCTCGATCGAAGCCGGAACGTTCGGAGCGAAAGGAGCAAGCGCGGCGACGACCGCGTCCGCCGCGCTCTCGCGACGCGCGTCCGTCCAGGGACCGTCCAGACGGTCGTGCGGATAGTACTGGGCGAAGATCGAAAGCAGATGTTTGCCGGGCGGCGCGATTGAGGGGTCGGTCGGCGTCTGCAAAAAGCACTCAAGCAGCGGAGCTTTCGAAACGCCACCATCTCGCGCGTCTTCGTATGCCTGCTGCAGGTACTCCATGGACGGAGCGACGTGGATCGTGGCTCGATGGTGCGGTCCGGGCCGGCCCCTCGTAGGACGCGCAGTAAACTCCGGCAATTCGCCAAGCGCCAAGTTGACTTTAAGCGATATCCCATCGCATTGCCAACGCTGGACCCGATCAACAAAGGCCACCGGCAGCAAGCTGGGGCGCACCAAGCCTAAGAATGTGGTCTTGGGGTCGGCGTTCGAAAGAACGCAGCGCGCCCGCAATTCAGAGCCGTCGTCTAAGGCGACGCCAACGGCTCGCTCGCCGTCGTCCAGCAAATGAGTGACGTTGCAACCGGTCCGGATCTCGGCTCCCGCCGCTGCGGCGGCGCCGGCAATCGCGCGGGAAACAGTTCCCATGCCGCCCCGGACGTAGCCCCACGCGCCCTGCCGGCCAAACGCTCTTCCTGCGTAGTGATGCGCTAGAACGTAGGCGGTACCCGGCGTGCGTGGGCCGGCATACGTGCCGATCAAACCGTCCGTCGCGATCGCGGCTTGCAACACTGGCGTCTCGATGTAGCCTTCGACCAGATCGGCTGCAGAGCGGCAATAGTCTGCGGCCATCACGCGCGCCGCCGTCGCGAGCTCGCCGTCGGGCAGCAGCAGAGCGTCGAAGACGGAGGCCCCCAGACGCGAAATCTCGCGATCAAGAAGCTTGAAGCCCTCGATATCGCGCCGACAGAATGCGCCGATCTCGCGCGCATTGTCCTGCGCGCTGGACGAAAGAAGAAGCGCCCGGCCATCGGCGAGCGGCGTAAACGTGGCCGGATCCTTGATGTATGCATCGTATCCGAACGCCTTTAGATTCAACTCCTCGATGATGCGCGGATGCAAAAGGCTGCAGACGTACGATGCGGTCGAAACCGTCCAGCCGGACCAAACGGCTTCGCTCGCGGCGGCACCGCCTGCCATGCTCCGACGCTCCAAAACCACGGTCTTGTGACCCGCGCGAGCCATATACGCCGCGCAAACCAGTCCGTTATGACCGCCGCCTATGACGATCGCGTCGTGGCTGGAGGCCTTCACGACCCCATGACGCTGAGATAATGGCGATCGAAGGCATGCAGTAAGCCCTCCTGGTTTGAGTATGGGCCCGGCCGATACGCGCGCGAGGCGATGCCCTGCTGCGACAGTTCGCAGACATGCCAATCCTGGCGGTTCGTCATATCCCAAAATTCGACAGCATCGCTTGCATCGAACCCGGGAGCGGCCATCGTGACGGGATCGAAGAGCCACTCGCACGTGACTTGCGTCTTATCCGGCGCCAGCGGTCTGAGGTAGTGCGCCATGACGTAATCTCGGTGCAGACTGAGCAGCATCGTGGGAAAGAGCGCGTAGTAGTAGGCGCGGTCAAGGTCCTCGCCTGCCACCGCCCCGAGCGTCGGCCGCGCGGATCGGCCGTTGATCGTCATGGCTCCGCCGCCTTGGCGCACGGTCATGTAACCTCCCAGAAATGCTCCATCCAGTAAATCGTTGCGGCCGCTTTGAGAGGAAGAGAGCCGCTCCAAAGCCGGGTGAATGAGCGGGCAGTGGTAGCACTCGGAGTAGTTCTGCACGACAAGCTTCCAGTTGCAGGACAGGTCGTAGTCGATGCGCCGTCCGACACGAAGCCTCCCGATAACCCAGGCGGCGAAACGGTCGAGCACGGGAGCAAATGCCTCTTCGAATTTCTGGGCCGACGGCGACAGATTGACGAAGACGAAACCGTTCCAGGTCGCTAACGCAACGGATGCAAGCGCGTAGTCTGATTTGGAAAAGCCGGGCGTTCCCTCCATAAAGCGTGCGGCGAGCAGACGACCGTCTAAACCGTAGGTCCAGGCGTGGTACGGGCAGACGATCGCCGCCCCGAATTTTCCGCGCGAATCCGCGCATATGCGTGTTCCGCGGTGCCGGCAGACATTGAAATGGGCTCGCAACTGCCCACGGTCGTCGCGGACCACGATGATGCTCTCCGAAGCGACCTCAGCAACGATATAGTCGCCGCGCTCCCCAAGCTGCTCCTCGCGCCCGATGCAAACCCAATGTGCCGCGAATATCCGATCCCGTTCTTGACCGAAGGTGACGTGCGAGGTGTAGTATGAGCCAGGAAGGGTCTTCGCCCCAAGGGGCACGCTTGCCTTAGTAAATGTCGCCATCATCACACCTTGCCTAATACATGGAGGTTCAAACAGGGCCTTAACCGAATAATTCGTCATGGGATCGCTGAATACCGCTGAGATTGACGAACTCGACCTGAGGTTGCTTGATACCCTCCAGCAAAACGCTCGCTCGACGTATGCGGAACTGGCTGGGCTGGTGGGCCTAACGGCCCCGTCCGTGCACGAGCGCGTCAAGCGTTTGGAATCCCGCGGAATCGTCAGGCGGTATGCCGCCCAACTCGACGGTCCGCTGCTCGGTTTCGCCTTGACGGCGCTGGTGAGCTGCTTCACCGCTCCTGAGACGCTGTACGATGACTTCACAGCCAACGTCTCCAGTCTCGACGAGGTGTGCGAAGTGCACAGCGTGGCCGGCGATGAGACGTACATCCTTAAGGTGACGACTCGTTCCACCGCGCACCTCGATGACTTTCTCACTCGGCTGAAGCAGATCCCGGGAATCGTCCGCACGAAGACCACCATCGTTCTGTCAACACCTTTCGAGCGCGGCGGCTTCGCGTTGCGCGAGACCGAACTACCGCCAGGACGCCGTTTGCGCAGCGTCCGCTAAGGCCGAGGAGAGATGAGGAGATTATGATCAGTCCCGACGTCGCCAGACCGGAAGTTCCCCTTGCGGTGCCATCGCTCAAGCCGCCGGCCGCCTCAGAAGCGCTGGAGCACATGAACTTCCGCCAAGGAGAGTTCTGGCGCGCGATACCCGCGTATCGAGACGTTGACGAGGCGGTCTTCTTAGATCATATTTGGCAGGGCCGTCATTCGGTCAAGACCCCGGACGAGCTGGTCGCCACGATCCAAGATCTCGTCCCCCCGTCGTTTATCGAGGATGTGCGTGCCGGTTTTCATCGAGCGCCGATGCAGGTTCGGGTTTCGCCGTATATGATCGCCTCGATCGACTGGACCGATCCGTACAGCGATCCGATTCGCATCCAGTTCATCCCGCTCGCCTCGCGGCTGCTCCCGGATCATCCGAAGCTGTCCCTGGATTCGCTGCACGAGCAAGATGATGCGCCGGTTCCCGGTCTCATCCATCGTTACGTGGATAAAGCGCTCTTTTTGCCGCTGAACGTCTGTCCCGTTTACTGTCGCTTCTGCACCCGATCCTATGCCATCGGTCCCGACACGGAGACGGTGGACAAGGCGCAGCTCGCGACCGATCCAAAGCGCTGGAAGGCCGCCTTCGAATACATCGCCTCTCGACCAGAGTTGCAAGACATCGTCATCTCCGGCGGAGATACTTACCAGCTCTCCGCGAAGACCCTCAAGATGATCGGCGAGACGCTGCTCGCCATCCCCAACGTGCGGCGGATGCGATTTGCGACCAAAGGTCCAGCCGTCATGCCAAGCAAGATCTTGACGGACGGCGCATGGCTGGACGCGTTGACCTCGGTCGTGGATCAGGGTCGGGCTATGGGCAAGGACGTCGTCCTGCACACTCATTTCAACTGCGCGAACGAGATCAGCTGGGTCACAGAAAAGGCCATGCGCCTGTTGTTCGAGAGAGGCATCTTCGTCCGAAATCAGTCCGTGCTCATCCGCGGCGTCAATGATGACCCGAGAAAAATGCGACTCTTGGTGAAGCAGCTGGGCTATCTGCACGTGCACGCGTACTACGTCTACATGCATGACCTGGTGAAGGGAGTCGAAGAACTCCGGACGACGGTCCAGACGGCCATCGATATCGAGAAGTTCGTGCGTGGGACCACAGCCGGCTTTAATACACCGACCTTCGTGTGCGACGCGCCGGGCGGCGGAGGCAAACGGGACGTGCATAGCTTCGACTATTACGATCGCGAAAACGGCATCGCGGTCTATAGTGCTCCCAGCGTAAAACCCGATCGCTGGTTCCTCTATTTCGACCCGATCGACCGTTTATCGCCCGCCGCGCAGGCGCGCTGGCGCGAGCCCGGAGAACAGGTCGCAATGGTGCGCAGGGCTATGGCCGCGGCCGGGGGCGCAGCGTAACGAGAAGAACGCGCTCGGCGTTTCCAGGCAGCCGATCGCTTCGAGAAGCCACTCCTCCAGCCGATAGCATATAGTATACGATGATGAAGAATCTCCGCTGGCCGAAGAATCCGGTCGTGACCGTCGGCGCGCTGTTTCTGCTCTTGCTCGTCGCCATCGCCGTCCATGGCTTTGGACTGACCGCGCAGATGGTGCGGCACACGAAGTCGCTGCTCGACGCGCGCGCCGAAGCGGGAGCTTTGGCCGTGGCGTTGTCACAAGAGCAACGGAGCGCCGGTTCTTCGACGGCGGTCGGGCGGCAGATCGCCACGGCTCGCTCGCTCACGAGTGAGGCGCGCCTTCCCAAAGCACTGAAGTACCTCGATGATCTGTCGGCACAGCACAGCAGCTGGCTGCGCGCGTCGCCGGACGCGGCGCTCGCCTCACGGATCAAAGCACGGATGGACGTCGACGTCCGGTCGAGCCTCGCCGATATGGATGCTGCGACCGGCACGGCTATCGACGCGACCCGGGCCTCATTTTTGTATGAGACCTCCATGATCTTCATGCTTGCCGTTGCGATCGCTGTGGCGGCTGCGATAGCGTATCGCAGGGCGCTCGGCGCCGGGCGGCACCAGCTCAAAGACATCGCCGAACGCAATCGTAGCCTGGAGAACGCCCAGCGCTTGGCGGGCGTGGGAAACTGGACCAACTCCTTGTCTACGGGTCAGGTGACCTATTCACAGGAGATGCGACGCATATTCGGATTGTCGGCGCTGGATCCGGCGGCCAATATGCTCAGGCGCTTCGATCACCCGGACGATGCCGAAGAGATCAAGCGTGTGGCGGGCGACGCGATGCGACGATTGCAGCCGTACAGCATCGATCATCGCATCGTGCTGCGCGATGGCTCCGTGCGTCACGTGCACGAGCAAGCTGAATTCGCCTTCGACGAGAACGGCCGGGCGCAACATCTCGTCGGAACTTTAGTCGATATAACCGAACGCAAGCAAGCCGAGCAGAAGCTCGCGTTTCTGGCTCACCACGATGCGCTGACCGGCCTGCCGAACCGCACCCTTCTCGCGGACCGGCTGGGCCAGTATATCTCCCACGCCAAGCGGTTGAGCCGTATCGTCGCCGTCCTGTTCCTGGATTTGGACCGCTTCAAGGACATCAACGACTCGCTAGGGCACACGGCGGGCGACGAACTGCTCAAAGAAGTAGGCACGCGACTGTTGCAGAGCGTGCGCGCAGGAGACACGGTAGCCCGATCGGGCGGCGACGAGTTCGTCATCGTGCTCGCGGACATCGCCGAGCAAAAGCATGTCGCTGGCATCGTGCAGGCGGTGGTGAACGCCTTCGCTGCTCCATTCGTGATCGAGTCGCGTGATCTCTTCGTGACGCCAAGCATCGGAATCAGCTTGTATCCCTGTGATGACGCAGACGCGGACGGCTTGATCAGGAACGCTGACGCGGCGATGTACCAAGCCAAAGATAGAGGCCGAAATAATTTCGTTTTCTACACCGCGGAAATCCACAAGACCGCGGTGCGCCGGTTGTCGCTCGAAAGCGACCTTCGCAGAGCGGTTGACGAGGGCCAGTTCGAGTTGCACTATCAGCCGTTCATTCGCTTGGCGACGAAGTCTATCGTCGGGTTTGAGGCGCTGGTGCGGTGGCGCCATCCGAAGCTCGGGCTCGTCCCCCCGACGGACTTCATCCCTTTGGCTGAAGACAGCGGTCTCATCGTGCCGATCGGCGAGTGGGTGCTGCGCACGGCGTGCGTCCAGCATAAGGCTTGGAAGCGCCTCGGTCACCCCACGCAGCGGATGGCGGTCAACATCTCCGCGCGCCAATTCCAACAGCGCGATCTGGCCCATACGATAGGGCAGGCGCTTGTCGACACAGGGTTGAGTCCCCAGGCTTTGGAGGTCGAGATCACCGAGAGCCTCTTGATGAAGGATATGACCCGCAGTCTCGCCATCTTAAGGCAGCTCAAAGACATGGGCATCGGCATCTCGATCGACGACTTCGGAACCGGCTACAGTTCTCTCGGGTACCTCAAGCTGTTCCCCATCACGACCCTGAAGATCGACAAATCGTTCGTCCGTGACTTGACGACGGACCGGTTTGATGAGGCGATCGCAAGCACCGTGGTGACTCTTGCGAAGAGCCTAGCGCTCGACGTCATCGCGGAAGGAGTGGAGACGGCGGCGCAAGCGCAAAAACTCGCCGAATTGGGATGCGATGAAGTGCAGGGGTTTTTCTTCAGCAAGCCTCAAGCCGCACCCGAGTGCGAAGCCCTATTCGACAAGAATTTCGGGTACGCGCCCGAGCTGTCCGTTCCGTTTGTCCGAACATCCTAGTTCCGCCGTGGCGGCGAAGATTTCGCTGTCTTAGGGCCCGGCCCAGAACTCCGTAGGCGTCTTTTCGCCCGCTGCAACCGGATTCGGCAGAAGGCGGCTCGGCCCCAAAACAGAAACGAAAGCTCCGACCTTTTCATGGTCGGCTCCGACTTCGCGCACCGGCCATGTGCTCTGAGAAGGAAAGGCACGCGGGCACGCTTTGAGGACGGCACAGGCAACGGCGCAGCGGCAGAATCGCATGGTGCTCTCTGGCGCCCCGCTTCAGCGCACGATCGAGCGTCTGGCCCACCAGATCGTTGAACCAAACGGAGCCGGCCCCAACCTGGTGCTGGTCGGGATCCGACGCGGGGGCGAGAACCTCACTCGACGGATTCATGCCGACATCAAGCGCCGCACCGGAATCTCGGTCCACATGGGTTTTTTGGACATCACACTCTATCGCGACGACGATGCGCCCAAAATCGTGCCGGACAGCGCGATCTCAGATGACCTAACGGGCAAAGAGGTCGTCCTCATCGACGATGTTCTGTTCACCGGGCGGTCCGCTCGCGCGGCGCTGGACGCGATCATCGACCTGGGCAGGCCGCAAGCCGCCCGGCTTTGCGTGCTCGTCGACCGCGGTCTGCGCGAGTTGCCTATCCAAGCCGATTACGTCGGCCGGTTTGTGCCCACATCGCCGGACGAGCACGTGATCGTCGAAGTACGACCGGACGTGGACGAGTCGGACAGTATCGTCGTCTACGAGCATCGATGACATTCCAGAGACACTTTCTCGACCTCGATGATGCGCAGACACCCGCCATCGAGAGTTTGATCGCACGTGCGCGCCAGTTCAAGAGCGGAGTGGCCCACGCGACCACCCGGCTGCGCGGCAAGCTCGTGCTCGGCATGTTCTTCGAAGCGAGCACTCGGACGGCCACATCGTTCGCGGCCGCCGCGTATCGCCTGGGAGCGACGTGGCATGATTTCGGCGCGGCGACGTCATCCATGAGCAAAGGTGAAACGCCGGCGGACACGATGCATACCGTTCGCGCCGTCGGCGCGGATGCTATCGTCGTGCGCCATTGGGAGAGCGGGTATCCGCATGCTCTGGCCCCCCACTTTCACGGCAGCATCCTCAACGCCGGCGACGGTTCTCACGCGCATCCGACGCAGGGCGTCTTGGACGCCATGACCCTCGTGGAAGAATTCGGGACGCTGGCGGGACGCCGGCTGATCATCTGTGGGGATATCCGCCACAGTCGCGTCGCACGATCGAGCGCGCGCGCGGCGTGGCTACTTGGAGCGAAAGTGACGCTCTGTGCTCCGCCCCTGTTGCTTCCGCAGACGTCGCCCGGCTGGGGTTTTTCCGAGCTGTCCACCGTCTTGGATGATTGCTTGCCGCAGGCGGATGCTCTCATGTTGCTACGCGTCCAGACCGAACGCGGGGACGGCACGGAGTTGCCTCCTTTTGCCGATCTCGTGGAAGGATACGGCCTGACGGAGGAGCGGCTCAAGCTCTTACCAGACCACTGCATCATCATGCACCCCGGACCCGTCAACCGTGACGTTGAAGTGGCTGCTTCTTTGATTCGCGTCCAACGAAGCAGGATCGACCGCCAAGTCGAAAACGGAGTATTCGTGCGCATGGCGGTGTTGGAACGCGCGCTTCACCATGCCGCTTGACGGCGGAGGCACCAAGGTCGGTCGAAACGTCGACTTTGTGGGAGCGCGAGTTGTCGATCCCTCGCTGGCTCTCGACGGCATTCGGACCGTCGTGGTACGCAACGGCACGATCGCTGCGTTGCTCGACAGGGCGCCCGCCGCATCAGATACGAGCGCGCGTCGTATCGACTGCGCGGGAATGGTGCTTTGCCCCGGCTTCATCGACCCGCACGTCCACCTGCGCGAGCCTGGGGATTCCCATAAAGAAACGCTGGCGACCGGTTTGACCGCAGCCGCCGCGGGCGGATTCACAGCCGTGGCCGCGATGCCGAACACCCGACCGCCGATCGATGACGGCCAGCGCGTGCGCCAGCTCCTTCGTGATTCGGCCGCCGTAGCGGCCGTGCGTTGCTATCCCATCGGAGCGGTCACCGTCGCGCGAGAGGGGCGCGCGCTCGCGCCGCTTCGCAGCATGGCCGCGGCCGGGGCCGTCGCGTTCTCAGATGATGGGGCATGCACGACGTCTTTGAAGGTCCTTTTTCACGCCGCGCTGTTGGCTGCGGATCTGCCGATGCCGTTTCTTTCTCACTGCGAGGACCCCAGCTTCGCCGGCGCGGTGATCCATGAAGGCGAGACAAGCGATCGTTTGGGACTGCCGGGCTCGCCGTCTTTGTCCGAGGCTGCGATTGCGGCGCGCGATATCCTGGTCGCACAAACGACCGGAAAAGCGTGGCACCTCTGCCACGTCAGCGCGGAGACGACGATCGGCGTCCTGGAATGGGCTCGGGCTCAGGGAACGCGAGTGACGGCCGAGGTCACGCCGCATCACCTTCAATGCAATGACGAAATGCTTTCGAGCTTCGATGCGCGCTGTCGGGTGAACCCGCCGCTGCGGTCAGTCCAAGACGTCGCGGCCATGCGGGTGGCCGTAAGGCGCGGCACCATATCGATTTTCGCAAGCGACCATGCGCCGCATAGTGAAGAGGAGAAGGAGGCGCCGCTCTCCCACGCCAGTCCTGGCTTTAGCGGCTTGGAAGTCGCTGTGGCGGCGACCTTCGATGCACTCGATGGGCTGCCGCTCGCGACGATGGTGGCCAATTACTCGACGAACGTGGCAGCATTGCTTGGCGTACCGGGCGGATCTTTGCAGGTCGGGTCGCCGGCGGACATGACGGCATTGTATCTAGACCGACCATGGACCGTCGACCCGACGCTCTTCGTATCGAAAGGTCGCGCCACGCCTTTTGCCGGGCGTCGCTTCAAAGTTCGCCCGGCCATGACGGTCGTTGGCGGCTGCGTCGTCTTCAATGCCGCTGCGCCAACCCAGGCGCTCCCCGCCCCGGCTGGTAGATGACGGCGCTTCGCGCGGGGATATTCCTGGCAGACGGGTCATCTTTTGAGGGCGTCGGAATCGGACCGCTAGGCATCTCGCTGGGAGAAGCGGTGTTCTTTACGGGCATGACCGGGTACGAAGAGGCGCTGACGGACCCATCCTACGAGGGTCAATTGCTCGTTTTTACATACCCGCTCATCGGCAACTACGGCGTTGATGCATCCGTCCGCCAGCACCGCAGCATTTGCGCGGCGGGCGCAGTGTGCAAGCGCTTCAGCCGCCATCCTAGCCATTATCGCAGCAGCGGCAGCCTGCCGGACTGGCTGGGGAAAAGCGGCGTCCGGTCGATCGAAGAGGTCGACACGCGGGCGATCGTCACTCGGCTGCGGGAGGCGGGAACGATGCACGCCGCCTTGGCGGTCGGGGACGAAAGTATTGCACAGGCGCCTTTTGCGTTGCGCGCATCCGCGCAGCTGGCTGAAGATACTCCCGCTTTGGTGCGCGCCGTCAGCCGCCGCTCGAGGTTGGATTTGGGCGCCGGCCCCCCGCGCGTTGCGCTGCTGGACTGCGGCGCAAAAGCTGGTATATCGGATCGCCTGTCAGCCGCCGGAGCGGAAGTCGTGGAAGTGCCATTCGACACGGGCCCGAAGGAACTGCTCGGCCTCGGCGCCGACGGGTTCGTGGTCAGCAACGGACCAGGTAATCCCGCGGACTTGGGCTTGGTCATTGAGACGTTACGGGAAGTTATCGCGCTGGGAACGCTTCCGACATTCGGGGTGTGCTTGGGTCACCAACTGATCGCGCTCGCATTGGGCGCCAAGACGTACAAATTAAAATACGGCCACCGCGGCGCCAATCAACCGGTGCGCATCTGCTGGTCCGGCGGCGTCATGATCACCGCGCATAATCACGGCTACGCTGTGGATGCGGCGTCTCTTCCCGACGGGGTCGAGGAGACGATGGTCAATCTCAACGATGGCACCAATGAAGGACTTCGCCACCGGACTTTGCCCGTATCCTCCGTGCAGTTCCACCCCGAAGCCGCGCCCGGACCGGGCGACGCAGGGTATTTGATCGACGACTTCGTGCGATCGCTTGCGTCGCGGTGATGTGCGCCACGGTGTCGTGGTTGCTCCGCGCGCAGGCCGTAATGCTGCCAGCGGCGAAGTACGTAGGTATGGCCCGACGACCTACTCAACCTGTCGACGAAAGACGTCGCCGCCGCCGCCAGCGGGATCAAGCCGCATCGCGCATGCACGCGGCATTTCCCGAAGTGCGCGAGATTTTTTTCGATATCGCGTTGGCAGCGGACGAGTCATTCAGCGACGGAGTCGTGAACAGCCAATACGTCCGCGGCCCGCAATTCTCGGCCGACTTCTCTTTCGATTGTTGCAATAAGGAATGCGTCGAGGGCGGGCACGATATCACGGATGAGGTGGCGGACGCGATCCGCCACAAGAGGCCGACGGTGTCGGGCGAGCGCGTCTGCGAAGGCTGGCAGAACGAAGAGCGGGTCGGATCGACCCGCTGTCATTGTCTCCTGCGATATACCGCCCGCATCGCCTATAACTGAAGCGCTTAATCCAAGACAAAAGAGAGCTTTGCGTCGACGCGATACTGCGTGATTTTGTCGCCCTCTACTTTTGCTTCGAAGTTCTTGATGTAGATCGACTTGATGTTGTGGACGCTCTTGGCGGCTTTCCCGACTGCTTGAGCGGCTGCATCTTCCCAACTTTGATTGGATTCGGCCATTACTTCGATGACCTTAACGACTTCCGACATAGCGATCTGCCTTTCGTCAAGCTGTGTGGGGAAAAGGCCGCCAAGGCGGCGGTGAGGGTCCCAGGTGCGGCACCAGAGCCGCCTCAACCTCCTCCGATTTCGTCTTCGATGCTTGGATTGTCTGCGCTCTCCTCGCCCGGCTCGTTTGGATAGTAGCCCTCAGCCGTGGGAGCATCCCCCTCGGTGATGTGGAAGCCCTCGGGCACGTGCTGCTGGCCCGGATGCATGGGATGCGGCTCGTCCTCGGGGGTCATTTTCGGGTCGACCCGTTCACTCATGTCGCAGTGACTCGCTTTCTTCAAAACGCTGCGCGCGCGTACGTCGACGGCGCGCATCTTTCGTACCCATCTCACGGGATGTTACGCGCGGCCGGGCGCCCGCTCGCTGTTCCCAGCGGGAATCTCTCCCGGCGCTCAGGTACGCAACCGGCATGCTTAGCGGCTCGACCCCGATGCACATGATGTGGTCGCGCACGTTCGATCCTGACAAACCGCCCCATCCGGGTCGGGTGGACTGGCGTCGTATTCTCCGGTATTTCGCCCCCTATTGGAGGCAAGAGGCGCTGGTGCTCACGTGCATCGTGGTCACGGCGGCTTTGGGGCAGCTTCCGCCGCTGTTCGCGAAATGGATCATCGACCGTGCGATCCGTTTTCACGACCAGCACGCGCTCTTGCTCGACGTCGGCGGCATGATGGGTTCCGCCCTCATCGGCGCGGCGATAGGCGCCTGGCAAGGCTACCTCAACGCGTACGTCGGCGAGGGCATCATGCGCGACATGCGTGACGCGCTCGTCCAGCATCTGCACCGTATGCCGCTGTCTTTTTTCACCGCCACCAGGACCGGCGAAATAATGAATCGCGTCTCAAGCGACGTAGATGCAATCGACAATGTGGTCACCGGCACGCTGATCACGATCGTGACCAACATCGCCATCATCTTCACGACGCTCATCGCGATCTTTATCTTAGACTGGCGCTTGGCCGCTCTATCGCTGCTGGTGATCCCTTTCATGATCCTTCCACTCGCTCCGGTGGGGCGGACCATGTACAAAGTGCGCAAGAGCACCCGCGAGCAACGAGATCGCATTGAAAGCCTGATCCAAGAGACGTTGTCGCTGTCCGGCATTACTTTGATCAAGTCGTTCGTGCGCGAGCGGCAAGAAGCAAAGCGCTTTCACGTGGCCGGCACGGAGCTGATGGATCTCGAAGTGCGCCTGGCCCTTGTCGGCCGATGGTTCATCGCCATCGTCGGAGCGCTGGTGATCGTAGGTCCGGCCATCGTGTGGTTCGGCGGCGGCGTGCTGGCGATCCGAAGCGGTCTCGAGGTGGGGACCATCGTGGCGTTTGTCGCCTACCTCGGCCGTCTGTACGGCCCTGCATCGGCCCTGGTGGGCGTTCAAGTTCAGCTCGTTAGCGCGCTGGCCGTCTTCGAGCGCATTTTCGCATATCTCGACATGGCTCCAGAGGAACCGGTGCTCGCCTCGGCCATCGACTTGGGAACGGCGCGCGGCGATATACTGTTCGAGCGCGTCCGATTCTCGTATGTGCCCGGGCGAGTGGCCCTTGATGCCGTATCGTTTCAAGCCAAGCCCGGGCAGCTGGTCGCATTCGTGGGCCCCAGCGGCGCCGGCAAGACGACGATCATGGCGCTGCTGCCGCGATTTTACGATCCCCAGGAGGGCCGCATTCTCGTCGACGGCCATGACGTCCGGGACCTGCGGCTCGAATCGCTGCGCCGCAATATCGGCATAGTGACCCAGGAGACGTATCTTTTTCACGCATCCATCGCCGAGAATCTGCGCTACGGGCGCCCAGACGCGTCCGATGCCGAGTTGGTCCAAGCGGCCCGCAACGCGAATATCTACGACCTGATCGCGAGCCTGCCGGATGGTTTTGAAACGACGGTCGGCGAGCGGGGCCACAAATTATCGGGCGGGGAACGGCAAAGAATAGCGATCGCGCGCGTTTTGCTCAAAGACCCGCGCATACTGATATTGGACGAAGCGACGAGTTCGCTCGACTCGACGTCCGAGACCTTGATCCGAGATGCGCTCGTTCCTTTGATGCTGGGCAGGACGAGCCTCGTCGTGGCTCACCGGCTGTCGACCGTTCTGCGAGCGGATATTATTTTCGTCATCGACGCCGGCAGGATCGTCGAGTCGGGACGCCACGCGGACTTGCTGATGCACGGAGGCCTATACGCGTCGCTGTATCGGGCGCAATTCCAAGCGACCGACGTCGTCGCGTAAATGCAGAGCGACTTCTGCCGCATGAGGGCCGACCCACGGGAATGGGAAGGCCGAGCCGGCATGTAATCAGCGGCTAAACTCAATCCAAGACACCTAACTGCGTGATCGTAGCGACCGAGGCATCTCGGTGACCGGTCTACGGCGCGCGGTGCGGTCGAGCAGAGGCGACGATGATACTTGATCACGACGTCTTAGTGATGGGGGCGGGACTCGCCGGGATGCGCGCTGCGCTTGAAGCCGCTCGTCACGGCGCTAGCGTGGGCATCGTCTCCAAGGTCCATCCGATCCGCAGTCATTCCAACGCCGCCCAAGGCGGCATCAACGCCGCCATCGGCGAGGGCGATTCCTGGCAAACGCACGCCTTCGATACCATAAAGGGCAGCGATTACCTCGCCGACCAGGACGCCGTCGAAGTGATGTGCAGCGAGGCGCCCTCCGACATCATCGAGCTCGAGCACATGGGCGTCATTTTCTTTCGCGACGATGCCGGCAAACTCGGAACGCGCGCCTTCGGCGGAGCGTCCAAGGCGCGCACGTACTTCGTGGGCGACATCACCGGTCAGGCGTTGCTCAACACCCTTTACGATCAAATCCTCAAAGCCGGCGTCAAGGTCTACGAAGAGTGGTTTACGACGTCATTGTATGTGGTCGACGGAGCCTGTCGGGGGATGACGGCCATCGACATGCTGACCGGCGAACTGCACCTCTTGCGGGCCAAAGCCTTGATCGTCGCCGCCGGCGGCTGCGGACGCGTGTACGAGCCGAGCACGAACGCGCTGATCTGCACGGGCGACGGCATTGCGCTGGCATACCGAGCCGGAGCTCCGCTCATGGACATGGAGATGGTCCAGTATCATCCGACGACGCTGAAGGGCAGCGGTTTCCTCATGACGGAGGCGGCCCGCGGCGAGGGCGCGTACCTGCTGAACTCCGAAGGCGACCGCTTTATGAAGAAATACGCGCCCAACATGATGGAGCTCGCGTCGCGCGACGTCGTTTCCCGCTCGGAGTCCGTGGAGATCGCGGAGGGACGAGGGACGGACGGCTGCGTCTTCTTGGATGTGCGGCACCTGGGCCGCGACGCGATCATGCACAAACTTCCGCAGATTCATGAAATCGCGCTTGACTTCATCGGCATCGACATGGTGACACAGCCCGTCCCGGTTCGGCCGGGTATGCACTACATCATGGGCGGCATCAAGACCGACGTGAACGGCGCCTCGCCGCTGCCGGGCTTGTATGCTGCCGGCGAGTGCGCGTGCGTCAGCGTGCACGGCGGCAACCGCCTGGGGGCGAACTCGCTGCTGGATACGCTTGTGTTCGGCCGGCGCTCTGGAGCGCACGCGGCGGACTGGACGCGGGCGGCAGCAGCCGCTTCCGGGCCCGCTCAGGCCCGTGAGACGGCCGACGAGGCGTTTTTGACCGCCGAACAGCAACGGGTGCAGGCGCTTTTGGACCGGCCCTATACCGGGCAAACCCACGCGCGCCTGCGTCTAGAGCTCGGGACGATGATGGACGAGAAGGTCGGCGTCTATCGGGACGAAGCCGGTTTGGCGTCCGCACTCGAGAAGCTTCACGAACTGCGCCGGCTCTACGAATCCGTCAGCGTCGGAGACAAAGGTAGGCTGTTCAATCAAGCGCTGACGTTTGCGCTCGAGCTCGGATATCTGATCGATTGCGCGGAGACGATCGTGCACAGCGCGTTGACGCGTAAGGAAAGCCGTGGCGCACAATCGCGCACCGATTTCCCAGCCCGCAACGATACCGAGTGGCTCAAGCATGTGGTCGTCAGCCGCAACGGCGCCGCGCCGAAACCGACCATCGGCTTCTCCCCGGTCACCATTACGCAATGGGCACCTCAGGAGCGAAAGTACTGACGATGGAGTGGACCATAAGAGTCGGACGCTACAACCCGGAAGCGCAGAACATGGCGGGCGACGTCGGGCCGCCCTACCCGCCGCCGTACGAGGCCGCGCCGACCAAGGTCTATCAGACCTTTACGGTCGATCTGCCGGAACATGCAGTCGTGCTGGATGCCCTGATCGATATCCGGGAGTATCAGGATGAGACGCTGGTCGTTCGCTGCGCGTGCCGTAGTGCGATCTGCGGGTCGTGCGCTATGTGGATCAACGGCCACGCGAATCTCGCGTGCAAAAGCAAGCTCAAGGATTTCACAAAGGACGGAGTGACCACCGTCGAGTCGCCGCCTTCTATGCCCGTCATCCGCGACCTCGTATGCGACATGAACCCGTTTTGGGAGAAAATGCGCAAAGTTTCGCCTTGGCTCGAAAACAAACAACCGGTGCCGCAGGGCGAGGAGTACCGCGTTCCCAACGCGTCGATGGAGAACCTCATTCAGGAGGTGGCGTGCATCGCCTGCGGCGCGTGCTTGATGGACTGCGAATCGTTTGCGATCAACCCTGACTTCACCGGGCCGGCCGCACTGGCGCGGGCCTACCGCTATGCCGACGACCCTCGCGATGCCCGGAGCAAGGAGCGGCTCGAGGAGTACAGCGGGCCTGACGGCATTTGGGATTGCACGCATTGCTTCGAATGCGTGCAGCGTTGCCCAAAGGGCGTGGCTCCGCTCGACCAGATACTGAAATTACGGCACATGGCCGTGGACGCCGGTTTTACGAACAATCCGGGCACTCGCCACGCCGACGCATTCGCCGAATCCGTGCGGGGCAGCGGTCGGCTCAACGAGCTGACGCTGCTGCCCAAGTCGCTCGGCCTTTTCAACATCGCGGCGCAACTGAAGACGCTTCCGAGCGCCTTCAACATGCTGCGCGCGGGTAAGTTGCCGCCGATCATCCATCACAAGATCCCGGGCCTCGAGCGGATCAAGAATATCTTCAAACGTGTGGGAGGACGGTTCCAGTGAAAACGATGCCCCAGAAGAGCGCCATGAAGGTGGCATTTTGGCCCGGCTGCGTTTCCAAAGGCGCGTGCCCGGAGCTTTACGCGTCCACCCAAAAAATCGCCGAGGCGCTCGGGCTTGACCTGCACGAACTCACATCGGCCCCCTGCACCGGGGCGGGGGTCTTAAGCGAGCAGAACCCCAAATTGGCGCGTTCGCTCAACGGATTGACGCTCGCGATGGCCGAGCGGGAAAATGCGGATCTCATGACGATTTGCAGCACATGCCAAGGCGTCTTAAGCCAGGTCAATCACGAATTGACCCATCGTCCCGAGCTGCTCGCCGAGACGAACTCGGTGCTGGCTGAAAACGGCTACGAGTATCGCGGCACGACCAAAGTCAAGCATCTGCTTTGGATCCTGGTCGAAGACATCGGCTTGGAGAAGATCGCCTCGCTGGTCAAGCGCCGGCTGACGGGACTAAAAGTCGCTCCTTTTTACGGCTGCTATATCCTGCGTCCCGAGGAGTATCTCGGGCTTAAGGAGCGTCCGGAACGATCGACGTATTTGGAGCAGCTGATATCGCTGATCGGAGCGGAGCCTGTTGAATACCACGGCAAGAGCAAGTGTTGCGGCTTCCCGATGCTGACGTTTAACCGAGACGTGTCATTAAAGATGGGCGGCAAGCACATCGTGGAGGCGAAACAAAAGGGAGCCGATCTGCTCGTGACGCCGTGCCCGCTCTGCCACTTGAACCTCGACGGCCAACAGCCTGACGCGGCGCGCGCCATGCAGCAGCCGATCGGGGTGCCGATCTTCCATCTGCCGCAGCTGCTGGGACTTGCATTCGGGTACAGCCCGGAAGAATTGCGGCTGAATCGGCACGTCGTCGGCACCGATGGAGTTCTCGCCAAGGTCGAGCTCAAGGTTTAGCCGCGCCTGCGGCCGCCGCCATCGAAGGACCTAACGATCCGTGGCTACATACGCCATGCGTAATGCGGCGCCGCCAATGTAGCGCCGCCGCTTTCGTCGCGGCCGACCTTAACCGCCGATATGCGACATCTCCACCTTGGCTTCGGCCGAACTAGATGCGGTGCGTAACTCGGAGTAACGATCTTGGCGGCCGGTCCAGGCCGTTCGGATGGCGAACGCGATTTCATCGTCGGAGCATTGTGAGCGCAGCATCTTTCCCAGATCCAGACCGCGTGTCGCAAACAGGCAAGTGTAAAGGACGCCGGCTGAGGACAGGCGTGCGCGCGTGCAGTCGCGGCAGAAAGGCTGCGTCACAGACGTCACGATTCCGATCTCGCCGCCGCCATCGCGATAGCGATAGCGCCGTGCCACTTCACCGCGGTACGTCGGACTGATCGCCTCAAGCGGCATAGCGGCGTCCAGCTGTTTGACGATGTCTGCGCCCGAGACGACTTGATCCATCGTCCAACCATTGGTGGACCCGACGTCCATGTACTCGATGAAGCGCACGATGCACCCCGAGCCATGGAAGTAGCGCGCCGTCTGTACAACGGTGCCGTCGTTTATGCCGCGTCTGACGACGACGTTGATCTTCAGCGGATCGAGCCCAGCCCGGCGAGCCGCCTCGATGCCCGAAAGGATGCGAGCAACGGGATAGCCGACGCCGTTCATCGCCCCGAAAACAGCTGGATCGATTGAATCGAGGCTCACGGTGATGCGCCGCAATCCGGCGGCCTTCAATGCAGCCGCTTTCGTGGCCAGCAAGGCACCGTTGGTCGTCAGCGCGATGTCGAGCACGCCCGGAAGCGATGCCAGCATTTCGACAAGCGCCGCGATCTCGCGGCGCAGCAACGGCTCGCCCCCCGTGACGCGAAGCTTTTGCACGCCGCAGGTGACGAAGATTCTCGCCAGCCGTTCTATTTCTTCGAAGGTGAGGATCTCGGAGCGGGCGAGGAACGGGTAATCCGATCCGTACACTTCCTTCGGCATGCAGTAGCCGCAACGGAAATTGCAACGATCGGTTACCGAAATGCGCAGATCGCGCAGCGGGCGCCCATATTTATCCGTCAATGCGAAACTCATATGATGATTCTTTGCGAATTTGACGGCCGCGACATGGGCGCCTCCGAACGCAGAAACTAAGCAAACCGGAATCGCGTTATCTTCGTACAGGAGGAGTCAATATGTCAGTAGTGCTTTCTCGCGCAAGTTTCTTACGAAATGTCGTCGTGGCCGTCGCGTTGTTGCTCGTCATGGGCCTTGGAGCCGTGCGTCCCGCCCTTGCCGAAACAGCCGGCCAAAGGTCTACTCGCAACATCGTCCTAGGTGGCCTAGCGGTCGTCACCGGGATCATCCTATACAACAACTACGAGCACAAGAAGGTCGCTCACGACACGATCGTCGGCCGCACGCGCGACGGCGGAGTCGTGTACGCGGACGGCCGCGTCGTGTACCCGAACGGACAGGTCGTGTACACGAGCAATAACGGTCGCACTCCTTGCACATATGACGGCTACGGTCAGCAGTGTGGTCCCTACGTGCGCGGATACCGCACCGTCGCGGACGAGGACGGCTACGCCCGATACGGTCATGACTATGGCCATCGCAAACACCGGCATCATCGCCACGATCGTGACGACCGCGGCGACGACGGTGGAGATCGCGGCTAAAGCCGCACCACTCTGAGGATCGGCGAACGGGCGCACAAAGTGCGCCCGTTTTGCTGTCTGCGGGATTGCGTTTTGGAGAGAGCGGCCGCTACAACTCCTTTTGATAATGGTACTCGACGGACCGGCTCACGTCGTGCAGCTCGCGCGTTTCGGGCAGGCGGACGTATCCGCGCCGCTCGTACACGCGGTGTGCTTTTGTGAAGCGCGTGTCGGTCCAAAGGTGGATGCGGCGCGCGTCGTGCGCCGCGGCGTCCCGTTCGACGAGGCTCAATAAGACCCGGCCAACACCCGTGCCGTGCACGTCGGGATGGGCGTAGAGCTTTTTCAACTCCAGTAAGCCCGGCTCGGCGGTCGGGGCCACCGACGCGAACCCGACAACCAGGCGCTCCCGGGTCGCGACCCAAAAGCGGACGCCGTGAGCGCTGGCTGACGTTGCCGGCCGTAAAAGCTCCGGTACCTCGCGAAGCTCCAGCACGCAGCCCGGGTACTCGGCAAATGCCGCGGCCAGGATTTCTAGGATGCGCGCGCTGTCCGCGTCGCGCACCTCTCGGACGCCGGTGAGGCTAACGGGTGCCATCAAAGCGCCGCGGTCGTGGACGCCAGTTTGGGGTGGGCCCCGCGCGCGGGAAAATCGTCCGCTCGCAGAGCTTCAAGCGCAGCGGCGACGTCGCGGGGCTGGATGGAGAGCAACCCTTCATCGCAGCTTACGGCATGGGGATCTCCAGTCCGGCCGCTCCACAGAACGCGGTGCCGTCGCCTCAGTGGCGGCGGACCCCATTCGTGCGGCGATGAAGGTCCGAACAGGACGATCGACGGCGTGCCGAAAGCGGTCGCTAGATGCGCGACTCCCGTGTCGCCGCAGATGACCGTATCGGCGGTTGCGACCAGAGCGGCCAAAGACATCAGGTCGGTCTTGCCCGCGAAGATGGCCGTTTCGCTCAAGCCTGACCCCTGGGCTACGCGGCGGCTGCGTTCCACCTCGCTGGGACTACCCGTAAGAATCACGCGTCGGCCGGCACGCCTCTCCCGGCGCGCCACGGCAACCCAACGCTCCACCGGCCAGCATCGCGAACCGCTCGCGGCGCCGGGATGGATCAACGTCGCCCCGATCGCGTCCGCGACGAAAGCGGACTGCGGCAGCGCCAAACCGAGCTCCGTTGGGCAAGCGGGAATCGCGATCTCATTGAGCAGCCGGCACCAACGGTCCACTTCGTGTTCGCCTTGTCGCCAGGGCGGCATGCCTTGCGACTCGGGGATCGACGAGTTCGCAAACGAGATGAAGCGCCGCGGGCCAGACGCCAGCAATGCGCGGTGGCTTTGGGGTCCCCGACCGTGGAGATTGACGCCCACATCGGTAGGACGTAAAAGATCGGAGAGCGGCGCCAGCGGCTGCGTCGGGACGACTGCGTGGATCGCGCCGGTCAGACGCGCCAACGGTTCTAATGACGATGGCGCCGCCAGAACGCGGCGGTGGTCGGGATAGCGCCGAGCCAATGCCCGATAGGCAGGCACCGCGGTGAGGAAATCACCTAGGCCCAGGGCGCGAAGGATGACGAGCAGGGGACTGCCTCGCCGCGGCGCTGGCATCACGCGATCCGGCATCGATGGGACGACATTCGAAGAATATTCTCCAGCCAGGTCTAGCCATGCTTTTTGGGCTCCGCGGAGGCGGCACCCTTCCCTGACGGTAAATGAACGGGATGACCGACGACCGGCCGGGCGAACGGGAGGCAACAGCAGAGGGCGCGGAAGCATCGGCGCGAGCCGGCCGTGCTCTGGACGAAAGGGCACGGGTGACGGTCGTCATCGCCACCCGCAACCGAGTTCATTCCTTGCTTCGAACTTTGGACTGCTTGACGTCTCTTTGTCCCGGGACGCCGATCGTGGTAGCCGACAACGGTTCCGACGATACGACCTCGCCGGAAGTCCGAGCGCGCTTTCCATCGACCGATCTGCTGGCGCTTGACCAGAATTTCGGCGCGGCCGCACGCACCGTCGCTGCCGAACGTTGTCTCACTCCCTATGTCGCGTTCTGCGACGACGATTCTTGGTGGTCGGCCGGCTCCCTCACTGTGGCGGTGCGAACGCTCGACGCAAATCCGCGGCTGGCGCTCGTCACCGGTCGGGTCCTCGTAGGGCAAGAGGAGCGGCTCGACCCGACTTGCGCCGAGATGGCAGCCAGCCCGCTACAGGCGAACGCGTGCCTGCCGGGGCCGCCTGTATTAGGTTTCCTTGCCGCAGGTTCGGTCGTGCGCCGGTCCGCGTTCCTCGCGGCCGGCGGGTTCAACCCACGCTACGGCATCGGCGGCGAAGAAGAACTGCTGGCGATCGATTTAGCCGCCGCCGGCTGGGATCTCGCCTATGTCGCCTCGCTCATCGCCCACCATTATCCGTGCAACGCCGCGAGGGATGCCGACGGGCGCCGTCGGCTTACCCTGCGCAACGGGCTGTGGACTGCGGGGCTGCGC
>JACRUD010000198.1 GCA_014304875.1 Vulcanimicrobiota bacterium
GCTGGTCTGTGCCAGCTATAGGTGCGGTCGAAAGCACGCCGCTCCATTGGGTCGCGTCAGGTGGCAACGCTGCGACGCGTTCCGACAGTACCGTAACGTTAGGTCTATCTTCAATGTTCGTCCGCAGCACCCCAGACTCTTAGTCGCGCCGGGCGTGCCGCCAAGCCACGGTCAGGGCCGTCAAGGCCGCCCTCTGCCGCACCATTTCTCGGTCTCCCCTAACGTGCAGCTCGCGCCCGATGACGCCGCCGTCTTCTTTCGCCAGCGCAATGAGGACCAACCCCACCGGCTTTTCTGGGGTACCCCCTGCTGGCCCCGCAACCCCAGTGATCGCAAGCGCTAGCGTCGCCCGCAGTGTCTCGCGCGCGCCCACTGCCATCGCGAGCGCCACCTCGGGGCTGACGGCGCCGTAAAGGTCGATAAGACTAGGCGCCACACCGAGCAGCTTATACTTGGCCTCATCGGCGTAGCTCACCGCACCTCCTCGATAGTACGACGACGAGCCTGGAACAGACGTGATCATCGCGCCCAGCAGGCCGCCGGTACACGACTCCGCCGTCGCTAGCGTCCATTTGCGGGCCTGCAAAGCGCGGCCCAACGTCTGCTCGATGGAAGCGTCGTCCACTCCATAGATCGCGTCGCCCAGGCGTTCGCGCAGCTTGCGCTCCAGTTCGCCGATAAGGGCCAGCGCCGCCTCGCGAGTCTGAGCCTTTGCCGTCATCTTGACGTCTACTTGGCCCACGTGCGCCAACACCGCGATGGTGGGGTTCGTGCTCGCTTGGAACAAGTCAACGATGCGCGCGTCGACGTCCGATTCGCCGATGCCGATCGTCCTGAGAACGCGGGTCACTATCGTCGCGTGCGGCTTGAGGCGCGCAACAAGCCAAGGGATCGCGCCTGATTCCAGCATTGGAATCAGTTCGCGGGGCACGCCCGGCATAGCGAGAACGGCCGTGTTGCCTAAATCGACGGCGAATCCGGGTGCCGTCCCGTACGGGTTGTTCAGCACCTGAGCTTCTTGCGGCACGTACGCTTGCAGCTGGTTGTTCACCGCCATCGGCCTGCCCACGCTGGCAAACCACCGCTCCAAATCGGCAAGCAGCTCCTGGCGCAGCTCCAGGGGCCTTTGCGTCGCCGAGGCGACCGCAGCCCGAGTCATGTCGTCGACCGTGGGTCCTAGGCCGCCCGCGCACAGCACTGCATCCGACCGGCCCAAAGCCTCGCGTATCGCTTCGGCGATGCGCTGCTCGTTGTCGCCCACGGACGTTTGGCGATGGACGTCGATTCCCGCGTCCGCCAGCGCCCGGGCGATGACGGCGGAATTGGTGTCGACGAGTTGACCGAGAAGCAGCTCGGTGCCGATCGTGATGATTTCCGCGGAAGGCAAAGGCCTTACGCCCCGGCTGCGGTTTTTTTCGGTTCCAGCAGTTCCACCGGGATGCCGTTCGGATCTTCCACAAACGCGATCGACCGCGCGCCGCCGGGCGACTTTTTGGGTCCCCGAAGTATCTTCGCGCCCTGCTTTTTGAGCCGTTCGCAAACAGCGTGCAAGTCTTCGTCCACCTCGACTGCCAAGTGTTCGTAACGGTTGCCTAGCTCGTACGGTTCGTGTTCTTCGAGATCGTAGACCAGCTCCACGTACGAATCCCAATCCCGGCCGACGAATGCCATGTCGGCATTGCCTTCGAAGTGGGCGCGGTCCAGCAACTCCAAGCCCAATTTCTTTGTGTAGAACTCGATCGACTCATCGAAGTCGTTGACGAAGATCGAGGTATGCAAGTATCTAGACACGCAACACTTCCTCCTACGGTTTCGCTAGCCGCCGGCGCCGTCGTTTGGGCCGCTTGGCGATGACGGATAGTTCCCAGCGGTAGCCATCGGGATCGCGGAACCACAATCCCATGTTTCTCGATCCCTCGGCTTCGGGGCCGATCTCATCGCCCGGATCTTCAATGTCCACCTTCTGACGTTTTAGGTGGGCCAAAGCCGAGCGCAACGCACGCATGCCGGACATGTGAAACGACATATGTGCGAACGCGTGCGGACGCGGCGTGCCTTTGAACAAGGCGATGGTGACCGCGTCATTGCCGACGGCCACTCCGCCATCGAATGTGAATACTTCCGTCATGCCGAGCCGCGAGATCCACCAGCGCGCCGATCGCTTCGGGTCCTTGACCGCCAAACCGAAATGACCGACCGTTCCTAAGGTGAGGGGCATCTTCTTCCTTTAGTAGTCAACCGGCCGCAAGTAAAACTCATTGATCGCTGTGGCCGAGATGACGGCCGTGGTCGCGAGGTGACGCTTCCAGTGAGTCGCATCGACGCGCCGCTTGACGAGCGCGACATCCTGTGAATCGAATCCCTGCGCCAGGATGTCGGCCGGCGCGTACCCCAAGAGCACGTAATGGAGAATGCGGTCCGCCCGAACGTACGTGATCCCTAGGTCTTCTTCATCCGTCTGGCCGCGGATGAGGTCGGCCGTTGCCGGTTTGGCCACGATGTCAGACGGAACGTTCAAATGCCGCGCGAGCTGCCAGACCTGCGTCTTGAACAGGTCGCCGAGCGGGTTGATGGGCGGAGAATCGTCGCCGTGCCAAGTGAAATAGCCGAACATCCGTTCAGACTTGTTTCCTGTTCCGATCGGAAGCGCCCCTATCTTGGCGGACTGGTCGAACAGCACGATCATGCGCATGCGGGCCATCACGTTGCCGAGCCGCTGGGGCGATGCATCGGGCTCTTCTCTCAGATACCCGTCGACAGCCGCCGAGATATCGATGAGCCGATCACGGATGCCCGTCGACTCGATCACGAGTCGCCCGTGCAGGGAGCTGAGGACGCTGGAAGTGGCGTACGGCATGCGCACGCCGACGACGTTTGCCGGACCGAGCGCCTGGGCGCACAGCGCCGCCACGACGGCGGAATCCACTCCGCCGGACACGCCGACGACCGCTTGCCTTATCCCACGCCGCCGGATCAGTTCATCTCGCAAGAAGTTCACGAGCCAGCGCTTCACGAGGTCTGCATCGATGCGCAACTCGTCCGGCCGTAAGTGGGCGCGCAGGACCGCGTACGCGCTTGAATCGACGTTGGGCTGACCCCTCGGCGAAGTGGTTTTCACGCGGACGGCGCTCTGGGACCGGCCAGTTTGGCAAGCATCGCCGCGATCTCCGACAAGTTCGACTCGAGATCGCCGAGCATCGGCAGGGCGGCCCGCGCGGATGCGACGTCGGCCATGGAGACATCGACCCGCAATATCGCGGCTTCGGAAAACGGCGCTTCGGCGCGCAGGTCCCCGAACGGGCCGACCAGTCGTGAGCCGCCGGTAAAACCCTTGCCGCCCTCGAATCCGACCAACCCCGCGTAGGCCATGTACACACCGTGTTCGGCCGCAACGACCCGCATGATATCGCGCCACATCCTGACGTTTGCCGGCTCCCCGTCCTCTAAACCGCGGCCGGGAGACGCACTCGGGATGAAGATGATCGACGCTCCGCGCAACGCCGCGACGGTGGTCGCCAAAGAATGGCATGCGTCCTCGCAGATCAAGATCGCAGCCCGGCCGTACGCCGTCTCAAACGAGTCGATGGCGCGGCCTCGCGAGACGAATCGTTCTTCGTCGAACACGCCGTACGTGGGCAAAAAGAGCTTGCGGTGCACGTGGTGCAGCCTCACCCGAGCTCCGAGCGTGGCATACAAAGCGCTGTTGTAGTGTTTGCCGTGCTCGGCCTCATAAAAGCCCAGCACGATGTCGAAGGTCTCTTTCTTCGGGCACGCTTCGCGCGCGACGCGCGCCAAGCGGTCGAGCGCCTCTTCAGCCGAAAAAGCGACGTCGCGGACGCCGCCTTCCACGAAATACCCGGAAAGCGAGGTTTCCGGGAAAACGATGACGTCGGGAAAAGGTTCGCAATCGTCTGCAAGCGCCTCGAGAGCGTGCCCGATGCTGCGCAGGTTCGCTTGAACGTCGCCTTTGCGCGGCGCGAACTGCACGAGGCCCAATCGAAGCGGTTTGCGAGCAAGCGCGGTGGCCTCTATCGCGCGGCTCGCAGGCTTGGGAACAATGCCAAGCGCGTCGTAGTCCGACGCCGTATCCAGGTTCTCCACCGATCCGGTGTTCTCGCCCGTCGCACCATGCCCCCAGGAGGGACCATCCCGGCAGGGTCCGCTGACACGAAGCCGGCCATCCACAGCGGTTGATCCACAGGGGACAAGAGCTGGGGAAATCTCAGCTTTACTAGGCCAGATAAGGCTTTGCGGGCGAACAAACAGACGTTCGAGAAAACCCTTGCATAGCCTGACAGTAGGCTATATAATGTGGCAAGCGACCGCACTCACCACTATAGGTACGATGCGAGCTACTGTCTGACATACGTACCATACCAGAAAGGTCCGCTGTGCCTTCATGAAGATAGAGCGACGTTTTACCGCCGCAGCGACCGATCCGCTGGACGCGGTCAGTTGGGACCGGCGTGATTCGGTCATCCGCGAGCCGGACGGAACGGTTGTCTTTGAGATGCACGGCATCGAAGTACCGGAGAACTGGTCTCAGGTTGCGACCGACATCCTCGCGCAGAAGTACTTCCGCAAGGCGGGCGTGCCGCAACCCGACGGCAGCCTCGGCAGCGAGACGTCGGCACGTCAAGTCGTGCGCCGCCTAGCTGGTTGCTGGACCGATTGGGGCCGTCGCTACGGCTACTTTGACTCGGATGAAGAGGCCGCAGCGTTTGATGCGGAGATCAGCCACATGCTGATCAACCAAATGGCGGCACCGAATTCGCCGCAGTGGTTCAACACCGGCCTCGCCTATGCGTACGGCATCACTGGGCCGTCGCAGGGACATTACTTCGTCGATCCAGACACGAAAGAGCTGACAAAAGGCAAGGATTCCTACACTCACCCACAGCCCCATGCGTGCTTACCGTACCGTGCCATGGTCACGACGCCGGACGGTCCGATTCAAATTGGCGATATTGTGACACGGCGCCTAATCGGCTTACCAGTTTACGATGCCTCAGGCATAACGAATGTCGCCGCCGTGAAGCATAACGGTGTTAAACCCGTCTATCGGGTGAGGCTGGCCAACGGCAATGCCATCGAAGCGACACCGGATCATCTTGTTCTGGCAACCGATGAGCGGGGAGTCAGAACCTGGTGTCGGGTCGATAGACTAACTCCGGGTATGCGCCTGGTTCAACGCACCGACACGGATATCGTCAGCGGCGGTACTCCAATGCAACAGGCGGAAGCGGCTCTTGCGGGCTGGTTACAATCCGATGGTTTTGTCGGCCAATACGCCGCGGGTACTAATCGAAGCCTTACAGTAGAAGCCATGACCGTCAACGAGCACGAGCACAATTTCGTCAGCGAACTCGTGGATACGGTGCTCCCGGGTGCACATCGCCACGAGCGGAGCGTGGCCTCCGCCGACGTACGGTTGAATATCAAAAGAACTCGACTTTACGGCGAGAATCTACGGCAGTTCGTTGATCGTTACGGTTTGTTAGAGCGTAGGCTCGACATGCGCGTACCGCTGGCCGTCTCGGCTAGCGGAAGGAATGCCGTCATTGCTTATCTTCGAGCGTGCTTCCAAGCTGACGGATGCGTGCGCATTCACAAAGGGTCGAAGTCGAGTGACATTGTTTTTGGTTCCATTTCCCCCAAACTTGCTTTTGGCGTTTCGCAATTATTGTTGAATCTTGGGATCTACAATCGAATAAGCATCTGTCGAGATTCCCGCGCGGACCGGCAACCTTACCATCACGTGATTATTGGTTGGGGTGCAGCAAAAAAGAAATTCGCCGAACTAGTCGGTTTCATATCAGCGGATAAATCAAACAAACTTTCGCTGGCCCTGGACCGGCCCAGCCGTTCCGAGTCGCGACTTCGCGATGAAAGCATTCAAGCCATAGACTACATCGGAGATGAGGACGTTTACGACATCGAAACACATAGCCACGCCTTTTTGACAAACAATGTTGTTGTGCACAACTGCTTTATCCAATCCGTCGAGGACGATCTGGTCAACGACAGCGGCATCATGGATCTCTGGGTGCGCGAAGCCCGGCTATTCAAATACGGCAGCGGGACTGGAACAAACTTCTCCAATCTGCGCGCCGAGGGTGAGAAGCTTTCGGGCGGCGGAACGTCGAGTGGCCTGATGTCGTTCTTACGCGTCGGCGACCGAGCCGCCGGCGCCATCAAGAGCGGCGGCACGACGCGGCGGGCTGCGAAGATGGTGATTCTCGATATGGATCATCCCGACATAGAGAAGTTCGTAAACTGGAAGGTCGAGGAGGAGAAAAAGGTCGCCGCCTTGATCGCCGCAGGTTTCGAAGGTTCGTACGAAGGCGAAGCGTATCAGACGGTCTCCGGGCAAAATTCCAATAATTCCGTGCGCGTGCCGGACGCCTTCGTTGACGCGGTTCGCAAAGACGGCTCCTGGGATCTGCTGTGGCGCCGCGACAAGAGCGTCGCTCGCACCGTCAGAGCGCGCGAGCTCTGGGATAAAATCGCACGGGCCGCATGGTCCTGCGCCGACCCCGGGGTGCAGTACGACGATATCATCAACGGCTGGCACACTTGCCCCGCCGGGGGCCGCATCCGCGCCAGTAACCCGTGCTCCGAATACCTCTTTTTGGATGACACGGCGTGCAATCTTGCAAGCATCAACTTGATGAAATTCTACGATGGCGACACGAATCGTTTCGACATCGACTCATTCATGCATGCGGCACGCCTGTGGACGATCGTTTTGGAAATCTCCGTGCTTATGGCCCAATTTCCGAGCCCTGAAATAGCGCGGAAATCCTACGAGCATAGAACGCTGGGCCTCGGCTATGCCAACCTCGGCACATTGCTGATGGTCTCCGGCATCCCGTACGACTCACCGCGAGCACTCGCGATGGCCGGAGCATTGTCGGCCATCCTCACCGGCGAGTCGTATGCCGCCTCAGCCGAAATGGCAGGTCAGCTTGGGCCATTCCCCCGCTATAAGGACAATGCGCAGCACATGCTACGAGTCATGCGCAACCATCGGCGCGCGGCGTACAACGCTCAAGCGAAGGAATACGAAGGACTTTCCGTCGTGCCGATGGGCATCGATCCGAATCTGTGCCCGCCCTATCTGCACGCGGCCGCACGTGCCGCGTGGGATCGCGCCGTGGCGCTGGGCGAACAGTACGGCTATCGCAACGCACAGGCGACCTGCGTTGCTCCCACCGGCACGATAGGGCTGCAGATGGATTGCGACACCACCGGCATCGAGCCTGATTTTGCGCTCGTCAAGTTCAAGAAGCTCTCGGGCGGCGGCTACTTCAAGATCATCAACCAATCGCTCCCGATGGCGCTGCGCCACCTTGGCTATACC
>JACRUD010000128.1 GCA_014304875.1 Vulcanimicrobiota bacterium
ACTTTTGGCATCCTCGCGTTTTGGGGTTCCTGCCGGCATTTGTGGCGCACGAACGCTTCAACGACACACTGTCCGCTTTTGCGAGTCCGCCGGCAGCGGCTGCCCTTTTGGGGCTTGCGGTCATCGTCTCATTTATCGCGCGCCGTCGCGGTGCGCCGCTCGTGGGGACGGTGATCTTCATAGAACTCGCATATCTTGCGCTTTCCCCCAACGTCTATCCGTGGTATGTCACGATTTTCTCGGCTCTCGTGCCGCTCGTTCCAGGTGCTTTCGTAGGACGAATGCAGCCCCTCTCGGTCGGTCTACTCGGGTGGACTTTAACGGCTCCGCTGGCATATGGCAACGGAAGACTTTACGCTCCCGACTCTAGCATCGGGACGATCGTGAAGGCGGTCGAGTACGCGCCGGTCGCCGTGGGCATCGTCATCTACAGTTTGTCGTTTCTTCGACCAAAGATATGGCCCGACGCATTCGCGCGGAAAGGTGCGCTGCATAGTGACTCAGCCGCTGGTTCATAAGGGCAAAACGCGACGGGCCCTCGTCACCGGAGGCGCCGGGCTCATCGGTTCTCACATCGCTGACCGTTTGATTGAAGATGGCTGGGACGTGCGCGTACTCGACAACCTGGAGTCCCAGACGCATCGCAGTGGCCGACCAGCCTGGGCAGCCCGATACACCGATTTCATACAAGCGGATATTTGCGACAGATCCGCTGTTAGAGCGGCGCTTGATGGCGTCGACACGATATTCCACGAGGCGGCGTACGGCGGCTATATGCCCGAAATTGCGAAGTACGTCTGGGTCAACAGCTTCGGCACGGCGCAAATGCTGGAAATCATCCGGGATGAAAAGTTGCCCGTGCGCAAGGTCGTCGTCGCCTCGTCGCAAGCTGTTTACATGGAGGGGGCCGCCCGGTGCCAGCGGCACGGGCAAGTCTTTCCAGAAAGTCGGACGCTCGCACAAATGACCGCGGGTGACTTTGCCGTGCATTGCCCACGCTGCGGCGACGTCACCGTGCCCATTCCGACACCTGAGAACGCACCCATCGGCGGCCAAAACGTTTATGCCATCACAAAAGTTGATCAGGAACGGCTCGTGCTGACTTGGTCGCAGCAGACGGGCATACCGGCCGTAGCCCTGCGATACTCGTGCACGTACGGCCCACGCCAATCGATTTTCAATCCCTATACCGGCGTCATCGCCATATTTTGCACTCGGCTGCTCAACGGTCAGCCGGTCATCCTCTACGAGGACGGCAACCAAACCCGGGATATGGTCTTCGTCGATGACATAGCCCGCGCAAACGTGCTCGTGGCCGGGAGCGACGCGTTGGACGGTCGGGCAGTCAACGTGGGGAGCGGCAACGGGGTGCGGGTCCGAGATATCGCCGCGGCTATCGGTGAAGCCGTATGCGCCGACATCGAGCCTATCGCTCGCGGTGAGTTTCGTCCTGGCGAGATGCGCCATCTGACGTCGGATATCTCGCAAATAGAATCCATCGGATACAAGCCGACGGTCGTGCTGGGCGAGGGCATCGAGCGATATCTTCAGTGGATCGGTTCGCAGGGCGACGTGCACGATTACTTCGCTGAGGCGCAGCGCATGCTGCGGGCCAAAGGAACTCTTCATCGCGTGACGGCGGCCACCGGAGGGCGCACGGCGTGAATCCGTGCGTGTGCGCGGTGATCCCAGCTTTGGATGAAGAAGAAGCAATCGGCCAAGTCGTGCGCCGCATACCTAGGTCGCTCGTGCGTGAGATCCTCGTCGTCGACAATGGAAGCCGCGACCGGACCGCCGAGCGCGCCGTCCAGGCCGGCGCGCGGGTCGTCAGCGAGCCGGAACCTGGCTACGGGCGAGCCTGCCGGGCGGGCGTTGCTGCTTTGCCCGCCGATTGCGACGTCGTCGTGTTTTTGGACGGGGACGGCAGTGACTGTCCGGAGCATATCGAGGATCTTGTCCGACCTATTGCAACCGGAACGCACGACTTCGTGATTGGGTCTCGCATCCGTGGGCGAAGGCAAAACGGCAGTATGAACCTTTCTCAATTGATCGCCGGACGGGCGGCCGGGATGTTGCTGCGCATATCCTATGGCGCCCGCTACACGGACATGTGTCCGCTTCGAGCGATCCGTGTCGATATGTTGAACCGCTTACGGATGCAAGAGCAAACGTATGGCTGGAACCTGGAGATGCAGATGCGTGCAGCCCGCCATCGGCTACGCATCCTGGAGATACCAGTCGGCCACCGCCGGCGTGTCGGCGGAGTTTCGAAGGTATCGGGCACCATAAGAGGCACACTGCGCGCGTCAGCGCATATTGCGGCCACGTTCGCACGCGTGATAGGAGATCGATCATGAACACCTCGCGAGAAGGAAAGAAGATATATTTAGGCCGGGCGGTCCTGTCGGGCACGGTCGCGAGCCTCATCATGCTGCTCGTCATTTTGTACGCTCGCTACTCGCTCGGCGTCGGTGCCACTTTCGAACTGATCGCCGATCGCATAGCGCCGTTGATTCCGGTCATGCTATTCGGCAAGATCATCGGAATCGTCGGAGGATATACTCCGTTAAAGGAACTTGGGGTGATTTCGGTGTTGGTTGCCCAGACGATCGTCGGCATCGTGGGGGGAATCATCTTCGGGCGTTTGTTTTCGCTACGCGATGAAAGGCCGCGCGCGGCGATAACGTTTCTGGTCATCTTCGTAGCCGGGCTGTGGCTGTTGAGCATGTTCTTACTGTGGCCGGTTCTCGGCAGCCAGTACCGTGGCGCTCCAGCCAAGACGGGAGTATGGGAGACCGCCTTCACGTTGTTGTGCGCCTATGCGGCGTACGGTTTGACTATTCTGCTTGGGTACGGTGCCCTCTCCTCCGGGCGAGCTGAGCCGGAAGGAAGCGGAGCCGTCATGACGGCGCGCGGCGCGTTCTTATTGCCCATCGTCGGGGTTTTGGCGGCATGCGGCGCGGGCGTCTTATTGCGCAAGCTGTTCGGAGTGTCGACGATCGGCTACGACGGTACGCAGTACAAGGGTGCCGACGTCCGCTCCATCACGCCCAACGACCGGTTTTACGTCGTGACGAAAAACGTCTTGGATCCGGCGGTTTCGCGCGACGCATGGCAACTGGACATCGATGGTTTAGTCGGGCGGCCGCGAACGTATCGCTTTGCCGATCTCACCGCTCTGCCTTCAATACGGCAGGAGACGACGCTGATGTGCATCAGCAACGAAGTCGGCGCTGGGCTTATGAGCAACGCCGTCTGGAAGGCCGTACCGCTGCGCACGCTGCTCGGGGCTGCGGCTCCGAAAAGCGGAATCGCTAAGGTCGTTTTCCATGCAGCCGACAGCTATAGCGACACCATCGATTTCGAGAAGGCGATGAACCCGACGACGCTGGTCGCTTACGAGATGAACGGCGCGGAGTTGCCGGCGCACCACGGGTATCCCGTCCGCATGATCGTTCCCGGCCTATTTGGCGAGAAAAGCGTCAAGTGGCTGCGGCGCATCGAGCTGACGGAGCGGGACGCCAAGGGTTTTTATCAGCAACAAGGTTGGGGGCCGTCCTTCGTCACGCCGACGCATTCGCGGATTGACGCCCCAAGTGCCGGCAGCCCGCTTGCCGCGGGAAAAGCCGCCGAGCTGCGCGGTATCGCGTTTGCCGGCGACCGCGGTGTGTCCGGCGTGGAGGTGAGCACTAGTGGCGGGACCACATGGCGCCGTGCCCAGATAGTGTATCCGGGGACGCGCTTGACATGGGTTCTATGGCGGTACGATTGGCGGCCGGAAAAGCCCGGGCGCTACGATCTAGCGGTGCGCGCAACCGACGGTATGGGCAACGTGCAGACGGCCTCCGTACGCGGCACCGAGCCGCAGGGCTCGACCGGCTACCACCATCTCGATATCCGTGTCGTCTAACGGCGTCGCGGGGAGCAATGGGCGCGCGCTTTTCGTTGTCGCGCGTCGACCGGAACCAGGCAAGGTCAAGACCCGGCTAGCAGCCGGCATAGGACCGTCGGCTGCATGCCGGCTGTACGCGGCATTTCTGGAGGACATCTCGACGGAGTTCGCAACGGCTCCATACGCCTTCGCCTTCGCGGTGGCGCCGAGCGAATCGAACTTCGGATTCTTCGGAAATGACACGTTCCCGCAGGTAGGCAAAAGCTTTAATGACCGCTTGCTGAACATCTTTAAAAAAAAGGCAAGCCTTTTTCCAAAAGGCATTCTGATCATGGGCAGCGACTCACCCCAAGTTCCGGCGGCATGGATCGAGAATGGATTCGCGATGCTCGATAAGTCTGATGTCGTGCTTGGCCCTTCCGAGGACGGCGGCTACTGGATCATTGGACTGAAGCATCCGCATGATATTTTCAGCGGCATCACGATGAGCACGCAATACGTATACGCCCAAACCTGCGCTAAAGCACAATCGCTGAATCTTCAGGTTGGCCGGCTTCCTGAGACGTTCGACATCGATACCGCAGAGGACCTCGACCGCTTGCGCATCCATCTGGAATCTAGTCCGATCGACCAATGCGCCGCCACGCGTCGTGTTCTCGATACGCTTGTGCGCGTGAGGCGATGACCAAAAAAGCGGAAGCTGCGAGATTCGGCCGTCGGCAATTCCTGAACTTGTTTGGTTCGGTAGCGGGCGTCGCAATTGGCTTGCCTCAGTGCGCAGCACGGAGCCGCGCATCCGCGAGCAAGAAAGTCGTCTACTTAGCGATGTATTCGCATATAGACCCGGACTGGCTGTGGCCGTTTCAAGAAGGGGAGCAACAGGCCGACTCCACATTTCGCTCGGTCTTACGATTGCTCGACCAATATCCTAAACTGAAATTTTCGATGACCGGAGCGATGCATTATCATTGGGTTAAGGAGACCGACCCGCCGCTATTCGTGCGAATCCAAGCCGCCGTCGCTCGCGGGCAATGGGAGCCATTGGGCGGATGGTGGGCCGAAGCCGACACTAACATCCCAAGCGGCGAGTCGCTCATGCGTCAAGGTATTTACGGGCAACGTGAATTTCTAACGGCATTCGGTACGGCATCGAAGGTGGCATGCTTACCCGACAGCTTCGGGTCTTCAGCTAATCTTCCAGCGATTCTGCGCGCTCAAGGCTTCGTTGGCTACGTTATGAAGCGAGGCGATTTTCAGAACGGATCAACGCCGCCCACGGAAATGTTCCGCTGGCGAGGTCTCGGAGAATCGTCTATCTCCACGTACAAATTGCCGCTTTGGAATGGGTCCAACGATGCGGTCGACAAGATTCGTAGGGCAGGGGCCCTCGCGTTGCATGATCCACCGTTGATTCTTTTCGGCTTGGGCGATCACGGCGGGGGGCCTTCGCGTGCCGCGATCGACCAGTTGGAAAGATATCAGAAGACGCTTGGATCGGTCGAAGTGCGGCTAACTAGGGTCGACGACTATTTCGCAACCCGACCGCAGCCTTCGCTGCACTTTCAGGGCGAGCTGGAAGGTGACTTGGTCGGCTCCTTCGCCAACAACGCTCGCTTGAAACGTGCCGATTTCGACGCCGAGCGCGCACTGGTCGATGCTGAGCGGTACGATGTCATGGCTGGCTTATCCCTGAACGATGGTGTTTTGCCGCCGAGTCTGGACGACCAGTGGCAAACGGTGCTGACGCATCAGTACCACGATACGATTTCGGGCACCGCTGTGCGCGAAAGCCTGATAGCTGCCGCTGAAGAAGACGAATCGGCCGCGTTACAGGCCCACAATATTTCGGCACGTACGCTTGAGCGCATGGTCGACGCGATTGACCATCACGACCCGGGCGAGTACATGCTCGCCGTTTTCAATCCCCTTGACCACGCAGTGCAGGTGCCGGTCGTTTACACTGTCGGCGCCGGGACGTTTTCCAACGATACCGATCAAACGCTTCGGCGAGTGCCAAACCAGTTTATCGATGCCAGCGGTAAGGAGCTTGCGTGGCAGTACCCTTTTTCGGACGACGGCGCCTTTACCGGTGCAATCCATCCCATCCTCGTGCGCGCAAATGTTCCGGCATTCGGATACACGACGATCCGTATGCGGACTACAACCGGTGTCGCGATGCCGAGTGGAGCGCCGCCGAAGTCTTCTTCGTTGCAGCTGCAGAGCAATCACCTCACGGTGCGTTTTGACGCTCATACCGGGCAGCCGGCATCCGTTGTGGATCGCCGCTCGGGTCGTGAAATGCTGGCGAACCCGTGTCGGCTTGTCGTGTTTTCGGATCACTCCGACACGTGGGGGCGCTGGCAGATGTCGGTCGCGAAGAAAGACGAGCTTGGCAATCTGCGGACGACGCGACTAAATCTGGTGGAGGACGGCCCCGTGCGTTCGGTGATCCGAGGCCGACTGGAGTACGAAAACACCATCGTAGATCAGGACTGGATCTTGGATGCCGATGGAAGCATGCTCCGGAGTATCGTCCGCACCGATTGGCGGGTGCAACAAGCCCGCCTAGGGTTTACCTTAGAACCCGCTTTTCGTTATTCCCACGGAATCTTCGACGTACCGTTCGGTAGAGTGAGGCGATCGCTGAACGACGTTTTGCGGCCAGCCTCATCCTTCGTCATGGCTGCGGACTCAATGGACGGTCGTTCGTCCGTCGCTGTGTTGGGTTTAGGAAGCCGTGCGTATTGGGCCTCGGCTTCCTCCATCGGCGTGAACCTTTTGCGCACCATTCCGTACGTGTCGACCAGTGAGTATAAAGCCACCTTCACGGACGACCAACTTCAAGACATGGGCGAGCATCGTTTGGCTTTCGCGATCGTTATCGGCAGGGGTGACGAGCGAGCAGTTGCTCGTGATAGTGAAGCGTTCGAGAGGCGATTCCCAATCATGTGGGTAGGTGTTCATGATGGTTCGGCGCCGGCCGACGCCAGCTTTGCAACGTGTTCATCGACTGTAACGCTCCCGTCACTGCGGCGACATACTAGCGGCACAAAGTTGATCGTGCGAGTACACGATGAGAGCGGGTCTTCGCAAAGTGTTCAAGTCAAAATCGGATCACGCGAATGGCGCGGCACGTTGGACGCATACGGGATAACGACGCTCCTATTTAGCGAAGCGCGAATCGAGGAGACGATAGATGCATGATGCTGTTGAAACAACGACTATCTGACGCACATGAGGAGCCGTTTGGCAGCGAGCGGCTCCGTCGCCAATCAGAATCGTGCATAAGCTGCGCGCCGGTTGCCGCGAGCAGGTGCAGTCAAGATCGCTATCGGGCGGAGCTGATCCCGGATATCAAGGGCAGACCTTTCCAGGGCTCGTCAACTTGCCGAGCAAATCATACGTGCCGTTTATGCCGATCGACGGAGCGTCACGACTGAACCAAGAGTAAAATGCTTCGTC
>JACRUD010000122.1 GCA_014304875.1 Vulcanimicrobiota bacterium
TGTATATGACGAATCGCTTGTCGATTTGTATATACACCGCCCTACCCTGTCCCCTACGTTTTCGTCGCCATCTGCAGTAAGGCAACATCAAGCGCACCGGTGTCGGCGTCAAGTCCTTGCCGGGACGAGGATAGGCTTCGGGGTGACAAACCTAATAGGGTCGGAGCTCGAAAGAACCAATGCCGCAAGATCGCCCTGGGGCCCCCAGAGCATGATCCACGTTAAATCGAGGACTTAAAAGGCGTTCCAATCGTTCGCTATACTGGGAGCTGTGAACGGATAACCAGCAGCATGTGCTTCTGCAGCGTCGTGACGTCGGCGGAGCGCAATGAGGACGATTTGGTTCAGTACTCATAGTCGACGAAGAACTTGCTCGATAGCGCTTGCGACCGTTGAAATTGATGCCCTTTGCGAGCATGCGGACGATAGATCCGCCGCTTCGGCTAACTAAACCAAGCGTGTTCCAACGTCGCCGAGGCGTGAATGGGTCGACTAGTGTTCACCGATGCACAGGCAAGAGTTCACATGGGGTTCATATTTCTGTGCCATCATTTGTTGCCGCTTGTCGTCGGACTTAGAGGCCGACTCAAACGCCAAGTAAGCCGTAAGCGGTCTCATATGAGCTTAGTCTCGGAGAAGCCATGAACGCGCAGCTAGAGATCGAATCAAAGCCTCTGGTCGTAAATGTGCAGGAGGCGGGCCGCCTCCTCGGTATCAAGCAGACTAAAGTCTACGATCTTATGCGAACCCGCGAACTGCCTTTCCTAAAGATCGGTCGATCTACCCGAATCGAGCTGACGGCGATTCTAGCCTTTGTCGAGCGGCAACGCACAGTAAGACACGCCTCCGGAACTAGAGGACGACGATGCCAGTAAGGACGACAGGTCGGCGTGATCGCGGCAGCGGGTGCATCAGGCAACGTAAGGACGGACGATGGGAAGGCCGGCTTGCGGAAGGTCTCGATTTGCCTATCTGCGTCTACGGAAAATCCAAGACCGATGTAAAAAATAAGCTTTTTGCGTTGCGACGAGAGCCATCTCGTCGAGCGGATCCCGAACGGCTCACTGTCGCTGAGTGGCTCACTCGATGGCTCCAAAGCGTAAAGGACGATCCCAGTCTCAGTCTATCAACCTACAGACTCTACAAGAACACCGTCGAACGGCACTTAGTTCCCTACATCGGTCTCATCAGACTCTCGGGGCTCAGGGCCGCCCACGTGTGGGATTTATTGGACGCCCTTGCAAGAAACGGGGTCGGAGATCGAACCAAGCAACTGGCACACAAGGTGCTTCACCGAGCGCTTCAGATAGCGCACAAGCGCGATAAGGTCCAGCAAAACGTCTGCAGCCTAGTCGATCGCCCATCGGCAACGTCGAAGCCGCGAGCCTTCTTAGAAACTGAAGAAGAGATTTTGCGGTTTCTCCATGCTGCGGAGGGAACCCGGTACCACGCTCTCTACGTAACAGCCCTTTATACGGGTATGCGCCAAGGCGAACTGCTCGCCCTAACGTGGGACTGCGTGGATCTAAGTCAAGGCTACATCGATGTTCGAGCAACGCTCACGAAAGACGATTCCGGCAATTTAGTTCCCACTCGCCCGAAAACAACTGCAAGCATTCGCCGGATAATTCTGCCCAAAGTTGCCTTGGATGTCCTACGAGCCCCCTGGTTGTTGACCATCCGAGCCGTTCTTGAATCGCCTTGGCGTTGACGCCCTTGGCGTTCAGAAACGTTGCATGCGTGTGCCTGAGACCATGAAATGTGAGCGCAGGAAAGCCTGCCTTCCCAGCGATGCGCTTGAACTCGGCCCGGAGATATCCATCTTTGGCCGTCGGCTTACCGCTGTTAGTGGGGCAGACCCACTTAGAATCTGTTCGTCCCGTCACGGTTTGATGCTTTTTGACGTCTACGCGCACTCCACTCAGACCATACAAGACCAAGCGGTAGCCGTTCTCGATTCGATGCCTTTGGAGGCCGCTTGTACCGAGCCAATGGACTTAAGTGGTCAGATAAGTGGTCAAACCGATGCGGCAGAAAATACAAAAACCCGCAATCCCTTAGGGAATGCGGGTTCCAATGGTGGAGGTGAGGGGACTCGAACCCCTGGCCTCTTACATGCGAAGCAAGCGCTCTACCAGCTGAGCTACACCCCCGACATTTTATCGGTATTTTCCTATACGCCGGGAACGCAATCGACTCCCGGCGAGCGCTCCGTCAGGGTGCGGGGGAGCCGACCTCGATACGTGTGATGCTGGGGATAAAGTGGCCTCGGGTGGCATCCTCCGGCACAACGAGTTCAGCGATCCCGCGAATTGGGAGTGGAGCGCCGTCGATAAGGTACGCGACCAGTATCTGCTTCCCGTTGAAAACTGGTTCAAATTCTGGAAAGCTGACGGTAGCTGAAGAGCCGTCCAGGCCGAGCACGACGGCATACTCGCGCGCCGCCGTGTCGGTACCACCCGACGTCGTCGGCTTCGCGGCCGAGAGCACATCGCGCAGCAGAACTCCGGTGAACGTGTGCACGCGTTTTTTGCCGTCGGGATCGTCGACGCCTATAGTCACCGAAGATCGACGCATCTGCTGCAAATCCTTGAGCCCGAAAACCCGAGGCAGAGCAACATCGCCGACCACCTGGATGATCGAACCAGGCGCCGCCGGGATGGCAGTCGGTTGAGTACCAAGCGGAGCTGCGGAAACGGCCGGCGTTGGCTCGGCTCCGTATGCGGCCGTCGGTGTTGCGCGCTCAACCGCGCGGAAACCTGCGATCACGCAGACGGCCGCGACGACGATAAACATGGTGCGTAACGATCGAAGGCGCATTAGTTCCTCCCCTGCGGCCGTCGGCAATGGTGGTCCAACTTTGAGCTAGCCGTTCAGCGCCGCCTGCCCAAAGCCTCGCTCGCGCAACCACTTCACGACGACAAAGCGCGCCCGTTCTGCACAATCGGTGTGCGTGGCATCGATGAGTTCGAATGTCTTAGGTTCGCGTGCCGCATCGAACAACCGCTGCACAGACGACGGCGCAACGAGGGCGTCTCGCTTGCCGGCTACCACCAGCAGCGGCCTTGGTGCGATCTCGCCGACCCGTGCGGTGCAGCGGTCCATCGCGCCGGTGATCTCCGCCGGCGGCGGTCCGTCGACGTAGGCCATTCGATTCGCCAACCCCAAGACGAGCGGATTGTCTTCCGAACTGCGATGTCGATCCAATGACGTGGCCATCGCGATCACACCTTGAATGATAGTCGACTCGACGGCCGCGCCGATCGCCGTAGCCGCCCCCATGCTATGACCTCCGATGACGATGCGTTCTGCGCCGCTGTGCAACGCCGCCCACGTCACCGCATCCAGCGCATTGGCGATCAAGTCTTCCGCACGCGCGAGGGGGCCTTCGCTCGCTCCCAGTTTATGGCCCAAGAAGTCGAACGCAAGCGCCGCAAAACCGTCGGCAGCCAGGTGGAACGCCAAGGAGTCAACGTTATGCTTCCCAGCGGAATACCCATGGCACAACACGACGCATGTCGATGGCATACCGGAGCGATAGAGTAGGCCGCACAGAACTCCTCCGGCACTTGGAAAACTCGTGCGCTCGATCGTGACGTGCGCCAGGTCCCGGATCCGCATGGCCGTCACTCCCAGCTCTCGCTTCACTCCTGTTGCACCGATTTCGCTCTGCTCACCGTCTCACGCGCTTACTGCCGGCGCCGCGCCGGCGCCGCACCGCGGCCCCTACCGCGCCGCCCCAGTTTATCGACTCTGCGCAAGCGGTGTGCGAAGGACGAGCACCCTATCCGGAACGTCGATCATGACATCGAAGCGGCTCAAGAGACCGCCGCCGATAGCCGGCTGGAGCGTCACTGGCCGGAGCGCCACACGAGCACTACCCACGCGCATCGCGCTCAAAGTCAACTGCGCGCTTGCCCCGCTCCTGCCGCCGGCGCCAAAAGCTCCTCGGCTGCCGCCCCCGCAGCGCCGCGGACCGGCAAACCGCGCGCCTCCACAGCAGCCGGCAAGATCCCGGCTTCTCGCGCGAACGCAGCACTCAAAAGTATTTCGCTGCTTGAGTCCATCGTAAGCGTGAACTCGCCGGCCACGTCGTTTACGGCACCGCGCACCGACAAGGCCCTCCGCCAGTCTCGAGCGGCAACACGGCTGACCCCACCGAAACCGCCGCACGCGCCGCCGCAACCGTTCGGTAAACCGTCAGCAGGCCGCCCGCGTAACCGACCTCCACGGGATACAGCGCACACAACTCCTTTCCCAATACGCCATCCGGCGGCGCCCGCAGGCTCGACCGTGCGTCGACTCTTACCATCCTCTTGCGCACCATCAGTTCGGTGAGTCGGGCAGCGCCGATTTGCAACGCCCCAACGCGCGCGGCGTGCGCCAAAGGCGAGCCGCCAAGCCGCCAGCCCACAACCGACGTCTGCGCATTGCAGTCTAAGAGCAAGTGCAGCAACGCCCCGTCGGCCACGACCGGCACGTACGCCCGCCCTGCGTCTACTTCGATCGCAATGACAGTCGCATCCGATGCGCCGAGCCAAAGCGTACCCGCCGTCGGCTGCGGCGTCGGCGTCGGCCCACGCGCGGGCGCGCTGCTCTGCAGCGCCGTCGGACGCAGCGGCTGCGCACTGTTCGGAGCGCGAAGCGGCGGCGTGGTGTGCAAGATGCCGGCGGCATCTTGGGGCGGGATTTGCGGCGGCGGCAACGGTGTCGCCGTCGGCGGTGACGCGGTCGGCGTCGACAGCGATGGCACGATGGTTGGCAATCCGTCCGGCGGATCCCCATACGCCGATTCGCCGGTCCCGAATCCGGCGACGAGGAGCACCGCGCCGGCCGCCGCAAGCGCCGCCAGAAATCGCGCGGCCAGCGCGCGCATCCCGGCCGATCGCCTCAACGGCGAAATTTTATCCACGCAACACTTCAGTTCGCGCGGATGACGTACCTATACCCTCTCTGCTCGCACACTGCTCGGCCAACCACGGCGCGCAAATTGATCGCTCAACCCACGGCGCGCCCGACCAACGCCGCGCACCCACACCAACGCACGCACGCCGCCGCGCACCCGCCCTTACGGCTGTGCGCCCGCCGCCGCGCACCCGCCCTTACGGCTGTGCGCCCGCCGCCGCGCTCACCGTAACCGTGCCGCGCCTGCTCATCACCGTGATCTCCGGCCCTCCGCCCGCGACGCTCATCGAAAGTGCGCGCGGCGTCGCGTAGCGCACCTGCACCCGCGCCGCGTCGACCCCCACATCATTGACCACTCTTCCGAAATTGCTCTGCGCATCCACATCGGCGCCTGCACCCGCCGGAAGACGGATACGCACATCGCCCGATCCGGTCCGGAATCTATACGCTCCGGCGCCCATGCGCCCGAATCTCCAATCGATGTCCCCGCCCTGGCTTCGCACGTCCGCGCGCGCCGCGTTCATCCCGCGCGCCACCACACGCCCAGCCGCCGTTTCGACCTGCACGTTGCCGCCGACGCCGGCGAGACTCACCGTACCGTCGAGCGTCCGGATCAGCCCGCGCCCGACCACGTTGCGCAACCGCACGTCGCCGCCGCCGCTGACCACGACGTAAGCCCCGCGCAGTCGCTCCAGAACAACGCTTCCTTTACCGGCGTTGACGAACACAGCGCCCACACGCCGGGGCACCTGCACCGTCATGTCACCGCCCGGATTGTCGACCGTGATGCCGTCGGAGCCGTCGCGTAACCCCGGAATGGCGAAATTGCGCGCCGGCAGTTTCATGTCGCGCCAACCTTTGTTCGTCGGTCGGCGCAGTTGCGTCCGCGGCAGCATCACCCTGCCGTCTCCGGCCGGCGACACCACGAACCGCGACAGATTCGCCGCAACCGACCCCGAACCGCTCGTCAGTCGCACGACATCTCCCTCGCCCGACCCGATCGTGATCGTGCCGTCGCTCGAGTGGATCGTGATCATGGGTAGCGCACCGCTTTGGACGCTTAGCTCGGCGACTGCCGCCCCGGCCCGCGCGCTCGGCAGGCACCCAGCCGCGAGCGCGATTGACAGCGTCAACCTCAGCGCCCAGGCATAGCCACGCCCACCGCGGATCGAAAAACTCATCAGTCGCTTTCCTTCGCCGCCTGCGCAGCTGCGGCATGCGCAACGCCTACCAGAGCGCCGCTCTTCAAGCCTACTAGGCAAGCATGCCGAACCGCATGAACCCGCAGTGAACCAAAAATGAGTCCCGCATGAGAAGCCCGCTCACCGCCCAACTCGCCGCCGCTAATGTAGGGCCGCGGCTTTAGTCGCGGCCCCGGTCCGTCCGCCCGTCCGCCGCGCCGACTACCCCGCCGCTGCCGCCGGCAACTCCACCACAAACGTCGTGCCGCTCTTGCCGTCGCTGACCACCCGAACCGAACCGCCGTGCACCCGCACGATGCTTCTCGCGACCGCCAAACCCAATCCCATGCCCTCCACAGATCGCGAGCGCGCGGGATCGGCGCGATAGAAGCGATCGAACACGTACGGCTGCACGGCCGGCGGAATACCCGGCCCAGTGTCGCGCACTTCAAGCCGCACCCAGCCGTCGTCCCTACGCAGCACAAGCGTGATGCCGCCCGCCGCGGTGAACTTGATCGCGTTCTCGGTCAGGTTGGAAATCAGCTGCCGCAGCAACCCCGAATCACCGCGCACGAGCGCGCCCAGCGCGCCGCCCGGCCGTTTCTCCGCGCCGCCCGGCCCTCGCCGCCCCCCGCCGCGCTCATCGCACGAGCTGCTCAGCGTCAAGCCCTTACGCTCGGCGCTCGGGCGCAGCGACGCCGCCACATCGTCCACCAGCGGTTGTAAATCGACCGGCTCCGTGGCAAGCGCCGCGCCGCCTTCGGCTTTGGCGAGCGTCAGCATGGCGTTGATCACGCGCGCCATCGTCGCGCTCTCCGCGCGTATCGACTCCAGCGCCTCGCCCCGCAACGCTTCGTCGCGATCGGCCCAGCGACCGAGCATCTGCGCGTTGGCGTTGATCACGGTCAGCGGCGTCTTCAGCTCGTGCGACGCGTCGGCGATAAACCGCCGCTCGCGATCGAAGGCGCTTTCGAGCTTGGACATCATGTCGTCGAACGTGGCGGCAAGCGTGCCCAGTTCGTCGCTGCGCTTATGCCAGTTCAGCCGCTTGGCCAAATCGCCGGCGCCGATCTCGCGTGCCGCCCGCGCGATCTCATCGATCGGTCCGATCGCGGTGCGCGAAAGCCACGCGGTGACGCCCGCGATTAGCGCCATCGCCAGCAGCGCGCTGATCGCCAAGAACGCGGTGAACGCGCGTTGCGTCCGCTCCACCGGCGTCAAAGAATCCGCGACGTACGCCGTCGCCACCACCGCGCCGTTACCGCG
>JACRUD010000152.1 GCA_014304875.1 Vulcanimicrobiota bacterium
TTTGTGGGGGCCTTCACATAACTCTATTACACATCAGCGTACTACATAAAGGGAAACTTTTCAAGTGCCGAAGTCTCCCCGGCTGTGCTGCGGTCGGATCTACCACGTCCGCGCACGGCGCCTCTATCGGTAGAATTAGGGAGACTGCCATGCAAAAACAAGCGCCTCGCTATCAGTTTATGAACAAAGATCACCTGAATGCCGTGAGTAGTTTCTGGTTCGGAAAGATGATGAACGATCCTTACATGCCAGAGGACATCGGGTCAGTGATTGGTGCCAACTTTCTCGTCAAGGGAATGAACGAAGACGAGATGGACGCCTCTCCGTCGATGTGGCTCTACCTCGGCCTCGAGTTTGCTTTAGACACGATCGCGGCGATTTGTGCGGATCCGTTTGGCGATCCCACGCCGGCGATTCGCAAAGCGAGGACCGAGATCAGAAAAATAATTCGCGATTCGCAAATCAACGTCGTCAAACGTCGACCGCTAACAACGCTAGAGAACGAGCAGTTGTGCGACCTTGAAGATGCTTTCAACAAAGAGTCGTTCGATGGCTAGCCGTGCACACCGGAGCGAACCAGACCGCGGGCTGGCCAGTCCGGCACAGGAGCGGCTGGCGGCGATAGCTGCCCACCTAGTAGAGCACCCTCTCCAAAGCGTTGCCGAGGCGACCAGGGCCGATCCGGTTGCGCCGATACAAACCGCAGCGCGCAGCTCGGTGTCGATGCGGCAGGCCTTCGACGCGGCGCCGGAGTTGCTCAACGTCCGCGAAACCGCGGTCCTGTTACGAATCCACTTGCAGTCCGTCTACACGTTGATCCACATGCGACGTTTAGCAGCGATTCGCCCGGGCGGCTTGAGACGATGGCTCATTCCAAAACAGGCCGTCGTTCACATGATCGAGCGCTCGGACGACGATGCACCCACGCACGAGCTGCGAGGGGTAGGGGATATGTAGTCGAACTAAATCAGCAGCGACGTCGGGTGCAGCAACGCTGCTTTGCGACGAAATAGACGGAGGCGAACCTTCCGTCGCGGGAGCCGAAGAACGGGCCGTAGCGCATGTGCGCTGCGGCTTTTTACAAGGCGAAGAAAGAGGCTCAAAGCATGCCCTACGATGTAACCAGTCCGCTCGCCGCCGGGATGGCCGCCGCGGCGTCGGTATTTAAAGCTAAGCAGCAAAGAGAGCAGCAAGAACAGCAGTCCACGATGGACGTGCAGCGGCTCGCGAACCAGACTGCGCTCACGCAGGCCCAAGTCGACAACTATAAGTCTCAAGGGAACTACCGTCAAATCCAGGGCCAGCAGATACTCGAGAAGGTCGCCAATATGCCGCGCGAAGCCGCGATGCGGTATATCAAAACGATGGCCGATGCCGGTTACATCGACGAGAAGACGAGGCAGATCGCCGAGGGCTCGATTCCGCTTGAGCGAGCTCAGGCCGGCCTCGATGTGGCACGCACCGGGCAGGCCCAAGCGGAAACCGCCTACACGCGCGGCCCGAAGACCGACCTCGCCGAGGCCAACGTCTACAACATCCGTTACGAGCGGCCGCGCGAGTTTAACCAGAAGATCGCCTCAGCTCAGCAGATGAACCAGCAGCGCATCGGAGCGGCCGCTGGGCGCCAGCAGGCCACGATCGCGGCGTCCTTTCAGCGCGAAGGCATGCGCGAAGAAGCCGCTCGTGACATGGCAACCATCACTTTGAATCGCATGCTCATGGGCGAGGATTACCGCGCGGCCGTCGAGGGTGCGAAGTCGGTCTACAGCGAGGGCATGAGCAACTATAGGCAGCAGGTCGGCCTCGCTGCGCTCAAGCCGGCTCCGGCCGCGGGTGATCCCACTCCAGCGCCACCTCAAATGCCGCAGTTCATCATGCCGCCAATGCCGGCGGCTCCGAACCTAACCGTAATCATGACGCCCCAAGGGCCACAGGTCATGGTACTGCCGCCTAACGCTGGGCAGCCGGCTCAACCGCGCCGCGATCTCTCGCAGCATCCGGACGTCACTCGTAGCATCCCGGCGGCAAAGCCGAAGTGGTTACAGGCGATCAGCATGCGACAACCTGACGTGCGGTACTACCAGGGCCACACGTACCATCGCTCGCCGTCGGGCCAATGGGTTCTTCAAGACAGTTCGCCTGGCAGTGAAAGCGCGTTGCCCACGCTGCCCGGCCAATAAGACATGCCCGACCCGCCGAAGGTACTGCCGGCCAACTTCTTCGATGACGCGCCGTCGAGCGCACCGTCGACTCCACCGCCGGCCGGCCCCAAGCCGCCCGCAGTATTGCCGCCGAACTTCAACGGGTTCGATAAGCAACCGCCCTCATCGGCTACGCCGTCTTGGATGCAACGGGTAGGCGGCGCGATCAATCAGTTCAAACCGCTCGCGCCGTTCTCACGCGCGGTCGCCGGCACTGGCTCCAACCTCATGGGCTTTGTCGATCGTGGCCGCAAGGCGTTGCAATCAGAGGCGGCTCAGCAGCCGGACAGTCCGCTATCGCTTCACTCCGGCCACTCTCTTCATGACATCGGAACTGCGCTCGCCGGTAACGAGACGCCGGCACAGGACGAGGCGAACCAGAAAGCGATCCTTGCCAAGCTCGGCCTGCCGGACGACAAGCTCACGCGGTTCCTCATCAACACCGGCCTCGATCCGACCGTCTCGGGTGGCGGCTTATCCAAGCTGGGTTTCGACCTTGCCGAGCGTCATGGATTGCCGCTTGCGTTGAAGGCGACCGACAAGCTGTCCGAAACCAACGCCGTCCGGAGCGGCGCCGAGAAACTGCATGACTACTTCGGCGTCGACTCCGCCACCAAGCGCGAGCTCGCGCGCGACCAAAACGCCGGTGGTCCAAACTGGCTCGACCAGTACATGGGGTTATACGGCCAGCGCTCAGCCGCGGAATCGAGCGCTGCCCGCGCGCAGAGCACGCTCACGAATCAGTTCGAGCAGCTCGTCAAAAGCACACCCGACGCCGATCGTAAGGAGGCGTACAAAGCCATCCACTACGGCAAGCCGCTCGAAGAGCTGTCGCCGGCGGCGCGCAGGTTCGCGCAAGCCCACGTCGACATGACGCGCGGCATGTACGCGACCGAAGCAAACCGCCGTGGCCAAGTGCTGGTCGGCTACAAGAAAAGCACCAAAGAGATAGCTGACGCGAAGAAAGCCGCCGCAGCTCCGCCGGCACCACAGGACGAGGGTGGCTTCCCCGCCGCAGTCGGCAAGCAGGCGCGGCCGACGTTCGAGCTGCCCGACTACATGAAGCCGTTTGCTTCCGATCGTCCGCGCAACCTCGCGACGTCGACACAGTTCCGGGCGAAATACGTCCCCGGCATTACGGCCATAACCCCGGCCGAACGCGAGGCGTGGGTTCGCAAGTGGGGCGAGCAGCGCGTCCAAGCGCTGGAGAGCAGCATGCTCGGGCGCAAGGCTGCGGATCCGTTTTACCGCCCGCGCAACGATGAGCTGCCGACCGCCATGTTCGATGATCCCACCCTTGGCGATGAAGCCATGCGCGCGAGAATCAAAGCGTGGGCGAAGGCCATCTCTGAACACGACGCCCAGCGCGACGTCATGAAGCAGTACGGGGCCAAACGCCTTAGCGCGTTACCGTCCGACGTCAGAGGATTCTTCTCCAAGAAGTACGTGTCGCAAGACGAGAAGGCGTCCGTCGACCCCGGCGCTCCGATCCGCGAGCTGCTCAAGGGCGGCGTCGACTGGGGCAAAGGTGGGATGTTCTCACTGCCGTTCCGCCACGTCTCCAACATGGGGAACCTGCTCTCCATGGCAGCGCCTTCTGCGATCCCCGGCGCTATCAAGCACTACGCCGAGACGGCGCTCATGAAGCCGGAGGATCGCTACGCTCACTACGCGCCGCAGATCAGCGCAGGCGCGATACAAACGGCGCTCGGCGATAGAGACTCCGCTTTTACCGGATCGCTTCTGAAGGGCGGCCAAAAAGTATCCGTCGCAAACGTGCCGGCCGTCATGAAGCCGCTGACGAAAGCCGGCGGAGCGGCGCTGACGGGCGCCGGCAAATGGTACCGCAACTCGGCGGACCAGTTGTGGAAGGCCGGTGACGCGATGGCGGCCGGTCTATTCGACCACTACGTGAAGCACGGCATGAGTCCGCGCGAGGCAGCGTATCAGACGATCACGCGCATGGTCGACTACACGCACCGCTCGCCCTTTGCCGAAGACGTCTCGACGATCTTTCCGTTTGCCACTTGGGATACGAAGATGCCGCTCGCGGCTGGACGGTCGCTCTTGAGCAATCCCGGCGCCATGGCGACACTGAACCGACTGCACCCGGCTCTGAGCGGAGCTCAGGCCGACAACCTCGGCGATCCGCAGAAGGCGACCGCGGCGAGTCTGCCCTCTTCGGAACTTTTGGACTACGCGCAGGTGGCGCCCAAGCTCGCCGGCTACCTCGGCGGCCATCGCGAGGACCTGGGCGATATCAAGAAGTGGTTTCGCGGTCGGCTCAACGATCCGGGCCGGCTCTTCATGAACGTCGTCGCCGGCGACAAGCACGATCCCAACTGGTGGACCTACGGAGAGACGGCCCCCGGCTACGTTCTTAGGCGCTTACCGCTCGTCGGGCAGGCGATGGACTACACCGGCCATGGAATGTTCCGCACCCCCGGCTTGACGTCGCTCGCGGCTTCCCAGACCGGTTTCTATCCGACGTTCAAACAACGGCCCGCGTCCGCCAAAGCGGCGTTCATAGAGCGATACCTCAGCGAGCATCCCGACAAGACGGAATACGACGCGACGAGGATGCTGCAGGTGCTTCACCGGTACACCCGATGACAGGCGCGACCACCCTCGCTGAGCCGCTCGAAGAACAGGCCGAGCCGCCGGCCCCACCGCCGTGCCCGACTTGCGGAAGCGAAATGGTCGCGCGCGTCCGGCGGCGGGACGACCACAAGTTCTTCGGCTGCTCCACGTACCCGCGCTGCCACGCTACCGTCGACGAGAAGGGCGTTCACTTCCCGAGCTCCTTGAGTTTCGTCGGCCGCAAGACATGGCGCCGCTTCTGCGGCCTTTTCGCCGTGCGCGCCGCAAAGAAAGACTTCGACTCTGCCGCTCGGGAGGCGTTTGTCATCGTGTTTCACAGGCTGGCAAAACGCATGAAGCCCGCGTCTATCGCCGCAAGAGCTGACAGGCTCTTATCGGAGCCGGTGATCCAAAACGGGATACTGGTTGCGGTGCGGGAGCGCGGCATCGAACCGGCTGATGTCGAGGCTTGGCTCAGAGACCGCCGCCCGATCGCGGCATAGCATCCCCTACGTCGGGAAGACACCCCGCAACACACGCATCAGCTACGCCACGCTTGACTTGGGGTTCCCACGCTGCGCCTACCGTGGGGCACAGAGGCGTTTGTGCCCACAAGGCCACTATCTGGTCGTCGCAGTCTAGCGGTGCAACACCTGAAGACGAAAAAAGCATCGCGACCCAGCGTACCATCCCTAACCCTTCCGCGCTCGCGCTTGACCGCAGCTTATGGGACCTCGGTTACTGTGGGAAACCTGCAGGCCAGGCTACCATGACGTGGACGGGTTACAACCTTCCGCCCGTCGCGCGGTTGGGGCGAAAGCGGAAAGAGCTCTGGCCCCACCGCGTTTGCACCGATTCTATCCGGTCACGCGCTGAGCGCTCACTTCTCCTGGAAGCCCGTGCACGGACAGCGCCCGTCGTAGCCCAACGCCGAGCACCGGCCCTCCCGATGCAAATGCCGCCCATGGCCGCAATTCAAGCACGGCTGCTCGGGGCCGACGATCCGTTCCTCGTCACTCATAGCGCGCTCAATTCACGACGCCGGGCGTCTTACTTTGTGGTTTTTTTATTTTTTTTCGGTTCTGTCGCCGGGGACCAAGTAATAATTGGCGCGTGCTGGGGGCCGCATGGGGGTGCTCCACGCCGTCGAACCCGGACAGGACTCGACGACGGCGGCGGGTACGGCATGCCGGCCACGCTAAGGGACCCTCCTGCTCACAGAAAGGGCGGCCCACTATGTCTAGCTTCTTGCGGTGGGGCGTGGGCGTGGTAGGTCAGCTCATCCTCGCCATGATCATTGCACCATTGGTAGGCATTGGCGTGGTGGCGTTAGCGATGCTGGGGAACTTTGTTGCCCCAGCCGATCTGCAACAACCAACGGGGATCTGGCCTTTCATGCTTGTGACGGTATCCACTTTTGTCTACCGTGCCTACGTGATCATCAAAGACGCCATCAAGGAACGCCGCCAGCAGCCGATCCGGCGGGGGCGATCAGCTCGGCAGTTAGTAGACGGGCGCAGCTTACCGTCGATTAGACCGCCTCTCTTTTGCAATCTAAGCTCGCTACGCGCGCGCAACGCTCGACATCGTCCGCAAGACTGAAGCCACGCTAAAAACGCGTCACAGCCCAAGAATCGGCATGCTGAACAAAATTGCCCACGGATTTGCCCACATAAAGTACACTAGACCGCAATACGCCGCACCACAGCGCAAGAAGTTAGTGAGCGGAAAGCCTTACCAAATAAGACGTTGCACAACACCGCAATATGCGGCAACATAGCATAGCTCGAACTTAAAATCCGTTGACCGCAAGGTCATGTGGGTTCGACCCCCACCGTGCCCAGCTTTATTTCGGGCGGTGTTGCGCGAAGATTAGGCGCGTCTTGACAATATCCGGATTCTGAAATTGCCCACAGATTTGTCTTCACTCCGTCCGGGCTACGATGTCCCCGCTTTGCGTTGATGAAGGTACAGTACGTTGCCTTCGCCGGTCATTGGCAAAAGCGATCGTGCAGACTGGCGATCCATGATTTCGCCCGCCCCCTTTACGCGCGCAAGCGTTCTGCGCCAGCGCATACGTCCGGTAGCGCAAAGAAGCGACGAAAGCGGCAGTGCATTGGAGCCAGCGACCACCACCGCCGCGGTGACGGCTTAGGGTTCCTGTACCGGCGGTTTGCCCGTTATCATCATAACAAGGTCACGAAACTTCTTTGGACTGACGCTCATGGTGATTTGTCGGGCGTGCCGGTCGACGACGATGCTGTACGAAGAGTGGCCCGTCAACGCGGCGACGCCGGCAAGGCTACGCACGCGATGCCCCTGGATGCGGTCGACGAAATCTCCCGGCTTCAACCCCGCACGATCGGCCGGACCCAGCGGAAAGACGTGCGAAACGATGACGCCGCCGAACGGGCCCTCTGCAAGGAACATAAGAGAATAGCGGGCGTCGACCGTCGGGTCTACCGCGATGCCGTAGCGCATCAGGCTCACCCAAGCACCGCGT
>JACRUD010000047.1:0-26853 GCA_014304875.1 Vulcanimicrobiota bacterium
ACCAAGCGCGGGTCATCATCAGCACCGGAAAACCGGGGATCATCATCGGCAAGCGCGGCGCCGGGATCGAAGATCTGCGCAAGAAACTCGAGAAAATCGCGGGCCGTTCGGTCAACGTCAACGTGGTGGAGATAAAGCACCCGGAGCTCGATGCCAAGCTGGTCGCCAACAACGTCGTCGATCAACTGGAAAAACGCATCGCTTTTCGCCGCGCCATGCGTCAAGCGCTGCAGCGTACGATCAAGGCCGGAGCCAAGGGCATCAAAGTTCAATGCGGCGGCCGGCTTGGCGGTTCCGAGATCGCGCGGGTCGAGCGGAACTTCGAGGGCAAGGTGCCCCTGCACACGCTGCGCGCCAACATCGACTTCGCTCATAGCGAAGCGTACACGACATTCGGCCGGATCGGCGTCAAGGTCTGGATCTATCTCGGAGAAGTTCTGCCCGATGGACGTCAAAAGGCCGAACCGCGCGAACTTCGCCCGGTGCGCAGGAACCGGCCGCGGCCCATCCGCCCGGGCGAAACTCCTCCCGCCGTCGCGGCACCAGCTGCTGCCGGGGCGGCGCCTGCCGCGACAGCCGCGGCGGCGTCCGCTTCGCCATCCGCGCCCGTCGTGCCGGACGCAACCGCGACCACAAGTCCAAGTCCAGCGACGGCGGTCGCCCCGCCGGCTCCCGCGCCGCCGACGGAACCTGTTTCGACCGAAAGCGACGCCGAAGCTCAATCGCCGCCCGTCTCTCCTGAGGCCCCCGTTTCGCCGCCGGAAAGCCCGGAAGCGAAGACCGCTGGACCCGCGTCCGCCGGCACGGCACCGGCTGCGGTCCAAACCCAGACTGACGTGGCCCAATCGACCGACGCAGAGCCTGCGGCCTCAGAAGCGACGCCTCCGGCCGCTGACGCCGCCAAAGCGTCGGAGGAAGAATAGAAAAATGCTGACCCCCAAGCGCGTCAAGCACCGCAAAGTGCAGCGTGGCCGGATGAAAGGCCGGGCGCAAAGCGGCAATGCCCTGCACTTCGGCGAATTCGGCCTGCAGGCGCTTGAGCCGATGTGGATCAGCAACCGCCAGATCGAGGCGGCGCGGATCGCAATGACCCGCTACATAAAGCGTGGCGGCAAAGTGTGGATCACGATTTTCCCGGATAAGTCGTACACAAAAAAGCCAGCCGAAACGCGCCAAGGCTCCGGCAAAGGCGCACCCGAGGGCTGGGTGGCTGTGGTTCGGCCCGGCCGGGTGATGTTCGAGCTCTCTGGCGTGGATGTGGCGACCGCCAAAGAAGCCCTGCGGCTGGCTGCGTTCAAGCTGCCCATCCGGACGAAACTGCTGCAGCGAGAAGGGGCCGGTGAAGCTCTTGAAGTCTAGCGAGTTGCGCTCACTTCACGATTTGACCGCGGGCGAACTGGAAGAAAAATTGGCGGCGACGAAGCAAGAGCTTTTCAACCTGCGGTTTCAGCTGGTCACCGGTCATCTGGAGGACCACGCCCGCGTCAAGACGCTGCGACGAAACGTGGCGCAATTGCAGACGATGATCGCCCAGCGGCAGACGCAGAGGTAGACGATGGTGGAGCAGGCGGCGAGTGAACGGGCGCAGCGACGGTCGAAGATCGGACGCGTCGCTTCGAACAAGATGCAAAAGACGATCGTCGTCGTGACCGAGTCGCGCACGCCGCATCCCGTGTATGGGAAGATCGGACGCTCTTCCGTGCGTTTCAAGGCGCATGACGAACGCAACGAAGCCGGCATCGGCGATCTCGTGAGGATCATGGAAGCGCGCCCATTGAGCGCATCCAAGCGCTGGCGTTTGGTGGAAGTTTTGGAGAAGGCCAAGTGATCGGTTCCCAAACCCGGCTCAAGGTCGCCGACAACTCGGGAGCCCGGGAGCTGCTTGTGTTTCACGTGTCCAGCGGTTCGCGGCACCCGTACGCATACGTCGGGGACATCGTCGTCGCTGCCGTCAAGAGCGCGATACCGGGAGCGGCGGTGAAGAAAGGGAACGTCGTCAAAGCGGTGATCGTGCGCCAAAAAAAGAAGCTGCGTCGGCCCGACGGTTCCTTCATACGCTTCGATGAAAACGCGGCCGTGCTCATCAACGACCAGAAGAACCCGCGCGGCACGCGCATCTTCGGTCCCGTCGCGCGCGAGCTACGCGATCGCGATTTCATGAAGATCGTCTCTTTGGCCCCGGAGGTTCTTTGACGTGGCCAAGGTGCGATTGGCGGCGGGCGACACGGTCGTGGTCCTTTCCGGCAAGGACAAAGGCAGGCGCGGCAAGGTGAAGCTGGTACGCGCGGCGGCGGGCAAGGTCGAAGTCGAAGGCATCAACGTCGTCAAACGTCACTCCAAGGCCACGCAGAAGTCCAAGTCCGGCATAATGGAAAAAGAGATGGCCCTCCCGGCCGGCAAGGTCATGTACGTCTGCCCCAAGTGCAACAAACCGTCGAAGATCGCAGTCGAGATCCGCGGCGGGGCCAAGGAGCGCGTGTGCCGCCAGTGCGGCGAGCCGGCCGAGCGGCCGGCGAAAAGATAGGAAGGCGTATTCAGGTGGCGATGAATCGGCTGCGCGAACGTTACGAAAAGACGGTCAGCCCGGCTCTGACAAAGCGGTTCGGTTACAAAAACCGGATGCAGGTGCCGCGCCTCGTGAAGATCGTCGTCAACATGGGCGTCGGCGAGGCTGTGGCGAACCCGAAGGCCATGGACGGCGCGGTGTCCGATCTTTTGGCGATCACCGGACAAAAGCCCATCGTGACGCGAGCGAAGAAGAGCATCGCGGTCTACAAACTGCGGGCAGGCATGCAGATCGGCGCGAAAGTCACTCTGCGCGGCGAGCGGATGTATGCCTTTTACGACAAGCTGGTCAACATCGCTTTGCCGCGCATCCGCGATTTTCGCGGCATGTCTAGAGCGGCGGTCGACGGGCGCGGAAACTACGCCATGGGACTCAAAGAGCAGCTAGTCTTCCCGGAGATCAACTACGACAAAGTGGACATGGTGCGCGGTCTCGACATCGTGATCGTCACGACGGCCGCGACGGACGAAGAGGCGATAGCCTTCATGGAAGAGATGGGTATGCCGCTGCGCAAGGACGGAGCGGCGGCGTGATGCGGGAGCGGACATGGCCAAGACGTCGTTAATCGAGAAAAGCAGGCGCACCCCGAAGTTCAAGGTGCGCGGGTATACCCGCTGCGCTCTGTGCGGACGCTCGCGCGCGGTCTTGCGCAAGTTCGGCTTATGCCGCATTTGCTTTCGCAATCTGGCCCATAAGGGACAGATCCCCGGGGTCACAAAAGCGTCGTGGTAATAGAGGAATAACGCAGCATGGCAATGGTGACCGATCCGGTGGCTGACATGTTGACGCGCATTCGTAACGCCAATACGGCGTATCACGACACCGTCGACATTCCCGTCTCGAGGCTGAAAAAGGAAATCGCGAAGCTGCTCAAAGCCGAGGGCTTCGTCAAGAGCTACGAGATCGTCTCGGCGAAGCCGCGCGACGTTCTGCGCATCGCGCTGCGCTACGGCGATAAGCGCGAGCGTGTCCTCACCGGTTTAAAACGCGTGAGCCGGCCTGGACTGCGGGTGTACAAGCCGAAGGGCGAGATCCCGCGCGTCATGGGCGGTATGGGGCTGATCATCTTGTCGACCTCGCGCGGCGTGCTCAGCGGCAAACAGGCCAAGCGCCTGGGTTGCGGTGGCGAAGTCATGGCGCTGGTATGGTAAGGGAAGGGCCAGCGCGATGAGCAGAATCGGGCGCATGCCGATCGCCGTCCCGAGCGGCGTCGATGTCGGGCTGCACGATCACACTGTTTCGGTCAAAGGCCCCAAGGGAGAGCTGACCCTTCGTTTCGCGGAGGCGATGGCCGTGAAGATCGCTGACGGCAGTGTCACGGTCAGCCGGCCGAACGAGGACAAGCGCAGCAAGCAGCTGCACGGGTTGACGCGCACCTTGATCTCGAACATGGTCGACGGCGTCACCAAGGGCTTCGTCAAGACGCTCGAGATCCAGGGCGTCGGTTACCGTGCCCAAATGCAAGGCAAGCAATTGACTCTGCAGTTGGGATTCTCTCATCCCGTCGTCATCGCGCCCCCCGAGGACGTGAGCATCACCGTCGAGGGGACGAATAAGATCACGGTGATGGGCGCGGACAAACAGCGCGTCGGACAGATGGCGGCGCAGATCCGCTCCATCCGTCCGCCGGAACCGTATAAGGGAAAAGGAATACGCTATACCGGCGAACGGGTCCGGCGCAAGCTGGGCAAAGCCGGCAAAACGGGCGGCAAGAAATAATGGCCAAAGAGAGCGGTCGTCAAGCGTTGCGCGTTCGCCGTCACGCTCGCGTTCGGCGCCGGATCGAGGGAACCGCAAAGCGCCCACGCTTGTCGGTCTTCCGCAGTCTCCATCACATCTACGCGCAGGTCATCGACGATACTACGGGACGGACCGTCGCTGCCGCATCGACGTTGGAGAAATCGGTCGCGGAGGGACTGGATTCACTGGCGGCGGGTCCGGCCGCGCAGAGGGTCGGCAAGACGATCGCGCAGCGGGCCAAGGAAAAAGGTATCGACGCGGTCGTGTTCGACCGCGGCGGCTACAAGTATCACGGCCGCATCAAGACGCTGGCCGACGCGGCGCGCGACGCCGGTTTGGAGTTCTAAAGCTTATGGCTCGCATCACCGACGGGTCCGGCCTGGAGGAACAAGTCGTGCGCGTCAACCGCGTCGCGAAGGTCGTCAAAGGCGGCAAGCGCTTTTCGTTCTCCGCCTTGGTCGTCGTCGGGGATCGCCAAGGACGCGTCGGCTACGGCATCGGCAAGGCGCGCGAGGTGCCAGAAGCGATCCGCAAGGGTGTTGACACGGCCCGCAGATCTCTGGTGACGGTGCCCATGGTGGAGCGGACGATCCCCCACGTCATCACATCGCATATCGGCGCCGCCAACGTTCTGATGAAACCCGCAAGCAAGGGGACCGGCGTCATCGCGGGCGGCGCCATGCGCGCGGTTTTGGAGTTGGCCGGCGTGCACGATATCCTCACCAAGTCGCTGGGGAGCAACAATCCGATCAACGTCATCCAGGCGACGGTCGCCGGTCTACGCCGCTTGCGCACGGTCGAGACGGTCGCGGCCCAACGCGGAAAAAGCGTCGACGAGATCCTAGGGAGGACCGTGAACGGTGAAGCTGTCGGAGCTTAAGCCTGCAGGGGGCTCCAACGCGAAGCGGGTGCGCGTGGGGCGCGGTCACGGCAGCGGCATGGTTAAGACGTCTGGTAAGGGCGGGAAGGGTCAAACGGCGCGCTCGGGCGGCGGTAAGGGCCCGAATTTCGAGGGCGGGCAGACGCCCTGGCAGCGCCGTTTACCGCAACGCCGGGGCGTGTCCCAAAAGGCCCGGGCGATCTTCCGAACCGAGTATGCCGTCGTGAATTTGCGCGACTTGGCCGGCTGGGACACGGGCGTGCCGGTCAGCGGGGAAGCGTTGCGCGCGGCCGGCATCGTCAAAGGGGGGCGCAGCCCGATCAAAGTCCTGGGGACCGGAGATGCGCCGGCCGATTTGCGCTTCCGCGGCTTGGCCTTTTCCGCAGCGGCGCGGTCAAAGCTGCTTGCCGCGGGCGCCGCGTTCGAGGAGGCGTGACGGCCCGATGACCGTTTGGCGCAACCTGGCGAACGCCCTCATCGTCCCGGAGATTCGCAACCGCGTGCTCTTCGTGTTCGGCGCGTTCGCGGCGTTCGTGCTTGCGGTCTACATCCAGGTGCCGTACGTCAACATCCAGGCGTGGCAGCAGATCCTCTCTCAGGGCCAGTTTCTGAACTTTCTCGGCTTCCTCTCGGGCGGCGCGCTGCAGCGCTTCTCGGTCGTGGCGATGGGCATCACGCCCTACATCAACGCGAGCATCATCATGCAACTGCTGACCGTCGTTTTCCCCGAGATCAAGGAGATGATGCAGCACGGTGGTGAGGAAGGCCGCAAGAAAGTCGGCCTCTACACGCGCTGGCTGACCGTCGTGCTGGCCGTCGTCCAAGCGACGACCATGGTCGTCGCGCTCAGCCGCGCCAAAGTGTTCGCTCCCCCGGCGACGATGAACCCGCTGCTGTACTTGATCATGGTCGTCATAACGCTGACCGCGGGGACGATCTGGTTGATGTGGCTGGGCGAACAGATCACCGATAAAGGCATCGGAAACGGCGTCTCGTTGATCATCTTCGTCGGGATCATCCTGCGCTACCCGACGTATTTCAGCCAGACGCTGTCGGCTTCGCAAAAGGGCGGTTTGCCGATTTTCGGGATCGTGCTCTTTTTGCTCATCGCGATCGTCTCGCTGATCTCCATCATCTTCATGTATCAGGGTCAGCGCCGCGTTCCGGTTCAGTACGCGAAGAGGGTCGTCGGGCGCAAAGTGTACGGCGGGCGCAGCACGTACATCCCTCTGCGGCTCAATAACGCGGGCGTGATCTCGATCATCTTCGCGATTTCCATCCTGCTCTTCCCGCAGCAGATCTCCGCCTGGGCCCAAGGCTTGCACAAGCCGTTCGCGCAGGCATACGCAACTTTCATCGCCCTGCACTTCAACTACAACAGCTTCTTGTACAACGCGGTGTATTTCTTGCTCGTCGTCGGCTTTACGTTCTTCTACAGCGAGGTCGTCATCAACATCATGGACATAGGCGACTCGCTCAAGAAGCAGGGCGGTTTCATCCCTGGGATCAGGCCCGGTAAGCCGACCGTCGACTACCTGCAGAAGATCCTCCATCGCATCACCGTGGTCGCGGCGGTCTATCTGGGACTGCTGGCCATCTTGCCCAACATCACCCAAAGCATGACGCACGTCACGACGTTTTATTTGGGCAGCACGTCGCTTTTGATCGTGGTCGGCGTCGCGCTCGACACGCTCAATCAGATCGAGGCCCGCCTCGCGATGCGCGACTACCGTGGGTTCATCAAGCAGTGAGCGCCGCACGTCAACTGCGGCTCATCTTGTTGGGCGCCCCGGGAGCCGGCAAAGGCACGCAGGCACGCAGATTGGGCGAAGCGTTCGGCCTGGCGCAAATCGGAACGGGCGATATGTTCCGTGCCGCGGTCGCCGCAGAGAGCCCGATGGGACTTGCAGCCAAGGAATATTTGGACAACGGCGAGCTTGTGCCGGACGAAGTCACGATCGGCGTGGTGGAAGAGCGTCTGCACCATGACGACGCGCGTGATGGTTTCGTCATGGACGGCTTTCCACGGACCAGCCAGCAGGCGACGGCGTTCGACGCGCTGCTCGCGAAGCTGAAGCGGCGGCTGAGCGCTGTCATCGAACTCTCGGTTCCGCGCGACGAACTCGTGCGTCGGCTGACCCGGCGCTGGGTGTGCGCGCACTGCAACACGTCGTACAACCTGCTTTCCGCGGTGCCCAAGGTCGCCGGAGTCTGCGATCGCTGCGGCTTTTTGCTCGTGCACCGGCGCGACGACGATCAAGAGATGGTCCGGCATCGGCTCGACGTGTACGACGAGAAAACGGCGCCCTTGATCGCCTATTACCAGGGAGCCAGCCTGTTGCGGACGGTCGAGGGCACGAAGCACATCGACGAGGTGTTCGAGGACATCGCTGCGGCCGCCGGCGTTCCCAAGGAGCCGACGGCGTGACGACGTGCAGAAGCGCCCGCGAGATCGATTGCCTGCGGATTGCGGGGCGGGTGACCGCTCGCGCCTTGGAAGCTTTGGTCAAATCCGTGGTCCCCGGCGCGACCACGGGTGAAATCGACGCCTATGCCGAAGAACTCATCCGCAAACAGGGCGGCGAGCCGGCTTTCTTGGGGTACCACGGCTTTAGCGGATCCATCTGCGCTTCCGTCAACGACGAGGTCGTTCACGGCATTCCGGGTAGGCGCAAACTGATAGCGGGCGACCTGCTCAAGATCGACATCGGTGCGCGGGTCGACGGCTGGTACGGCGACATGGCATGCACGGTTGCCGTCGGCGAGATCTCACCGCAAGCGCGGCGGCTGGTCGAGACCACGAAAGAATCGCTGCTGGCCGGCATCGCCGTCGTCCGACCCGGGGCTCACGTTTCGGATATCGGGCACGCCGTGCAAGGAGTGGTCGAGAGGCAAGGGTTCTCCGTGGTTCGCGCGCTCGTCGGTCATGGCGTCGGGCGGCAACTGCACGAAGAGCCTCCGGTTCCCAATTACGGCAAGCCGGGAAATGGCGTCGTGCTGAAACCAGGCATGGTTTTGGCGGTCGAACCCATGGTGAACGCGGGCAGCTGGCAGGTTCGCACCAACCCTGACGGCTGGACGGTCGTGACCGCTCAGGGCTGCTTGTCGGCGCACTTCGAGCACACGATCGCCGTCACGGCGCTGGGTTGCGAGATCTTGACGGTCAGCAGCGACGCGACGTTGGCGCAAAGTCCGGCCGTCGCGCTGTGACCCCGCCCTGCCGGCCGCCGCAAGTGCGAAAGTAGGTCTGCTTGGCCCCGCAAAGACGCCCGCGTCCCCAACGCCGATCCCCGAAGAAAAAGCGTACGGAAAAGACGACCGACTCGCCGAAAGAAGAAGCGATTGAGGTCGAAGGTGTGGTCGTGGAGCCGTTGCCGAATGCGTTCTTCCGGGTGGAGCTGAGCAACGGGCATCGGGTCCTGGCTCGGGTCTCCGGCAAGATCCGGATGAACTTCATCCGCATACTGCCCGGCGATCGCGTGCTGGTGGAGCTCTCCCCGTACGATTTGACCCAAGGGCGCATAACCTACCGGTATAAGTGAGGCCGAAAGCGAAGGAAGATGAAGATACGACCCAGCGTCAAGAAGATATGCGATAAGTGCAAGGTCATCAAGCGCGGTGGCCGCACGCGGGTGATCTGCGAAAACCCGAAACACAAACAGGCCCAAGGATAGGGGTGGCATTTGGCACGCATTGCAGGCATCGATCTGCCGCGCGACCGGCGCATCGAAATCGCACTGACCTATATCTACGGAATCGGCCGCCCGACGGCGGCTCGACTGCTGTCGACGGCCGGCGTGAATCCCGACACGCGCACGAAGGATCTCAAAGATGACGAGATTCAAAGGTTGCGCGAGCAGATAGAACGCAATCTCAAAGTCGAGGGGGACCTGCGGCGCGAAGTGTCCACGGCCATCAAACGCCTGATGGACATCGGCTGCTATCGCGGTCTGCGTCATCGGCGTGGCCTGCCCGTTCGCGGCCAGCGCACCAAGACGAACGCGCGCGTGCGCAAGGGACCCAAGAAGACCGTCGCCGGCAAGAAGAAAGCCAAGGGTCCCGGCGGCAAGTAGCTCACAGGAAAGGACGAAAACTCTATGCCTGCGGCCAAGAAGGCTCGGCCTCGCAAGAAGCGCGAAACCAAGAACGTCTCGCAAGGCGTCGCGCATATCCGCTCGAGCTTCAACAACACGATCGTCACCATCAGCGATCTCGCTGGAGGTTCGATCGCCTGGGCAAGCTCGGGGAACATGGGATTTAAGGGCAGCAAGAAATCGACGCCGTTCGCCGCTCAAATGGCGGCCGAGAGCGCGGCCCGCAAGTCCATGGAGCACGGTATGCGGCAGGTCGAGGTTTTCGTCAAAGGCCCGGGGGCCGGCCGAGAAGCCGCCATCCGGGCGTTGCAGGCCGCCGGGTTGGAGATCGTCTTGATCAAAGACGTCACGCCGATACCGCACAACGGTTGTCGTCCGCCCAAGCGGCGGCGCGTCTAGGAGGATAGTCTCTCGTCATGGCTCGATATACAGGCCCGGTGTGCCGCATGTGCCGCCGTGAAAGCGCCAGCGGCACGAAGCCTGGCGACAAGGTCAAGCTGTTCCTCAAAGGCGAGCGTTGCCTGTCAAAGAAGTGTGCCGTTGAGCGGCGCACGGCCGCTCCCGGCCAGAAAGCCGCGACCAAGAACCGGCCCAAGGTTTCTGAGTTCGGACGGCAGCTGCGCGAAAAGCAGAAGATGCGTCGTATCTACGGTGTCTTGGAGAGGCAGTTCGAGAACTATTTCGTCAAGGCGAGCCGCCGCAAGGGCCAGACCGGCACGGCGCTGCTGGGTTTGCTTGAGACCCGGCTGGATAACGTCGTCTACCGGCTGAACCTCGCCACCTCACGCAAGCAGGCGCGCCAACTCGTCAGGCATCGTCACTTCATGCTCAACGGGCGCCGCGTCAACATCCCGTCCGCACAGATGAGGCCGGGAGATGAACTCGCGCTGGTGGGGACGAGCGCGAAGTCGCCGCTGTTCGAGTGGCTGTTGGAATACGCAAAAGGACGTCGCGTTCCAGGCTGGCTTGAGTATGACGAACAGAACAGTAAGGCGAAGATTCTCGCGGTCCCCACGCGGGCCGATATAGACACCAACGTCGAAGAGCAGCTCATCGTCGAGTATTACTCGCGCTAGAGGACGCACGCTCGACGGACCCTCCGAGTCCGCAGCGACAAGATAAGTAAAAAGGAGATTATGGCAGTATTGGAATTTCAGCGGGCCTCGATTGAGGTCCGTGATAGACGGGACAATAAAGCGACATTCGCCGTCGAGCCGCTCGAGCGCGGCTTCGGCATTACTCTGGGCAACGCGTTGCGTCGGCTGCTGCTCTCTTGCCTGCCTGGTGCGGCGGTCACGTACGTCAAGATCGACGGCGTCTTGCACGAATTCTCGACCATTCCGGGAGTGGTTGAGGACACGACCAACATCATATTGAATCTGAAAGGCTTGCCCTTGAAGATGAACGTCGACGAGCCGAAGGTGCTGCGCATCGAGACTTCGGGCGAGCGGGAAGTGACGGCGCATGATATCGTGCCCGATCCGGACGTGGAGCTGTTGGAGCCGGACTACCACATCGCGACTCTGTCCGACAAGAAAGCGCGTCTGTTCATGGAGATCGGCGTCGAGAAATGGCGCGGATACGTCACCGCCGACAAACAGCGAAACGTCGAACATGTCATCGGCCTGATCCCGGTCGACTCCATCTTTACGCCCATCCGCAAGGTGAGCTACCAGATCGAGGATACGCGAGTCGGCCAAGTGACCGACTACGACCGCCTGCTGCTGGAGATAGAGACCAACGGCAGCATCACGCCGGACGAGGCGCTGAGCACTGCGGCAAAGATCCTTCAGGACCAGCTTTCGCTCTTCGTCAGCTTCAGCGGCCATGGCGAGGCCGAGCAGCCGGTTGAGGAGGCGCGCCCCTTTGCGGGATGGGATATCCCGGTGGACGAACTCGACCTTTCGGTGCGCTCTTACAATTGTCTGAAGCGCGCCGGCATCACGAAGATCTACGAGCTTCTGCAAAAAAGCGAAGACGAGATCATGAACATGCGCAACTTAGGCAAGAAATCGGTCGATGAAATCAAAGAGAAATTGCTGGAGCGGGATCTTTCGCTCAAGCAATCCTAAGGAAAGCGATGCGGCATAGCAAGGCGGACAAGCGCCTGGGGCGTAACGATGACCACCGGCGGTCCATGCTGAAGAATCTGACGACCTCTTTCTTCACGCATGGGGCGATCGAGACGACCGTCGTGCGCGCGAAGGAAGTCTCCCGCGTCGCGTCGCGGATCATCACGCGGGCGAAAAAGGGCGATCTGCACAGCCGACGCCTCGTGGCCGGGTACCTCACGTCGGAAGACGTGGTGAAGAAGGTCTTCGACGTGATCGCTCCCAGCTTGGCGGGCCGCAGCGGCGGGTACACGCGCATCGTGCGCACGCGCCTGCGTAAGGGCGATGCTGCGGAAATGGCGCAGCTGGAGTTGATGCAATGATCCGAAGGACCACGCGCTGCACCGGACTGTGGTGGCGACCGTGCTTGGGGGCTCGCCTTAGTTTTCGCTGACATCACCCCGTGCTGCGGGGAGCAGATGGAGCGCTGACAGCGGGCGGGCCTCACATGATGGCCCGCTTCGTATTTCCGTAACTAACGAAGCCGGCAAAAGCACTGCAGTCTTTTGACGAACGAGAAAAGCTATGCCGGCAATTGAGGAATGCATTCGACGGGCCGCTCGCGGCGACAACTTTTCGGCGCCCGAAATGGAACAAGCGGTCAACGGGATCGTGGCGGGAGCTGCGACGCCGGCTCAGGTCGCCGCGTTGCTCGTCGCGCTATCGGTGAAAGGCGAGACGCCTGAAGAGATCGCCGGGGCCGCCAGGGCCATGCGGGCGCACGCCGTCCAAGTGCGCACGGCTCGCCGTCCGCTGGTGGATGTGTGCGGAACGGGCGGAGACGGGTTGAACACTTTCAACATCTCCACCGCCGTCGCGTTCGTGGTCGCTGGGGCGGGGGTGGCGGTGGCCAAGCACGGCAATCGAGCCGTGACGGGCCGATGCGGCAGCGCAGACGTCCTACGGGCTCTTGGCGTTCGCTTAGAGGCGCCGCCCGAAATCGCCGAAGCGGCGCTTGCGACGGTCGGCGTCGCCTTCCTCTTCGCACCGAACTATCACCCTGCCATGGGGATCGTCGGCGCCGTGCGCCGCGAGATCGGCGTCACGACGCTATTCAATTTGTTGGGTCCGTTGACCAACCCGGCCGGCGCGACCAGACAGGTGATCGGGGTGGCGAACGCCGTTTCTCTTCGCCTGCTGGCCGATGCGTTGACGCGCTTGGGAAGCGAACGGGCGGCGCTGGTGCGCGGCGACGACGGCCTGGATGAAGTCACGCTGTCCGGCCCCACCAAGGTACTGGAGTGGACGGGGACCGGCATGAGGGAGTACGCGATAGTTCCAGAGGATGTCGGTTTAGAGAGGCGTTCGGTGACCGCAATAAGCGGTGGAGACGCGCGAGAGAACGCGCAGCTCGTCAGCGCGGTTCTGGAGGGCCGCCCGGGTCCGCATCGCGATGTCGTGTTGATCAACGCGGCGCTGGCGCTGAAAATCGCGGGAGCCGCAGATGGGCTGCACGCCGGCATGAGATTGGCGGAGCAATCCATCGTATCGGGAACCGCCCTGGCAAAACTTGAAGCCCTTGTCGAGATAAGCAATCGATGACGTATCTCGACCGCATCATGTCCGGGCGGCGGTTGGACATCGCTCGCGAGAAATCGCGGGTCCCACAACGGGAACTTGCAGAGCGAGCGGCCGCTCGCGACGATGCCCGTGATTTCCTCGGAGCAATATGCAGCGGTTCGCCGTCGATCATCGCCGAGATCAAGCGTGCCTCGCCGTCCGCGGGCGCGATCCTTGGAACGTACGACCCGCCCGGCATCGCAGGCGCGTACGAGCGCGGCGGCGCGGCCGCGCTCTCCGTTTTGACGGAGCCGCGTTACTTCGGCGGCGCGCTGTCTCACTTGCGGGCCGCGCGCGCTTCGACGTCGCTGCCCGTCCTATGCAAAGACTTCGTGTTCGATGAGTATCAGGTGTGGGCCGCGGCATGTGCGGGTGCGGATGCGGTGCTGCTCATCGTCGCTGTGCTGAGCGACGACCAGCTGCCGCTGCTGCTGAGCGCCGCCGCCGCGGCAAACATGGCCGCGCTGGTCGAGATCCATGATGAATCGGAAGGCGCGCGAGCCCTGGCTGCAGGAGCGCGCATCATCGGCATCAACAATCGTGACCTGGGCAGTCTTGAAGTCGATCTCACCGTGGCGCTGCGCGTGCGCCGTACGCTGCCTGACTGGGTCGTCGCCGTCGCAGAGAGCGGCTATCGGACCGCCGACGAGATCGGCGCTTGTGCGATCGCGGGCTTCCGGGCCGTCCTGATCGGAGAAGCGCTGCTGCGCGACCGAGAACCAGGCGACGCAGTCAGCCGGCTGCGGGGAGTCGCCAAGTGACGCGCGTCAAAGTCTGCGGGGTCGCGTATCCGGAAGATATAGACGCGTGCGTCCTCGCCGGCGTGGATGCGCTCGGGTTCATATTCGCGGACAGCCCCAGGCGGCTTAGCGTGTCCACCGCCTCCGCGCTCATCGCTCGCGTGCCCCCCTTCGTGACGACGGTCGGGGTGTTCGCCGACCCTCCGTCGGACTTGGTGCGCAGCGCTCTTGACCGGTGCCGACTCGACGTGCTGCAATTCTCAGGCGACGAACCGCTTGAGTATTGCGGCTCCTTCGGCAAGCCGACGATCGTTTTGGCTCGCGAGCCGGCCGCGACGCCGGGCCAGTTGCGCGGCGGTATGGCCATCGCCGTGTTGGCCGATTCGCGCTGTGACGGCAGGCGTGGAGGAACCGGCATATCGTTCGACCCGCGCGCCGCGGCTCGGCTGCGCGCGGCGAGCTCGACCTTCTTCATACTGGCGGGCGGCCTCACCGCCGACACGGTCGCGGCGGCCATCGCCGCGGTCCATCCCGATGCGGTCGACGTGCGCTCGGGAGTCGAGCGCGACGGGCGGAAAGATGCCGCGCAAGTACGCCGTTTCGTGAGCGCCGCGAAGCAGGCATGAGCGACGCGGACGAGCACGGATATTTCGGTCAGTTCGGTGGCCGCTTCGTGCCAGAGGTTTTGGTCCAACCGTTGCAAGAGCTGGAAGCCGCCATGCATGCCGCGTTCGCCGACGAATCGTTTTGGTCCAGATACGGTCAACTGCTGCGCGACTACGTCGGTCGGCCCTCTCCGCTTTTCGTGGCTGACCGCCTTAGCTCGTCGGCCGGCGGAGCCACCATCGTTTTGAAGCGCGAAGATTGCAACCATACGGGCGCCCACAAGATCAACAATACGATCGGACAGGGCCTGCTCGCACTGCGCATGCGGAAGACGCGCATGATCGCCGAAACAGGGGCGGGTCAGCACGGTGTCGCGACGGCCACGACCGGCGCGTTGCTCGGCATCCCGGTGGAGGTGTACATAGGCGCCGAAGACGCGCGCCGCCAGTCTCTCAACGTCTACTTGATGAAGCTGCTCGGTGCAACTGTCCGTGTCGTAGAAAGCGGCTCTCGGACGCTAAAGGATGCCACGAGCGAGGCATTTCGCGACTGGGCTGCCAGCGCCGGTTCGACGTTTTATTGCATCGGCTCGGTCGTCGGCGCGCACCCGTATCCCTCCCTGGTGAAGCGCTTCGCGCGGGTGATCGGCGACGAAGCACGCGCGCAGTGCCAGGAGCGCTTGGGGCGCCTTCCCGATCACGTGGTGGCTTGCGTTGGAGGCGGCAGCAACGCCATCGGCATCTTCGCCGCGTTTCTGGGCGATTCGCAGACGAAGTTGTGGGGAGTCGAAGCCGCGGGCCGCGGGCTCGATTCGCCCGCTGAAAACGCGGCCAGCCTGTTGCGCGGCACCATCGGCGTTCTGCACGGCGCGCGCACCATGGTGCTCCAAGACGGCGGCGGGCAAGTCTCGGCGACCAGGTCGATAGCGGCCGGCCTTGATTATCCCGCTGTCGGGCCCGAGCACGCGCATCTGCAAGCGAGCGGACGGGTCACGTACGTCGGAGTCGACGACCGGCAGGCTCTGGACGCGTTCTCAGAGTTGGCTCGGCAGGAAGGCATCGTCCCCGCTCTCGAGAGCGCTCATGCGATCGCCCATGCCTGCGACCTGGCGCGAGCGCGTCCGCGCGACGAAGTCATCCTCGTCAGTTGTTCGGGGCGCGGCGACAAAGACGCAGCACGCTTTGCCCTCGGCGAGCCCCACTGAAGATGAGCCGCAACCTCGGCGCAGCGACCATCTCCGGTGTTTTCGACGGCTGCAAGAGCGCCGACAGAGCCGCCTTCGTCGCTTACCTCATGGCGGGCGACCCGCTGCCGAGCACAACCGCCGCATTGATCCGCGCTGCGATCGATGGCGGAGCAGATATCGTCGAGCTCGGGTTTCCTTATTCCGATCCACTGGCCGACGGACCGTCGATCCAGGCCGCCGCAACGCGCGCTTTACGCGCCGGGACGACCTTCGACAGCGTCCTGCAGATCGCGCGTTCGCTGCCGGTCCCAGTGCCGCTGGTCGCTTTTTCGTACTTCAATCCCCTTTACGTTCGCGGCCTGGAGCGTTGCGCGCGAGACCTGCACCAGGCCGGCTTCGCGGGAGCCGTCATACCCGACTTGCCGCCCGAGGAGGGCGCAGAAGCGGTGGCGGTGTTCGCGAGCGCTGGGCTGGCGCTATCCTTTTTGGTTGCGCCGACGACTCCGGCAAAACGGCTCTCGCTCATAGCGCGCGTGAGCACGGGTTTCATTTACGTCGTCAGCCGTATGGGGGTGACGGGTTCCGTCACGGTTATCGACCGGGGGACTAAGGCTCTGGCTCAGCGGTTGCGCGAGCAAACCGACAAAGCACTGGCCGTAGGCTTCGGTATCTCGACTCCGCAGCAAGCGCGCATGGTTGCCACGTTTGCCGACGGCGTCATCGTCGGGAGCGCCCTGGTGGACCTTATCGCTTCGTCACCACCTGACCAGGCTTTACCGGCCGTGCGTTCGTATTGTGCCCGTTTGTCCGCAGCATGCCGGCGCGGCGCGGACAACGCTTAAACGGCGATGTCGTGCCGCCGCTTTAGTGGCGGCGCGGTGCGGTCCATAAGATTGTCGATGCCGTTGTGCGAATCTACTTTTCGCCGTGGCCGCCTGGAAAAGGACATTGGTCGATTCGATCGCGAGCGCGCGATGAAGATTCTCTTTTGCGACGAGGGGTACGAGGAAAGCCGCGTTCGCCTTGCTCCGTTGCTTCCCGGCTGGGAGATTGCGGCGTGCGCGCGGACGGACGTCGCGGACAACGTCGGCGGAGCCGACGTCGTAGTGCCGTACTTCGCAGCCGTCACGGCCGACGTGTTGCAGCGGGGGCATTTCGGCCTGGTGCAGCAGTTCGGTGTGGGGCTTGACAGCGTCGACGTCGAGGCCGCGACGGGCGCGGGCGTGTGGGTGGCGCGGATCCCCAGTGACGTCAGCGGCAACGCGGACTCGGTCGCCGATCATGCCCTGCTCCTCATGCTTATGCTCTCGCGCCGCATCCGCGATTGCGAGGCTGCGCTGGTGGACCGGCGGCTTGGAGAGCCGGCCGGATCGGCGTTGCGCGGCAAGACCGCCTGCATCGTCGGATTGGGAAATGTCGGCAAGGCGCTCGCCCGACGGCTTGCGGCGTGCCGCATGAACGTCATCGCCGTGCGCAGGCGTCCCGAGGAAGACGGCCGCCCAAAAGATGTCGATGCGGTCTATCGTATCGACCATCTGCACGCGGCGCTGAGCCAAGCGGACTACGTCATCTTGTGCGTCAATCACGCTGCCCAAAGCCGCCACCTCTTCGACGTCGCGGCGTTCGCCGCGCTGAAGCCGGGGGCGTATCTGATCAACATCGCCCGCGGCGCCTTGGTCGATTCGGACGCTTTGCTGGCGGCCTTCGAAAGCGGAACCCTAAGCGGGGCGGGACTGGACGTCTTCGAAGGTGAGCCCGTGGATCCGCGTCATCCGATATTCGGGTTCAACGCGATCGTGACGCCGCACGTCGCCGGCGTCACGGACGACTCGTATTCGGGCATCGCGACGGCCTTCGCCACCAACGTCCGCCGCTACGCGGTCGGAAAAGCGCCGCGCTACGCAATCAACCGGCCGGCCGCGCCGCGCGGTCTCACCCCGAAGGGCTAGACTCTAGGAGCCGCCTCGCGGATCTCGCTTGTCGCGGTCGCCGCGAACTTCTCGAAATTGGCAGCGAAGCGCTTGGCCAGATCGTTCGCCTGAGCGTCGTATGCCGCCGGATCCGGCCACGTCGCCCGCGCTTGCAGCACTTCGTCGGGCACGCCGGGCACGGACGTCGGGACTTCGAGCTTGAAAACCGGGTCGGCCCGGAACGTGGCGCCGTCGAGCTTGCCCGACAGCGCGGCGTTGACCATCGCCCGCGTATAGGGAAGCCTCATGCGCTTGCCGACGCCGTAGGGCCCGCCGCTCCAGCCGGTGTTGATTAGCCAACACCGAACGGCGTGCTGGGCGATCTTCTCACCGAGCATCTTCGCGTACACCACCGGCTCGTGGACCATGAACGGAGCGCCGAAGCAGTGCGAAAATGTCGTCTGCGGCTCGGTGACGCCTTTTTCCGTCCCGGCGACTTTGGCGGTATATCCGGAAAGGAAATGATACATGGCTTGAGCCGGCGTCATCCGGGCTATGGGGGGCAGGACCCCAAAGGCGTCGCACGTCAGCATGATCAGATCGCGGGGATGCCCTGCCTGGCCGCTCGCCACGATGTTGGGCAAGGAGGTCAGCGGGTACGCCGCGCGGGTGTTCTCGGTGAGCGAGTCGTCGTCAAGGTCCAGTTCGCGAGACTGCTCGTCGATGACGACGTTTTCCAGCACGGTCGCGAAGGTGCGGGTCGTCGGGTATATCTGCGGCTCCAGATCCGCGGAAAGATGGATCGCCTTCGCGTAGCAGCCGCCTTCGAAATTGAAGACGCCCTGCTCGCTCCAGCCATGCTCGTCATCGCCGACCAGAGAACGCGTGGGTTCGGCCGAAAGGGTGGTCTTCCCCGTTCCGGAAAGGCCGAAAAAAATGGCGACCTCGCCGCCGGGTCCCACGTTGGCGGAGCAGTGCATCGGCATGACGCCGCGCAGCGGCAGCAAGTAGTTCATGACCGTGAAAACGGACTTCTTTATCTCGCCGGCATACGTCGTGCCGCCGATGAGGACCAGCTTTCGCCCGAAGTCGACGATGATGAACGTTTCCGAGCCGGTGCCGTCGCGCTTTGGATCGGCTAGGAAGTCGCACGCGTCCACGATGGCGAATTGAGGCGTGAACCCATCCAGAGCAGAAGCGGCTGACGGGATGAATAGGTGGCGGGCGAACATGTTGTGCCACGCCATCTGCGTGACCACGCGGATGGGAAGGTTGTAGCGGGGATCTGCTCCGGCGTACGCGTCCAAGACGTAGACGTCTTTGTCGCGCAGATACTCATCGACGCGGCCCAATAAGGCGGCAAATCTGTCAGCGGCGAACGGCTTGTTCGCCTTGCCCCAATCGATGTTCGCTTCGCTGCCAGGTTCGCGGACCAAGAACTTGTCGTTGGGCGAGCGGCCCGTATGCTTCCCCGTCCTGACCACCAGAGGGCCTGCCGCTGCGGCGATCCCCTCCCGCCGGCGAATCGCCTCCTCGTAAAGGCGGGCGGCTGGGGCATTGCGCAGGGCGCTCCGCACCCCCGCGATGCCAAAGCTCTCCAACCCGATGGACTCCGAGGTGAGGACTGCCATATGGTCGTCGGCTCCTAAAGGACGGAAAATCGGTGAACGTTTAGACTTCAGGCTCTCGTGATGGCACTTCCTGCGGTGCAAGAGCCGGCCGCGCGTGTCATGGCGACCTCTGCGGCAGCAGCGGCTGTCCCGGGGGAGCCGCGAACTCCATCGCCCGCTATCCGCACTCCATCCACAAGACGTTCGCTTCCGTATCCACAAGGGCGGCGACGGGCGGCCATGAATTGAGTCAGCGACGCATGGCCAAGGATTTTGTCCACCTGCACGTGCACAGCGAGTATTCTTTGCTGGACGGCGCATGCCGGATCAAAGACATCATTTCGACCGCGGCAGCTTTCGGTATGCCTGCGGTCGCGCTCACGGATCACGGCGTTCTGTACGGTGCGCTGGAGTTCTACTTCGAGGCCAAATCCAAAAACGTCAAGCCGATCATCGGCTGCGAGATGTACGTCGCGCCTCGCGGTCACCGTGACCGCAGCGCGCGCGATGAATACCATCTCACGGTGCTCGCCGCGGACATGCAGGGGTACCGCAACCTCATCAAGCTTGTCTCTATCGGTTTTCTCGACGGCTACTATTACAAACCGCGAGTCGACCTCGAACTGCTGGAAAGGTACAACCAGGGGTTGATCGTCCTATCGGGCTGTCTTGGAAGCGGCGTGTCGCAACATCTGCTCCACGACCGGCTGCCGCAAGCCAAGGCCCTCATCGCCGACTACCGAGCGATCTTCGGCCAGCGCTACTTCCTGGAGATCCACCATCACCATCATGCCATGGAGGACAAGGTGCGCTCGGCTCTGCTCGAAATCGCGCGCGAGACGGGCATCCGGGCAGTCGCCGCCAACGACTTTCACTACCTGCGCAAAGACGATGCCCCGGCGCACGACGTGTTGCTGTGCATCGGCACTGGGAAGATGGTAGCCGACGCAGAGCGGATGCGCTTCGAAGGCGACGACTTCTATTTCAAAAATTCAGATGAGATGTATTCGTTGTTCGCGCAAAATCGCGAGGCTTGCGCGACCACCAGCGACATCGCCGACATGGTCGACGTACGCATCGAGACGAAATCGTTTGCCATCCCTGCCTTTCCGGTTCCGCCTGAGGAGACCGACGATAACTCCTTTTTGCGAAGCCTGTGCCTGCGGGGCCTGCGCGAGCGCTACGGCGAACCGACGCCGGAACACGTGTCGCGGCTTGAGTATGAGCTCGGCATCATCGAGCGCATGGGGTACGGCTCCTACTTCCTGATCGTGTGGGATTTCATCCGCTACGCGCGCGAAAGCGGCATTCCCGTCGGGCCCGGCCGCGGTTCGGCCGCCGGCAGCATCGTGGCGTACGTGCTGCGCATCGCGGACGTCGACCCGCTGCGCTACAATCTGTTTTTCGAGCGGTTCCTCAATCCCGAGCGCATCTCCATGCCTGACATCGACACCGACTTTTGTTTCGAGCGGCGCGATGAGGTGATTCGGTACGTGATCGATCGCTACGGTGTGGACCAAGTGGCGCAGATCGTCACCTTCGGGACTATGGCGGCGCGCGCTGCAGTGCGCGACGTCGGCCGGGTGACAGGCGTTCCGCTCTCGGAAGTGGACCGCATCGCGAAGATGATTCCGGTCATCCCCACCAATCCCATGACGATCCGCCAAGCGATCGATGCCGTGCCCGACCTCGCGGCATCGTACCAGCGCGACCCTGCGACCCGCGCTCTGCTGGAGACGGCGATGCGCGTCGAAGGGCTTGCCCGGCATGCATCGACCCACGCGGCCGGGGTCGTCATCGCGCCTGGGCCGATCACGGATTTCGCGCCCCTCGTCAAGCTCGGCGATAACATCGTCAACACGCAATATTCGATGGAATGGGTCGAACGCATCGGATTGCTCAAAATGGACATCTTGGGACTGCGCACGCTCACCGTCATGCAGTCGGCGGCGGATGAGATCCGCCGCACCGCGGATGCGGACTTCACGCTTGAGAACATCCCGCTCGACGATGCCAAGACGTACGGCCTCTTGTCGGCGGGACAGACCACCGGCGTGTTTCAATTGGAGAGCGCCGGCATGCGGCGCTATATCGCCGAACTGCGCCCGAGCAGGATAGAAGACGTCATCGCTATGGTCGCGTTGTACCGTCCGGGACCGATGGACTGGATAGCCGACTTCATCGCCGGCAAACAAAAACGGCGGGCGATCACCTACCTGCATCCGAGGCTCGAGCCGATTCTGGAAGAGACCTACGGCATCGCTGTCTATCAGGAGCAGGTCATGCAGATGTGCCGCGACCTGGCAGGGTACAGCGTCGGCCAAGCCGACTCGATGCGTAAAGTGATCGGCAAGAAGATAAAAGAAAAAATCCCGGCGGAGCGGGAGAAGTTCATCGCAGGCTGCATGGAGCACGGTCTGGACGAAGCGCTTTCGGCTCAGATCTGGCAGTTCATCGAACCTTTCGCTGGCTACGGCTTTGCCAAAGCCCACGCCGTCTGCTACGGTCTGCTCGCCTATCGCACCGCCTGGCTCAAGGCGAACTACCCGCTTGCATTCATGGCGGCCTTGCTGACGTCGATGATGCACAACACGGATAAGCTGGTCGAGTATCTGGCCGAATGCGCTCAAGTGGGATTACCCATTTTGCCTCCGGACGTCAACGAAAGCGGCACCGATTTCACGGTCGTCCAGGGAGCCATTCGTTTCGGGCTGCGAGCGGTGAAAAACGTCGGCGGGGGCGCGATCGCCGAGCTGCTCGAGAAGCGGCGCGACGGGCCGTTTTCATCGCTCGCCGACATCTGTCTGCGGGTAGACTGCCGGCAAGTGAACAGACGGGTGATGGAGTCGCTCATCAAGGCGGGCGCGCTCGACACCTTGTCCGGGAGCCGGGCGCAAAATCTGGCGGCGGTGGACGCGGCGCTGGATTACGGGCAGCGGGCGGCGCGCGAAAAGGATCTCGGCCAGACGTCGCTCTTTGGAGCGGGGGGGAGTGCGCCATTGCCGCCGCCGGCGCTGCCCATCGTGGCGGAGCCTGCGGCGGCCGTGCGCCTTACTCAAGAACGGGAAGCCATCGGGGTTTACATCTCCGGCCATCCGCTCACTTCAAGGCTGACGGAGCTGAAGCGGCGCACGACCTCTACGATTCGGCGCATCCGCGAACTGCCCGAAGACGAGCTGGTGGTCGTCGGTGGCGTCGTTGCGGTCGCTCGTAAAGTCGTGACCAAGGCCGGGGGACAGATGGTCGTGGCGAAGTTGGAGGACATGACCGGCGCCGTCGAGGTCGTCGTCTTTCCTAAGTGGTACCCAAATCTCGCTCCCGTGCTCGTTGCCGACGCCGTCGTCGTTATCAAAGGAAGAATCAAAGAACGTACCTCGCCTGGAAGAACCGCCGTCACGCCGTCCGACTCGAGCGAGACCGGCGACGACGAACGGGCGGAGATCACCGTTGCGGCCCTGGAAGCGTGGCCGCTCGATGGCGCGCCGATCGTGGCAGGCGCGACGATGCCGGGTGCCAGCCGGGACTTGCACGTGCGTCTGTCGGGAGATTCGGATGATGCCGGACGGTTGGGGAAGCTGCGGGAGATAGTTCTGGCCGCGCCGGGCGGCTCGGCGAGAGTGGTGCTCCACGTCGGCCGCAACGGCGACAATCGACCGCTCAAGCAGGCGGTCGCGCTGACTCAGTCGCTGCGGGATGAGTTAAGCCGGCTGTTCGGCGCCGGCAACGTCTGGGAAGCCGCGTCGGCTTGAGGCCGCGTCTGGTGATGATCGACCTCGATGGAACGCTCATCGGCGCGTCGCTCGAGATCAGCGCTGCGGATCGCGACGCGATCGCCAAGGCCCAAGACGAGGGTGTGACCATTTGTTTGGCCACCGGCAGGCTCTTGGACGCGGCTCGGCCCTTCGCGTCGGAATTGAGCTTGCGCGGGCCGATCATCGTCCTGCAGGGCAGCGCGATTTACGATCGCGCCGACGGCCCGCTTGCCCACTGCACGCCGCTTTGCAAAGCGACGGCATTGGCCGCCTACGACAGCCTCATAGAGCGCGGCTTCCACCTGCAGCTCTACTACGGCGATACTATGTATCTGGACGAGGTCGACAGCCGCGCCCGCCGATACATCGAGATGTCGCGCGTCGTGCCAGACGTCGTCGGCGATCTTCGCTCGTTGCTCAACGGCGCGGCTCCCCCCGGCCCGGGCCCGTTGAAACTTCTCGGCATAGACCATCACTCCAAGGTCGCGGATACCATTCCCGTTCTGCAGCGCGAACTGGGCCAGCGAGCCAGCGTCTTCATGAGCCAGCCCACCTATCTTGAAGTGACCGACCCGGCCGCGAATAAAGGGGCTGCCCTCGAGTGGGTCGCTCGCCGCCTTGGCGTGGCGTTGGCCGACACTGCGGCCATCGGCGACTCGGACAATGACATTCCCATGCTGCAGATCGCCGGCCGCTCTTTTGCCGTCGCGAACGCGACGCGCGGCGCGCGGTCCGCCGCCCAGTCTGTCGTCGCCGGGCAGGGGCGAAACGGCGTTGCCCAAGCACTCGCAATTCTGCTTTGGGGCGAGCGAGATGGCGACGGTTAGCCGGCTGAGGCCGCGGCAGCGAGCGGCGCAAATGCGCGCGCTGCGCCGTACGTGCGGCGCCGTGCTCGCCGCCGGCTTGGCGTACGCGGCAGGATGGGCGGGCATGCGCGAAACCGCCGATCCGCGCTTCGCGCTGCAGACCATCGCCGTCAGCGGCGCTCGCCGGACCGGGGCCCTGCAGGTGATTTCTGCGGCGGCCCTGCCGCGCGGGCAAAATATATGGCTGCTGCGGGTCGGCCCGGCCGAGGCCCGCATCAGAGCGCTGCCCTGGATCCTAGCGGTGACCATCAGCCGCGGTTGGCCCAACCGGGTGAGCATCTCGGTCAGCGAGCGTGTTCCCGTGGCGCGCATCGTCCTCGCGCCCTCCCAGACTGCCGAAGAGCCGGTGGCGCGTTACGCGTTGATCGACTCATCGCTGCGCGTCCTGGCGCTGGAAGATGCAAGCCCCTCCGCGCCAAGCGCCGCGCTGCCCGCCATCGCGATTTCGCCGACCCCAGGCATCGATTGGCGCGCCGGAACCTACGCCGGCGGAGCGGCGGCGCAGGCCTTGCTGGCATTGCGGCGCCTGTCGTCGCTCGGAGTGCGCGCGACAAGAGTCGCCGTGGCGCCCGCGACGGGAATCAGCATAACGCTCGACGGCAAGGGGGATGTTCTGTTCGGAACGCTCGACGATTTCGCAAAGAAGGTCGCGCTCGTGCAAACGATCGCACCGCGCATCAACCATCCGGAGCGCGTCGTCTACATCGACGTGCGTAGCGTGCGCGCGCCGACCGTGTTGTACCGCTGACGTGGTGAAAATTTTTTTAAAGGCAGGCGCGCCGCACCGGGAGTGCAGAACGAAAAGCGCGCAGGCAACTTCGTGGAGCGGGCGCTCTTGTCCACAGGGGTTGTGAATAACCGGCTGAGGTTTTTCGTTGGCGCGTAGCGAGGTCATCACCGGACTGGACATCGGTACTTGCAAGACGGCCGCCGTAATGGTCATGCCGGATCGCGAGGGCCAACTCGATATCGTCGGCTACGGCGTCGCGCCATCTTTGGGATTGCGCAAAGGAGTCGTCATCGATCTCGAGGAGACCGTCAAGTCGATCGAGGGGGCGATCGAAAGCGCCGAACGTATGGCCGGAACCCACGTCGAGTCTGCGTTCGTGGGAGTGACCGGCGAACACGTGCGCTCGCAAAACTCCCATGGCATCGTCGCGGTCAGCGGCGATGACCGCGAGGTGGGGCCCGTCGACGTGAAGCGGGTCGTGGACGCCAGCAGCATCGTCAGCGTTCCAGCCGAACGTCAAATGATTCATCGCCTGCCGCGCGAATTCGCGGTCGACGGGCAAAACGGCATCACGGATCCCATCGGGATGTCGGGGACCCGGCTCGAGGTGGATACGCACCTGGTCACGGCCGGTTCGTCATTCGTGGCCAACGTCTTGAAATGCGTCCATCGCGCCGGCATCGAGCCGGCGGCTGTCGTCTTCGAACCTCTGGCCTCAGGTGCGGCCGTCCTGCTGGCCGAGGAACGCAATGCGGGCGTCGTGTTGCTGGACATCGGGGGCGGCACGACCGACGTCGCCGTTTATTGGGGCGGCGGCGTCTACCATACCTGGACCGTTCCGGTGGGCGGCAACAGCATCACGAACGACATCGCGCTGGGTCTCAAGACGAGTTTCGCGGAGGCCGAGAGCATCAAGCACGCCTACGGGACCGCCAATCTCGCCGTCGATCTCGGCGACGATGTGTTCGAGGTCAAGGCGCTGTCCGGCAGAACAACGCGTTCTGCCTCGCGCCACTTTTTGCGCCAGATCATCGTCGCGCGGATGACGGAAATCTTCAAGCTCGTGCAGAGCAATGTCGTGGAGAATTGCTCTCCCGAGGTGATGCTGGCCGAGATGGTGCTGACCGGGGGCGGCGCCCGATTGGCGGGTCTCGACACGCTGGCCGCAGACTTCTTCGATCTGCCGGCGCGAGTGGGGTATCCGACCCACGTGGGCGGTTTGACGGAGGCCATCAAAAGCCCGGAGTTTGCGGGCGCCATCGGACTCGTGCTTTTCGGAGCCAAGTCGGAAGGAGCGGCAAGGCCGGCGCGCACCAACGGGAAGAGCGTCATGTCGCGCGTGTCCTCTTGGTTTTCAGACATCTGGGGATAATCTTGGAAAAGCGGACCGGTCACCGGTCAAGGAGGCGAATCGTGACGGATCAACGGCGCTACGTTCCCGAGCACATGGCGAGCATCAAGGTGATAGGCGTTGGCGGCGGCGGCTGCAATGCCATCAATCGTATGGTGGATGCGGGCATCAAAGGGGCTGAGTTCTACACCGTCAACACGGATGTCCAGGCGCTGAAGTCCGCCCGCACCGAAAATACCTTGCAGATCGGACAGAATCTGACGCGCGGGCTCGGGGCGGGGGCGGATCCGGAGATCGGACGTCAGGCGGCGGAGGAGTCGAAAGACGAGCTCGCCATGCTAGTGGAAAACACCGATCTGGTGTTCATAACGGCGGGCATGGGCGGCGGCACGGGAACGGGCGGCGCGCCGATCGTGGCGGAGCTGGCGCGCGCCGCGGGGGCGCTGACCATCGGCGTCGTCACGAAACCGTTCGGTTTCGAATTGCGCAAACGCGCCCAGATCGCGGAACGAGGCATTGGCGATCTGGAGCAAAAGGTCGACACCCTCATCGTCATTCCTAACGATCGCCTGCTGTCCGTTATCGAGAAACGCACGCCGCTATTGGAAGCTTTCCGCTATGCGGACGACGTCTTGCGCCAGGGCATTCAGGGCATCACGGACTTGATCACTCAGCCGGGGCTGATCAACTTGGACTTCGCCGACATCCGGCGGGTGATGACCGACGCCGGCTCGGCTCTCATGGGCATCGGCACGGGCTCCGGCGAGCGTCGCGCCGCGGACGCAGCGCAAAAGGCCATTTCCAGCCCTCTCTTGGAGGCGACGATCGACGGGGCGCGGGGCGTCATCTTCAACATCTACGGCGGTTCGGATCTTTCGATGTACGAGGTCAACGAAGCGGCCGAGCACATCAGCAAAGCGGTGGACCCGGATGCGGAGGTCATCTTCGGGGCCACGATCGACGAGAGACTGCAAAACGAAGTGCGGGTCACGGTCTTGGCGACCGGCTTCGGATCGCGGGCGCGCGATCGTCAACGCGTCATGGGCGTCGGCGAAATCGAAAAGGTGAAGCCGATCAACATGGACGAGATCGAAGTCCCGGCGTTTTTGCGCTACAACCGGTAACCGGTCGGTTCGTTCGAGGAGCGGGGG
>JACRUD010000047.1:26863-34240 GCA_014304875.1 Vulcanimicrobiota bacterium
GCGCTCCCCCCGCTGGTGAGGAACGCATATGAAAGTGCTGTGTTCCAGTCATATCGACGTGGAAGTTCCGGTGAACGCGGTCTTCGACTTCGTCACGGAGGTCGGCAAATGGCCCGTCTGGTTCGGCTGCGTCGTCGCGGGCCAACTTCTGGATCAGCGGCCGCTCGCTCTCAAACACGAGGTCTCGCTGTGCCTGCAAACCGGTCGGCGCCGCTGGCGTGAAAACTTCGAGGTTTCGCGCTTCGTGCGCAATGCTTTCTTCTCGCTGGAAGGAGCCTATTCGGCTGCCCGCCGGATAGACTTTCGATTCGAACAGCGCGGCGCGCAAACACGTTTGTCCTGCGCGATCGGCTATCCCGTTTTCGGCTCGTTTCGGCGTGCGTACGACTTGATCGCGGTGAGGCCCGGGATCATGCGCGGTGTGAATCGATCCATGCTGCATTTGAAAGCTCTGCTGGAGGATGCGGATGATTTCACCGTCGCGAGCCCGGATGCGGCGCAGCAAACAGCCGTTGACGGAGAACGGACCGAACCGGCTCGTGCGCTAGTGGATGCGCGCAAAGAGGCGGCGCCGGTCGCGTAGGTCGCGCGCCCGGCATGCCGAAACAATAAGTATGCCCGTCTATGAATACCGTTGTAAGGACTGCGGCCGGACTCACGAAATAGAGCACGGTATCCGCGACGAGAGACCGACAAAGTGCCCCACCTGCGGCGGCGTACTGGTGCGAGTTTTTCACCCCGTGGGGCTGGTTTTCAAAGGCAGCGGTTTTCACAAGACCGATTACGGAGCGAGAGCGGCCGGCCGTCAGGGCAACCAATCGGAATCCGGCGACGGCGCGGCCAAGCCGGCCGGGGAAAAAACATCCGAATCGAAATCCGGCGACGCTAAGCCCGCCGGCGATGGCAAAACGGCGCCGAGCAAGGGCGGGTCCGGCGAAAGCGCGTCCGCCTCGGGCGCGACCAAATCCGGCTCCGGCGAGACCAAAAAGGCGGACAAGTCGTGACGGCGGACCGGATCGTCGCGGTCGCCGGGATCGCGGTCAGCGTCGCATGCGCCGTATTCCTCATCGTTCTTTTGACCTTGACCGCGCTGCGTTTTGCGAAGCTGCGGCAAAGGGTCAAAAGGGTGCAGGCTCATCCGACGCTCGCCGCCATGCGGTCTCTTCCCCTCATCGCCGCGTCGCTGGGCAGCAAGACGGCCGGCCTTTCCGACGTATCGCGTCACTATCACGATACATGCCGGCAATTGACGGCAGCGGCCGGCTCGTATTCGGCGACGGCGCAGGCCGTGCGGCTGCTCGGAGCCTGTGTCGACGCTGCTCTGGAATCGATCGTCCCTTCCTTACGCGGGATGCTCGCCCGCTAGAAAAGCGTGGGCCCACGCATCTTTGAAGCCGGGAAACGACGTCCCGATGCACTCGGCATCGTCGATCCGGATCGGCGCGCGAGCCGCGACCGCCAACACGGCGGCCATCATCCCGATGCGGTGATCGCCGTGCGTCGAGACGGCGGCCGGCGCCCTCAGCGCCGCTCCTCCGGACACCACGAGCCCATCGCGCGTCGCGGTTACGCCCACGCCGAAACGCGCCAGCAGATCGACGATCGTCGCGATGCGGTCCGATTCTTTTGTTCGCAGCTCGTCGGCGCCGCGCACCTGAAAGCGCCCCTGCGCGACCGCGGCCAGGGCGCATAACGCCGGAATATCGTCGATGAGATTGGGAACGTCTTGGGGATCCAGGGAAAAGTTGTGCAGTTCGCTGCCTCCGGCAATGGTGACGTCGGCGCGAGGTTCGAAGCCGGCGCATCGCTCGTTGCCGATCGACAGGGCAGCTCCCATCGCCTGCATCGCTTTGAGCGCGGCGCTGCGCGTGGGGTTGAATCCTACATCGTCGATGCGCAGGCAGGATTGCGGCATCGCTGCCGCCGCGCACAAGAAGAATGCAGCTGCCGAAACGTCGCCTGGAACCTCCAGCCGCTCGATAGCCTGGAGTCGACTGCGTTCGACCGCAACCGATAGCGCGGAGGATTGGATACGAGCCCCCATGGCTTGAAGCAACCGGGCCGTGTGGTCCCGGCAGGGAAGCGGGCTGCGTACGCGCGTCATGCCGTCGGCGTCCAGGCCGGCAAGCAGCAAAGCCGACTGAAGCTGCGCTGACGGCACCGGCATCTCGTAATCGATGCCCCGCAGGGGGCGTGGCGCCAGGCGCACGCGGACGGGGGCGGTGCCGCCAGGGGTTGCCCTCACATCGGCCCCCATACGCCGTAATGGCTCGGCGACTCTTTCCATGGGCCGGCGCCGAAGAGCGGCGTCACCGTCCAAAACGGCGGCGCCTCGGCCCGCCAAGAGTCCCATCAGCATCCGCATCGTCGTACCGGAGTTGCCGCAATCGATCGTGCCCGCGATCCTTGGATCGCCGCGGATTCCCACAATCCTCATATCATCGTCGGCCGTCTCAACACCGGCGCCAAGCGAACGGGCCGCGCGCAGAGAGCGCGCCACGTCGTCACCGGCGTTGAGGTTGCAGACGATCGTGGTGCCGTGCGCCAGCGCCGCGAGCAGCACGGCGCGGTGGCTTATCGATTTATCGCCGGGCATGCGAGCGACGGCATGCCGTGGGACCGGTGCTCCCAGTCGCAACGACGTCATCCCCGGCGCTTGCGCGATGCGGCGGGCTGCCCCTTGTCCGGCCTGACCCGAGCGGACAATAGTAGCAAACGAGCACAGGGAATGATCGTCAGCCGCCGCAAAACGACACTCGTGAAGACCGCCCTGCGCGCAGCGAGCCTCTCTGCGACGTTCTTCGCGTTCGCGCTCGTCGTTTGGGGCGGCATCGTTCGGATCAACGAAGCCGGCATGACGTGCCCTGATTGGCCGCGTTGCCGCGGCGCCTGGGTGCCGTCGCTCCACGGTCCCGTCATTTACGAATGGAGTCACCGGTTCGGGGCCGGCATCCTAACGGCGCTCATGCTCTCCACCGTCACATTGGCGTGGGCCAACCGCCGCCAACTACCCGGCGCGATGCGCGCGGGCTGGTATGCTTTGGCTTTCTTATGCGCCCAGATCGTGGTCGGCGCGTTGACCATAAAGTACCTGAACAATCCGCCCAGCGTTGCGGCCCATCTAGCGGTGGGGTTCGGAACGTTCGTGAGCTTGCTGCTGGTGACGCTCAACGCGTTCGGATGGGCGTCTTCAGCGACGAGCCCGAGGGAACAAGCACGACGGCTCTCTCTGTTGCCCGCGCGCATGGCGCTCTTCAGCACGATCGCGGCTGTCGCGGCCGTCGTCGCGGGAGGTTACATGAGCGCATCCCGCGCGGGCGCCGCGTGCATCGGTATTCCGCTGTGCCGAGGATGGAAAGGGTCGCTGACGACCTTGCAGCAGATCCACATGGGGCACAGGCTGCTTGCGTATCTAACCGTCGCTTTGGTCTGCGCGACCTTCGCGCTGTTCGTCACCGGCTCCGCGAAGCCGCGTGCCGCGACGGCTGTGGCGTGGTCCGCATTCGCGCTTATGATCTTGCAGGGAACTCTCGGCATCTTGACCGTCACTTCGGGACTACAGCCTGTGTTGCGGTCCTGGCACCAGGCTAACGGCGCGCTGCTGGTGGCTGCTTTGGTCTGCCTGACGTACATCTCGTACCGCTACGCAGCGGGCCGCGGCGTCGGCACGCAGCCCGAAATTTCGACCGCATCGAGGCGGGCTGAGACCGCCTCGGGCGGTGGCCTGCGGATCGTCCGCAACTACATAGGCCTCACCAAACTGAACGTGATGTCCCTGTTGCTGTTCACGACGTTCGCGGCGATGATGATCGCGGCTCATGGGTTGCCCTCCGTACGGCTCGTGCTCTGGACGCTGCTCGGAGGCGCCCTTGCATCAGCCTCCTCGGGCGCGATCAACATGTTCTTGGACCGCGACATCGACGCAGAGATGAAGCGCACGAAGAAGCGGCCGATCCCCTCCGGCAGAGTCGCGCCCCGGGCGGCCTTGACGTTCGGCGTCGCGCTCGGCATCGCAGCGGTTTCGGTGCTCGCGGCGCAGGTCAACGTCCTCGCCGCTCTGCTTGCGGCGATCGGTATCTTGTACTACGTTTTCGTTTACACGATCTGGCTCAAACGCTCCACGCCGCAGAACATCGTGATCGGCGGGGCGGCCGGCGCCATACCGCCGCTAGTGGGCTGGGCGGCCGTCACCGACCATGTGGGATTGACGGCCGTGCTGCTTTTCATCATCGTCTTCTTATGGACGCCGCCGCATTTCTGGGCGCTTGCGCTGCTTGGCAAGGATGAGTACAGGCGGGTCGGCATTCCGATGTTGCCGGTCGTTCGCGGCGACGCGGTCACCAAGCGGCACATCGTGTGGTACAGCGCGGCACTTTTGGCCACCACGCTCGTTCTCGTTCCCATGCACCTCATGGGCCTCGTCTATCTGGCGTGCGCCCTTGCGTTGGACGCCGCGTTCTTGGTGTGCGCCCTTTGGGTGGCCCGCACCGGCTCGGTGCTCAGCGAGCGCGTGATGTACCGTTATTCCATGCTGTACCTTGCGCTGCTCTTCGGGGCTATGGTGGTCGACCGCTTTCACCATGGCTTCGGCGTCTAAAGCCGTCTAGCGTGAGAGTCAAGGCAGCTCTGGCCGACGGCGCGCGACAAGGACCCGTCGCGCAAGACGTCTCCCGCCTCATCATGCCGGCGCTGATCTTGGGGATATTCATGCGGGCGCTGCAGATGACGATGTTCGGGCCGTCTCTTGTCAACATCGCGCAGTCACTGGGAGCGTCGCTCGCTGAAATAGGCTGGATCATCGCGGCGTACGCGACCGGCGCGTTGATCGCGCAGCCTATCGTCGGTCGGCTATCCGACGCGAAAGGGCGTAAGGCCGTCTTCGCAGCGGCGGTCGTCCTCTTCGGCCTCGGGTCGCTCGTCTGCGCCTTCGCGACGACGCTCCCAGTGCTGGTGGCCGGCAGGATAGTGCAGGCCATCGGCGCCGGCGGAATCCAGCCTGCCGCGACGGCGATCATCGGCGACCGGCTGCCTAAGGCGCGACAAGGCGCGGCCCTCGGAGCCGTCTTCGGGATGTTCGCCGTGGCGGGCGTGATCGGACCCGTCCTGGGCGGCGTGCTGATCGACGGAGGACGGCGGCTGGCAGCCAGCGTCTCGCTGGGTTCAGCGCTCCATCACGAACTTGCGACGTATCCCTGGCATCTGATTTTTTGGGTAAACATTCCGCTTGCGCTGGCGACTTTGGTCTTGGCTATGCGGATGCCGGCCGACGACTCGCCCAAGGAGCCGATTGGTTTCGACATCGGAGGCATGGTGCTGTTGGCGGCGTTCAGCGCCTGCATCATGCTGGCGGCCACCAGCGGGGCACTGCCCGCCATCGCGTGGACCGCCGCCGCTCTTCTGTGTATCGCAGGTCTTGCGGTCTGGGAGCGCGCCGCGCCGGCGCCTCTCATCGACCCGTCGCTTTTCGCGCAGCGGGGGCCGGCTCTGACGTATGTCATCGCCTTCATCTCCGGTGTTCCGGTCTTCTCCGTGATGGTGTACTCGGCCGCATACGTCATGGCGCAATTCGGGTCGACAGCCACCCAAAGCGGCATGATGCTGCTCGTCTTGGCAGTGCTGCTGGGCCTAGGTTCGTTTGGGGGAGGGAAGCTGATCAACCGTCTGGGGGCAAAGGCGATTATGTCCGCGGGCATGGCATCGCTCTGCGTCGGCTCGCTGCTTTTCGGTTTGCTCCCGAGCCTATCCGGTGTCGTGGCCGCGATGGCTTTTGCCGGCCTTGGCATGGGACTAGCGAGCGCGCCTCCCAACGCCCTCGTGATGTCCTACGTGGCATCCCGTCGACGGGGCGCCGCGACCGGGCTCATGACGATGTTCGCGACGTCCGGTTCGGTGACGGCGCCGGCTGTGGTTTCGGCGTTTCTGCACAACGGAAGAGGCGGCGTGGTCGCCGATTTTCGCGCGGAGTTTATCCTCTGTGCGTTTTTGGCGTTGCTGTGCGCCGGCTTGACGGGCTTGCTGCCGCGGCCCGTCCAACAGCTTTGACCGCAGAGGGAAGGGATTTTTGCAGGTGCGAACTGTACGCGCGACCCCGGGCCGAAGTGGCGGAACTGGTAGACGCACGCGACTCAAAATCGCGCGAGGCAACCCCTCATGTGGGTTCGATTCCCACCTTCGGCAGGGCATGTCCACCAGGCCGGCCCGAAAGACGGCCCCACGGTCGATAGAGAGCAGGCTGTGAGAGACAAGCACCGCAGATTTACTTTGGACCGCGGCTTTTGGACGACGGCGGTTCTTTTAGGAATTATCAGTGCCGTCCTCATGGCCGGAGCCGCCGTCATGCCGCTCGACCGCGTGCTTCCGGAAGCGTCGGACTCAGCGCAATCGATCGACTACCTGTTCCGCTTCATGACCTTTTTCAGCATCCCGATCATGGTCTACGTCTACGGCTTCATCCTGTATTTCATTTTCCGTTATCGCCGCCGGCCCGATCAGCGGATCGACGACATCGGCTCCGGCGTGCACGATCACCGAGCGCTCGAATTGTGGTGGACGATCGTGCCGGCGGTACTTATGCTCGCGCTGGGAATCTTCAGTTACTTGGAGATCCCGAAATACTACCAGGCGAAAGCCGACGCGGTCACGTTGGAAGCCATCGGCCATAAGTGGTTTTACGAATTCCGCTATCCCGGTCTAAAAAATTCCGTCTACAACTCCCTGCATTTGCCGGTGGGGGTGCCGGTGACCATGGACGTCACCTCGAGCGAGACCAACGAACAAGACGCGGTCATCCATTCGTTTTGGGTGCCTGAGTTCCGGGTCAAGCAAGACATGGTGCCCGGGCTCGTCGTGCCGCTCACCTTCACGCCGATCCGCATGGGGACGTATCCGCTCGTCTGCACCGAGTTTTGCGGAGTCGGCCACTCGGCGATGCGCGCCAGCGTCGTCATCGAATCGCGCGCCGACTTCGATGCCTGGTATCGCAAAACCGCGACGGCGGCCGGCCAGCAGGCTGTCGTGCTCGCCAAAGGAGACGTCGCGGGCGGCCAGGAGCTGTTCTCCCAAAAATGCACGGTTTGTCACAATGCGGGGCCCTTCGAGCAGCGGAAAGTCGGCCCCGGCTTGGGAAATCTTTTTCACGACCCTCAGCATCCGAAGCTCGTCGACGGCAAGCCTGCGACAGCGGGCGATGTGGCGGAGATCCTTGAGCACGGCTACCGCGGAGATATGGGCGCCATGCCGAACATGCAGGCCAACGGGCTGACCGACCAAGACGTCGCCAATCTGGTCGCGTACTTGCAAACGCTGCGCAAATAGATCTGGAAGGTGAAGAACCGATGGCAGTAGTCGACGTCGCTCGAGCCTCTCACGGCCACATCC
>JACRUD010000155.1 GCA_014304875.1 Vulcanimicrobiota bacterium
CCGCGGGATGGAGAACCCTGTCGCCGCCATCACGGCGCCGCCGGCGATGGTGCCCAACATCGTCTTGCGGGATAGATGATTCGTACCGTTTTCAGATTTTCCGTTCTTGGTGGATTCCATAGATTCGTTTCTCTCCTCATTTTCGACAGTCGTATGGCGCACGAGCCGCAGACCGGGCGTCTTACCAAGGCTCAACGAACCAGCAGCCGAAACGGTTTACCGAAAACGGAAATTTCGGAAAGCTCTTTTAGAAAGTGCTTCGCATAGGATTCGGCCCGTCGATAGGAAAGTGTCACAACCTAGGCTCATTATTGTTGCCTAGAACTGTTTCATATGGAAGCCTGCCGCAATGCAAGCCCGTACCAACGTTAAAACGGATCCTGAAAGCGCACGCGGGCGGCGGTTCCCTCGCTTAACTCCGCTGGCGCGGACGTATGTGCGACTCGTGGAGCGGCCAGCTTTGTGGCCAAGCCGACAGGCCGTCGCTAGCGCGACTTTGATTTTAGCCCTCGTGCTTTCATTGCTGTGGTTCGGGCTCTATCGCTAGAACGGGATCGGCTGCGCGCTAAGTCAGGACAGGGCCGCGACCGCCAAATCGACGTCATGCTCCGTATTGTAAACGTGAAACGACACGCGCGCACGACCACCTCGCACCGACGCTCGTACTCCGGCACGCTCCAGACGACGTGCGGCATCTGGGACATCGGCGAAAACGATCGGCGACTTGCCGGACGGCAAACATAAGGCTCGACGAAACCGGTCGGCCAAGCCCAAGTCGTGCCTGTATATCGCCGAAACCCCGATGCGCTCGACGAGCTCCAGCGCACCGACGGTTCCCACCCATGAAAAACCACGCCGGGGACGTATCGAGCCGGCGGGCGGCCGCTGGAGCCAGCCGCAACGGCATGCCGAACAGGTTGTTGTTGGGGTCGGCGGTCGCATACCATCCGGCATGAAGCGGGCGCACACGATCGAGGCGGCCGGGTGAAACGCTCATAAAAGCAGTGCCGCGCGGTGACATGAGCCACTTGTAGGCATGGCAGACGTAGAAATCGATGGCCGCCGCGTCCGTCGGCAGCCAACCGCAAGCCTGCGTTCCGTCCACGCACACGAGCGCTCCGTAATGCCGGGCAGCGGCTAAGATTCCGTCCAGGTCGGCCACATCGCCCGATGCGGGCTGAACGTGGCTGAACGCCACCATCGTAATCCCGGCGTCGACCGCTTCCGAAAGAGATGCGAGCGGAACGGATTTGATCACGACTCCGCGATCTTGGTGGACCGTCCAGGGAAAAATCGTTGAGGCGAAATCCCCGTCGGCAAGCAGGACCACCGACTCGTCAGGCAATGATGCGGCGAGTAAACCGATGAGTTCGGAGACCGTCGCGCCCACCGTGACGTTTCCCGGTTTGACGCCGACTAAGCGCCCGAACGCCGCTCGCGCGCGCTCAGTGCACTCCTCCCAAAACTCTTCGCTTGTGCGGCCGGTGCGCCAGTCATCGAGCGCCTTTAGCAAAGCGTTGTGGGCTGATGTGGGCGGCAAACCATACGTGGCCGTATTCAGGTAGGCGCCGGCAGGCTGCCATTCGTCGCGGATGCCCGCTATCTCGGCCGTTTGTGAATCCCGTAGCGGCATAGCCTTGCGTCTTCGCCGCACACGACGCTGTTGCTTCCCGAAAGGGATGGCGAAACGGTCGTGAGGCGCTGTCGCGTCTAGCGTTGGGCAAGGCCACCCAGCTACGAAGATACCGGCCCAAGCCCGCGCGCCGTTCTCAATTCTCTTTGTATCGGCCACTCGCCGAAAGCGAATATCACAAATACAACCAGGTTGACCAACGGCACCAACATCAACAGACTCAGGGCGCCGGGGTAGCCGCTTTTTTGCGCGATCTTCCAGTTCGCGATGATCGATATTACCAAGACGACTGAGACAAAGATGACGTACGCGATGATGAATGCGCTCTTCAACACCGTCCCGTTATGCGCCATACCTATCCTTCGCTCCATATACGCAACCCGTCGACGCAAGCACCGCTAAAGGGCCCGCTATACTAATAGAGGCGAGTCCCGAGCGTGGGGCTTATTCTCCTGAACGAGCGTTCCTTTGAGCGCCACGCCTACACCCCCAAGCTGTTGGACGGCCGGGCGGGAGGACCCGGTGAAGCCTCGCCCGCCCTTGCAGGCAATCTCAATCCTGCGCGAGCCGGTTACCGTTTTCATCGACGATCGCGATTTCGTAGGTCGCGTCTTTGACCGGCTGGCCATCGTTGAGCTCGAGCAAAATCTGCCGCATAGAGCCCTTGACCGCGTCCGTGAGATCGGAACGTGACGGAGCGTCCAGCTTCTCCCACAGCGCTCTGTCGACCGTGATCGAGACGTAATTGCGTAACGGCGCGTTCGTCCAGCTCAGGCTCGAAATCATGGCGACGTTGTCGCTGTGCTCGCGTTCTATCAGAGCGTTTAGCTTCACCGCCAACAGGCGGTCGTCGAGCTGCTCGGTCTTCAGAACGCTGCCTGTATCGGCTCGCACGTCGTACGACCACACGCGGTCCTGCGCTGGGCTGATGCAGGCTACGTATTGCAGGTTAGAATCTGCCGGTTTACCGCCCAAAGCATGGGTCGGTTCGGCTCGTCACGTCAATTGACGATCCTTTTTCGCGACAGCCCGCATGTCGGGCTGCTCGAGAACCCGTCGGATGGCCGCGGCGCCGATGAGGTGATCCCTCATGAGTTGCACGATGGGCACGATTGCGAACAAGACCACGGCGATGATTCCGGCGATGAGCGCGTGCATTCTAGACTGGCCGCGCTGAGCGCCTGGCCCGAAGGATTTGGGAAAGGTCAAGCCGGCCGCCGTCCGGCGCGGCGGATTGCCACGCGAAGCGCGAATCCGGTCACGACCACGATGACGATCTCATCGTAAAGGAAGCGATCGCCCGCCGCCCGCTTATCCTCGGGCTTGGCGCCCGGCGCGATGGCGTTGACCAGGCCGGAAACATCATCGCGGGGCGCGGCGTTGAGGGCCCGAAGGCGGCTGTCGTAACGCATGTAATTGATGGCGCTCAATACCGCGAACAAAATCACGATAGCCAGCGGCAGCTTCTTGCCCAATGGTTTGTTCGGCGTTTACCGCACGCGACGCAGGGAACAAGTTTGGGGCATGAAACTCATCGCTCTCTTTCCATTGTTCAAGGAAGCTTTCTCCCAGTTCGGCAAGGACAGGGCCACGAGGCTCGCCGCCGCGCTTTCGTATTACACGATATTCGCGATCGCTCCGCTGCTCATCATCTTCATTGCCATTGCCGGCCATTTCCTTGGGCATGGGTACGTGAAGGGGCAAATAATAGATGAGTTGCGCGGCTCGCTCGGCCCCGGCGGGGCGCAGGCCGTCAAGACGATGATAGAAGCCGCTTACAAACCCAAGCAAAGCGTGATCGCCAGCACCATCAGTTTTGCGGTGTTCCTGTTCGCCGCGGCGGGAGTATTCGGTCAGCTTCAAGACGCTTTGAACACCGTCTGGCATGTCGAACAAAAAGCTCAGCACAAGATCATGGACGTCATCCGCGACCGCTTCGCGTCGCTCGCCATGGTGCTTGGAATCGGGTTTTTGCTACTTGTCACTTTAGTGATCAGCGCCGGCGCTTCTGCGCTCGGCCATCTTATAACGGGCGTCGCTCCGTGGCTGACCGTGGTCATCAAGATCGTTGATTTCATCCTCAGCTTCGTGGTCGTCGCGGTTCTTTTCGGACTCATATTCAAGGTGCTGCCGGATACGCGGATCCGCTGGAAGGACGTCGCCATCGGCGCTTGCGTGACATCGTTGCTTTTTGCCGTCGGCGTTTTCCTCATCGGCCTATACATGGGGCACAGCGCGGTGGCCTCGACCTACGGGGCGGCCGGTTCGCTTATTGTGATATTGTTGTGGATCTACTACGCGGCGCAGATCATGCTGTTCGGGGCGGAGTTCACGAAGGTGTACGCGCAAAATCACGGCTCGCGATCCGGCGGCAAACAGCTCGCGCCCGGCGAGGCATAAGGCAATCGAGGGCTAGGGCCCCGTTTCAATTGTCGGCCGTTAGGGTAAAATGACGCCGCGATGGAGCCCGAGCATTGCCGTTTCTCCAGCAGCACCGATGCGGTTATTTGCGCAAGGAAGGCCGTCACGGCCTACGCTCGAGCCTGCGGTTTCCCGGAGTCGGACGTTTTCGACATCGCTTTGGCTACGGGCGAGATTTGCACGAACGCGGTCGAACACGCTCACAGCGACAAAGGTGCCTTTTCCGTGGATTGCCGGTACGAAGAAGCGGTTCTCACGGTCGCCGTTCGCGACGGTGGCGGACGTGACAGAGCCCTTCCGGTAAAGGACCACGTCGGCGGCCTCGGCCTTTTCTTGGTGCGCTCGCTTACCGATCACGTATCGTTTCAACCCACGCCCAGCGGCACGACAGTCAGTTTCTCCAAACGCCGCAGCGTCAACGCCGCCCTAGCGCAGTAGCGGCCCGAGCGGAACCAAGGCGTGCGGCAGGTCACATTCGACCGGTCGCCGAGCCCGCACGGCGACCGCGCCGATACCATGAACATGTCCACGTGCTGCAAGCCGGGTGCGACGCTTCTTGGAAAGGCGGCTCTTGCCGTCACCCGCAGCGGCTTCTTAGCCGGCGGATTTTCGACGCTTGCTCTGCTGGCGACGCCCGGGCTGGCCTTTGGCGGCTCTGCCGTGCGCTCGTTTGGCTCTCCGTACGTCCTTTGGCTGGAGCGAATGGGGACGCGAGAACGGGTCGCGGCGCCTTTCACCTTGGACGGGAAGGCGCTCTACGCGCCGGGCTATGCCGCGCTATGCGCGATCTTGCGCGACGAGCACGTCCCTCCAAGCGAGGGAGACGTTCAGATATCGGTTGTGACACTAGAGGCTCTGTGGGCGGTCCAGCGTTATCTGGCGCGCGCTGGAGTCCGAGAGCCCATCGTCGTGCATAGCGGTTACCGAACGCCGGAAACCAACGCTCGCACCGAAGGCGCGGCTAAAGCTTCTTACCATATGTCCGGCATGGCGGTCGATTTCCATGTCGGCGACCTCGACATCGGCTATTTGGCAAGCGTCTGCTGGTCTTGCCCCATCAGCGGTGGGGTGGGCTACTATCCGCAAGGCTGGGTCCATCTCGATACCGGTCCCAAGCGCTTTTGGAACGGCTGAGGATGAGCCGGCGCGGCTGGTGGCGTGTGTGTAGCCACGGACCTTTAGGTCCCTCCGCCGCGGGACGACCAACGGCCGCCACTAAAAGTGGCGGAACTCCATAGAGTTAGGATCCCCAGAGTTTAGGATCCGGAAGGGGCCAGCAGGTCGTAGGCACCTTCAATCGCGACCATCGAGCCTGCTGGCAAGCCGTCAGAGATCAACGCAGTCGTCTGATCGCTCGCCGCAACCCTGACCTCCCGCGGCGCGAACTTCTCCGCCCCGTTTGGTGCGCGCACGAAGACGAGCGTCTTGCCGCTCTGAGGGTCCTCAACGACTGCCGTGGCCGGCACTAAGACCCCGCGACGTCTCGCGACGATGATTCCCGCCTCGACCGCGTCCCCCGCCACAGCCCCGGTGGGAACGCCCGTCACTTCCACGATCGCCTGCTGAGTCGTCGGATCGACAGCGGGAACGATCGCGATAACTCGGCCACTCGTCGGTTGCGATAAGCGTTGGACCCTGACGTCGGCCGGGTCGCCGACGCGGATTTGTCGCGCATCCGCGGCCGCCACGCTAAGGGTCGCCGTGTCCTGCTCCGGAGCTCCGATCTGGATCACGGGGATCGTTGGGTCGACGCTTTCGCCTGGGTGTTTCAAAATCGCGGCCACAACACCGGAACCGGGAGACCGCAGCACGCCGTTTTCAAGATTTCGCTGCGCATCAGCCAGGCTGGCCTGCGCGCGCGATGCTTGGCCGCCTAGGACGCTGCTTTGGGCTTGTGCGGCGAGCACATCGCTCTGGGCCTGAGCGACCTCAGCTCTGGCTTGTGCTATCGAAGAGCCGGTACCAGCGACCGCGGCCTGTGCCTTCGCCCGAGCTGCGTCGGCATCCGCGCGATCCCCGGCCAACTGCGTCTGCGCCGCTTGCAGGTCCTTGGCTGCGACGATGCCGGCGGAGTAGAGAGAGCGTTCGCGCTCGAGAGCGCGAACATCGGCTTCTACTTTCAACTCGGCTTGTCGCTGGGCCGCCGCGGCCGCTATGCGCTCGCTTTGAGAGCCTGGAGCACCGCTTTGCAGGCGGCTCAAAGAAGCTTGCGCGATGCGCAGCTTTGCACGTGCGCTTTTGAGTTGGGCCGACGGGATGGCTCCTTGCGAATAGCTGCCGGCCGCGGCTTGGGCATCACCACGCGCCTGAGCGACGGCTAGAGCGAGGCCTGTCGTATCCAATTCCGCTAAAGGCTGACCCGGCGACACGCTTTCGCCCACATGAACGTCAAAGCGGCTGATTTTTCCTGAAACGGAAAATGAGAGAGCTGCCTGACTGCCGGGAGGCGGCCCGACTCTGCCTGCGGCGTTCACCCGCACGTCGAACGTGCCGAGCCGAGCGGCGGTCACTTTGACGGCCGGTTGCGCCGGCGGCGATGGCTGAGCCCCACCGCCGCGATGGGTCCAGTAGAGGACCGCCAGCACTGCGATCAGGACAAATGCGGCCGCATAAGGGCGGTGCCGTGCGTTCATCGACCGATCTCCAACGCGGCCACGGCCCTAGCCAGAGCCTCGTCGTAGATGGCAGAAAGCTCGGCAAGCCTGGCGTCGGCATACGTCGCCTGGGCAGAAGCGCGCTCCAAACTCGAGGAAGCGCCGTTTCGATACCCCAACTGAGTCGCATTAAGCTCCTGTTGCGCTTGCTGACGTGCCTTGGTCGATGCGGCGACGGCCAGCGATGCGGCCCGAAGGTTTCGGACGGCGGAGCCGACCTCAACCGACACGTCTCTTTGGGCACCGGCAAGTCGGGCCCGCGCCTCCGCCAACCCGGCTCGCGACGCAAGGATTCCGCTGGAAGCGGCGGCCGTCAACGGAAACTCGAGTTGCGCGTTCACGGTCGGCCCAGACACCTTTTGACCGGAATCCACTCCTCGGGCGTAGCCGGCACCGAGGGTCAGCGACGGGACGGTCGCCCGCCGCGCCACGTTCAGCGAAGCCTGGGCTGCGGCCACACCGCGACTCGCCGAAGCAACCTCGGGGCGCTGCAGCAACGCCGCTTGGACGGCCGCCTCGACGGCCGCCTCATCGGCGGCATCGTTGCTCTCAAAGCTGGACGACCCGGTACTCGGAGACGCAATCGTTGCAGCCGCGCCGCCTGGCGGAGTTGTCGGCGCCGGCGCGACGCGCTGGCTGCGGTCCACCGCGGACGCAACTTCGCCGACGTCCGCTCTCGACGACGTGCGGGCGAAAGCTGCCCGTCCAACGCCGGTCTCAATGCGTAACGAGTCCGTCGCGTTGTCGCTTGCCGCCTTGGCATTCACAGCGTCCGCCGTTGCGCGGGCGACCACGACGGAGGCCCGTACCACGTCGACGCGCGGCGCATCCCCAGCCGAAAAGCGCTTCTGTGCCGCCTGTTCTTCTTCCATCGCCAAACGCAGCGCTTCATCGCGGGCATTCACCGTGGCGCGTGCCTTCAAGGCGGCATAGTACAAGCCGGCCAGCTTGATGCGTTCGACACGCTCCGCGTTCAATTCATCCGACCGCGCGGCCTGATACTCGCGCGCGGCTGCCGCGACGCGCGGCGAGTATGCGATCAGATTTCCCAGCACGGTCTGAAGTCCGACGGTCGAGCTGTGTTGAGAGATCGTCGCTGAATTACCCGCCGGGGCCGCTTGCGGATTCTCCGTGTACCCAGCGACGATCGCCGGACCTAGCGCTCCGCGCTGCTGGCGCAGGACGGCGTCTGCGCCCGCGAGCCGCGCCCGCGCGACAGCCACATCAGGCGATTCGAGCAGCGCCTGCGACTCGGCAGCGCTTAGGCTGAGACCGGAAAACGAGAGCGGCACGGAAGGCGTGCCTTGCGGAAGGGCGAGCATCAACGCGGCCGCGCTCGTTGCGACGAAGATCATGCAGCCTCCGCGACCGGGCCCGCTTCATCGCGACCTAAGAAGCCTGCGTACAGGACGGGAATGAGCACCAAAGTGAACGCCGTGGCCGTGGAAAGCCCACCGATGACGGCGATCGCAAGCGGGCGCTCCATTTCAGCGCCCGACCCGATGCCCGCCGCCAAGGGCAGCAGACCGCCGATGGCCGCAAGCGTCGTCATCACGATCGGACGCAACCGCGTCCGCCCTGCGACGATGAGCGCTTGGGTCACCTCCTCTCCTGCCTGGCGCCGTTTGTTGGCGACATCGATCAACAAGATGCCGTTTTTCACCACGATCCCGACCAAGAGCAGCAACCCCATGAACGAGGACACGTTGAGCGGCGTGCTTGTGACGACGAGGCCGATCGCGACGCCGATCGTCGCGAGCGGGATCGCGGTCAACACGACGAGCGGCAGGCGGAACGAATTGAAGGTCGCGAGCATGACCGCAAAGACCAGGATCACCGCGATTCCGATGACCGCCGCGAATTCGCGAAACGAGGATTGCTGCGCTTTGTACTGGCCGCCGATGGACGCGCTGTAACCAGGCGGCAGCGGGATGCGCCGCAACTGGTCCTTGACCCCGGCCACCACGGCGGACAGGCTCGCCCCATTGATGTTCGCCGTGACGCGCACGACCCGCTGGGCATTGATCTCGTTGATGTCGGACGAGAGCGGTTGCGCGTTGAGGCGCGCCACGTCAGCCAAAGCGGCGGTGCCTGCTCCGGCCACGATCGGCGCGCCAGGCAGATCGGCGAACGTGTCGGGGCCGCCGCCCAGCGAGATGCGGACGGGCACCAGGTTCGCGCTGCCGGCGATCTGCGTGGCGACGGTGCCCTGCGCACCAGCCGAAACAGACTTGGCGATGTCGCTTGAATCGACGCCTAGAGCAGCCATGCGCGATCCCAGCGGCGCGATGCGCATGACGGGATCGTCATACGTGATGCCCGCGAATTGATCGACGATACCCGGCACGTCCGCGAGCTTTGCGGCGACTTGATTGGCAAGCGCGATGAGCTTTCGCTGGTTGTCACCGGCGATCGTGATTTCGATGGGCGACGGCGTGCCCGACAGATCGTTGACGATGTCTTCCAGTATCTGATGCAGTTCCAGTCGGGCGGCGGGCACGGCGACCGCCAAACGGAGCCGTAGGTCCTCGCTCACCGCGTCAAATGATCCCCGCTGGTTGCGGGCGACCAATCCCACGCGCAAGAGACCGCGGTTTTGCGGCATGGGCGAAAAGCCGTTCGTATCGATGCCCGTAAAGCGGCCTTCGCCCGAGATCGAGCGGTTTGCGAGCACGGTCTTCTCAATCCTCGTCGCCGCAGCTTCGCTGGCTGCCAGGGTTGTCCCAGCCGGCATGGTGTACCCTATCTCGAATTGTCCTTCGTCCATCTTCGGCAAAAAATCGCTCGGCAAGCGTGCCATGATCGCCACCGTAATCACCAAAATAGCCGCGCAAGCCGCATAAACGGTGCCGCGGTGCGACAGCGACCAGCGCAGCAGAGGCTCGTAGCGCTCCAAAAGACGCGTCAGAAAACCATGATCCTCCTTTGCATGACCCGCGTCGCCTAGGAAGCGCGTGGCAAGCCTGGGCGCGACGAACAGCGCCAAGAAAAGCGATACGATAAGAGATGAGGCCAGCGTGAACGCGAGCGCACGGAAGAAAAAGCCCGGCACGCCGGAAAGCAAGGCCAGCGGCAAGAAAACGACAACCGTGGTGGCCGTCGACGCTGCCATGGGGGCGGCGATTTGCCCCATCGACTGGACGACGACGGACGGCATGGGCTCTGTCGGGCGCTCGCGCAGATTGCGGGCGATGTTTTCGATGACCACGATCGCATCATCGATGATCAGCCCGACGGCCACCGCGAGACCTCCGACGCTCATCAAGTTCAGCGTTTGGCCGGAGCGGTCGAGCACCAAGACGGTGATCGCCATGGCAAGCGGGATGACCGCCGCTGCGACGAGCGTTATACGAAGGTTGCGCAGGAACGCCAGGATGACCAAGACGGCAAGCAGAGCGCCGAGCAGAATCGCATCGCGAAGCGCGCGCTGAGATTGAACGATGAGATCGGTTTGGTTCCAAAATAAATGGATGGTCGTTCCTTGCGGCAGCCGCCCTTTGACGCCATCCATGCGGTCTTCGAACCCCCGGGCCAGTCGCACCGCATCGGCGCCGGGCAACCCGTAGACGTTGACGAACACGGCCGTTTGGGCATCGAACGACGTCGCATTGCTGGGTGCAGACACGCCCAGCTTGACTTCGCCCAGCGCGCTGATGGGAAGCGAGGCGCCGTCTTTGAGTGGAACCACGACCGAGCCGATGGATCGCACATCGTGAAGCGACGCATCGACGACCAGGACGTATCGTTGGTAGAAGTGGGTCGCAAGACCCACCGCCCGCACGTCGTTCGCGTTGGCCAAGGCGGTCTCGACCTGAGACGGCGAGACGTTGTGCGCCGCCAACGCCGAGGCATTGAGGAGCACGTGAAATTCACGCTGAGGGCCGCCGGCGACCGCCACCCGAGCCAATCCGGGCACTCCGGCAAACGCCGGCACGAGCGTGCGCTGGGCGAATTCCCGCAGCAGGGCTTGCGAGAGAGTGTTCGACGTGAGCGCGTATGACAACACCGACTCACTGTTGGGGTTCACGATGACGGCGGAGACGTCGACGCCGGCAGGCAGAGTCGACCGGACCTGTGAGATGGCTTGGTTGGTCGACTCCAGATCCACTCGCGGATCCGTTTTGGGGTCGAAACTGATCAACATCTCTGAAGATCCTTGAGCCGACGTCGATCGAACTTCGGTGACGTTGGGCAGAGTCTGAAACAATCGTTCCAGGGGCTGCGTCACGGCGACACGGGTCTGAGCGGGCGGCAGCTGACCGGCATCTGCGACGACGTCTATCCGAGAAAAGCTCATCGTCGGAAAGATGCTCTGGGCGGTGTCGAGATACGCGTAAACGCCCAACAGCGCCAGAGCTGCGACGACGAACAACAGAACTTTATCGTGACGCTGTGCGAACCGCCCTATATCCATCGCGATACCGATGCCCGTGCAACCATCTGCGCTCCAATACACCATACGTCCGGGAGAACGTCTGCCGGACGGAGTTAATCAGGGAAAGAGACTAGCGCGCTGACAGTTGGGGCGGCGGGCGGTTGAACAGCGCCGGCGGCCAGACGGCGTAGCCGGCCAGGATGAGGTCGACTGAGGCAGCCTGAGGTAAGGTGCGCGACGAGGCGAGCGGCCGAAGACGCATGGGAGCGATCGCGCCCGCAAGTTTGGGGATCATGCGTGCGACCGCCGACACGAAGAGCCAACTGAAGAGCGCCATAAGAACGATGACGATCAGCGAAGCCGCCATATCGCCCGCAGCATCTCCGTCGCTCGCACCGACTTGGGATAGCAACCCGATCCCGACCTGCGCGCCTGCGGACAAGGCGATAAATTTCCATCCCCGACCGCCGAACGGCAGACATTCGAGCTGCCTGCGCATGTCGCCCTTCGGCAGCGCGTCGACGAAGAATATGGCGGCCGCCGCCGAGATGCCGATGACGAACGCCCAAGCGTCGAGGCTCGCCCAGGTACCCGGTAGCCGTCCGTGCTCGGCCGATTCCATGATGCTCTCGATGGCGACGGCGCACAGTCCGTACATCGCAGCGTAGATCAGGACGACGGCATAGCGGCTGAGCAGCGCCCGAAGGACACGGCGGACAGGCATAGGCCTAGTCATTTAGCGGAATTCGCGGATACCTGTTTGCGAGCCTGCGGACAAGCAAGGGGATAACGTCCGATAGTCCTCGCGGCGAAAAGCGGTGGTCGTATCGGGAGCGGCGGCAGCAATACCACCGACTTGACATTTACCGCTATGAGCGAAGGTTTTGCCGGCTTATTGTCCATATTGTTGACTGCTTGAACCGTCAGCCGTTACGACGATTTGCCTGGCCGTGCCTGGCGGGCGCTTGCCTTGTGTTTGCGGCGGCTGCTTTGGCGTCGATTCCGTCCCCTGCGAACCAGCCGAGCGCCGCGATCGGCGCCTACATCGTCCTTTCACTGTCGGCCTTGGTGGGCATCGCTCTCTTATGGCGCAGGGACGATCGCGGAGCAGTCGTCCTGCTGGTGGTGGTCGCCGTACTTGCTCGCGCACCCTTTGTGCTCAAGCAGCCCTTCCTCTCTTCTGATGCGTACCGCTACTTGTGGGATGGTCGGGCATTGCTTCACGGGTTCAATCCCTACGTCATAGCGCCGAACAGCCCCGTGATGCACTGGCTCCGGCTCGGTTGGCTCTATCAGTACGTCGACTGGCATTGGGCGTCGTCCATCTACCCGCCGTTGGACCTCGCGCTGTTTGCGCTGGCCGACAGACTCGACGACGCCGGGCTTTTAGGCATCAAAACATTGGTGGAGATCGGAGATTTGACGGCGCTTTGGGTGCTGATCGCCGCGCTGCGCCGCCGTGGGATTCCCGCCGGTCGCGCGGCGCTCTACGGGTGGAGTCCGCTCGTCATCATGGAATTCGCATGGAGCGGCCATGAGGAGGCCTGGTGCGTTGCCGCGCTTGTGGTTGCGATCTTCCTTCACGATCGCGGCGGTCGAATCGGTTCGGCGCTCGCGCTAGCGGGCGCGGTCCTCGTGAAGCTCTATCCGTTGGCGCTCATTCCGGCGTTTTTTCCGAGGAAATCTTGGGGGTTCGCGTGCACCTGCCTGGCAGTCGTCGTGTTGGCGTACCTGCCCTTTGCGTTATGGAATCCCGATATCTTCGGGTTCCTGTCAACATTCGTGGCCCAATACCATCAAAACGACACGCTGCATTTAGTGCTCGGGACGCGTGGTTCCGAAGCGCTTTTCGGCTTGTGCGTCGCCGCGGCGTTTTACGCGCGGTCGCGAGGCGCGGATCTTGTCGTCAGCGTCGTGATGCTCGTCCTCGCGTACTTGCTGCTCGCGCCGAGCGTCTATCCCTGGTACGTCACGGTTTTCGCGGCTCTGCTGCCGCTGATCCCCGACGTCCTAAGCGGCAGACTGCGGGCGCTCATGATCGGCTTGCTGTGCTGGATCGCCTTCGGGATATTGGGGTACGCCGGAGAGGCGTCGATCGCGGCCCGCGTCACCGAGTACGCTCCGCTATTCGTCGGGGCAGCCATCGTCGGCTTGCAATGGGCGTCCGAGCGCACGTTTTTTCCAGCGCCCGCGCCGGCTTTGGCATCCGACAGCAGAATCGACTGAGAAGCTCGCCGCCGCCGCGTTGCGCGTCAGCGTAGCGGCGACACGCTCGTCGCGCTCAACGCCGCATCGAGCGTTGCGAGGTCGCCTTTCAGCCGGTTGTAGGACGCCATAGCGGCATCGAACTGCGCTCGCACTTCGTCGGCTTGCTGCTTGAGCGCAGCCGACGGCGGCGAGAACGACGAGCCCAGTCCGAACGCGATTCCTTCGAGACGCTCGCGCAATTTGTCCGCCATGGTGATGGAATCTTCTTCGTTTTTGGGATCGGACGTGAGCGTTGACTTCAGCGAGGCGGCTTCACGCTGGAGCGACTGCGCGATCGCCAGAGCCGCGGTCGACGCGCCGGCTTTGCGCAACCGGACGATCTTTCCGGGTAAGTCCCTTTGGATGGCATCGATACGGTTTAGCGCCTCATCGATGCGAGACAACTGCCCCAATTGAGAGGCGATGAAGTCATGGCGTTCGATCGCCTGGGCTTGCGTCCAGTTGAGGTGAGGGTCGGCCTTGACCTCGAGCGTTCGATCCAGCGTCTGCCCGTTGCTGTGCAAGCGCACGGTGTACGTTCCTGGAACTGCTTCCGCACCGTCATCCGGCCCGCGATTCCATTTGGCCGCGCCGTTCCATTTCACCGGGGGGTCTTCTGCCAAGTCCCACGCGATTCGGCTTATGCCCGCGTCGTTGGGAACGTAAGGTTTGGGCTTGTCATGGACCTCATGCGTTCCGGCGAGGTGGCGCACCACCCGGCCCGCGGCGTCGATGATGTCGATGGTCGGGGCGCCGTCCGACTTCTTCGATTGATAGTAGCTCAGCAGCGCGCCGTAGTCAGGATTGTCGCCGGACCAGCTCGTCGGATCACCCTCTTGCGGCGACCATTGGACGAAACGGTAGGCCGTTCGCGGGGGAAATAGGTACGTGCCGGCGCTCTTGGCCGCGTCGAGCTGTTGCAGCGGAGTCAGATCGTCCAGAATCCATAGCGACCGGCCGTGCGTGGCCGCGATCAGGTCGTTGGCCTGCGGATGGACGCGCAGGTCGCGAACCGACGCAGTCGGCAGATTGAGCTGCAATCTCTGCCAGCGAGCTCCGCCGTCGAACGAGGCCCACATGCTCTCCTCCAGACCGGCATACAGCAAGTTTGGGTTGCGGGGATCTTGGCGCACGACACGCACGAACTGATCGCGCGGCAGATTTGAAGCGATGGAGCGCCACGTCCCACCGTAGTCGTCGGTCTCGAATAGATAGGGCGCGCGGTCCCCCGAGCGATGGCGGTCGACCACCGCAAAAGCCATAGCGGCCGAGTGCGGCGACGGCTCGACCGCTTCGACTCGGCCGTCGGGAGGCACGCCGGACATGGTGACGTTCTTCCAGTGGACCCCGCCGTCGCGCGTCAACTGTACGAGACCGTCGTCCGTCCCGACCCAGATGAGACCGGGCTCTTTGAGCGACGGAGCGATATCCAAAATCGTGTCTGAGAACTCGGCCCCGGAAACGTCGAGCGTGATGGGACCGCCGGAGACCTGTTGATGCGACTTGTCGTTGAGCGTCAGATCGGGGCTGATGACGGTCCAGTGCTGACCGCGATCGCGTGTCGAGAAGACGACGTTGCCGCCGAAATAGGCCACGTGCGGGTCTTGCGGCGAAAAAGCAAGCGGAGAGTCCCAGTTAAAGCGATAGGGCAAGTCGGCGATCGCGATGCCATTGGTGTCGCGCGGGTACGGCGAGATATCGACGTCCTCTTGAGTGCGCGTATCGTATATGGCGAGCGAACCATTCTCGGTATCGTTCCAGATCAAGTGAGCGTCGAGCGGGTCGGGCCAAATCCACTCGCCGTCGCCTCCGTTGACCAAGAACCAGTTGCGGTTATGGATGCCGGCCGGGTCGAGGCTGTTCGAGGGACCGCAGAAGCCGCTGTTGTCCTGCAAGCCGCCGCACACGTTGTACGGGATCTGCGTGTCGTATCCGAGATGGTAGATCTGCCCGACGGCGACGTTGAGATCCCAAAACCACGATTGACCGCCGTCGTGGGAAAAGTCGATTCCGCCATCATTTCCCAGGGCCATGCGCTTGCCGCCGGAGGCGATCCACATAACGTGCATGTCGCCGTGGGGCGCATTGTGAATGGCTTTGAACGTCTTGCCGCCATCCTTGCTTTGCGCCAAGAACAGCGCCAAACTAAACACGTGGTCTGCATTTTTCGGATCGACGTAGATGTGGCTGAAGTAGAACGGGCGCTGGGTGACGATCGTATCCGATGTCATGAGGCGCCACGTATCACCGCCGTCGTCCGAGCGCCACAAAACGCCGTGCCGAGACTGGATGGCGGCGTACACTCGCTTCGGTTTCGATGAAGCGACCGCTATTCCGATGCGGCCCACGAGCCCCGGTGGCAGTCCGTGGCCTGTAAGCTTCTTCCAACTGCGTCCGCCGTCGCCGGATTTATACAATCCGTCAGCCGGTCCGCCGCTGCTCAAATTCCATGGAATGCGCCGGTACTGCCAGATGCCGGCATACACCACGTCTGGATGGGCCGGATCCCACGCCATGTCGGAAACGCCGCTTTGCGGACCGACGTAAAGGGTCTTTTGCCACGTACGCCCGCCATCGGCGCTGCGATAGACGCCTCTCTCCGAGCTGTCTTTGAATGGGCTTCCCAACGCGCCGACGAGCACGACCTTGCGGTCGCGGGGATCGATCAGGATCTTCGAAATCTGCGACGTTCCTTCGAGTCCGCGGTGCTGCCATTTCTTGCCTCCGTCGGTCGTCTGCCAAACACCGTCCCCGTAGGAAACGTCGTTACGCGGGTTGGCTTCGCCAGTTCCGACCCAAACATCGTTCTCGTCTCTGGAGTCGATCGCGATCGCTCCGATTGCCGCCACCGGCTGCTTTTCGAACACGGCCTGCCAGCTGTTCCCGCCGTCGGCGGTCTTGAACACTCCGCCTCCTGCCGCACCGATGTAGTACAACTCAGGGTCGGCGTCGGTGCCCGCCACCGCTGAAACGCGGCCGCCGGACAACGCGGGTCCGATCGAACGCCATTGCAGCCGCTCGAAAGGCTGCGCCGGTTTGGGGCTCTGAGCAGGCGTGCGCGGTTCTTGGACTTTCGGGGCTGCCGCAAGTTGCAGCGGCAGCAACAGCAACAGCGCCGTGATAGGAAGCACGCGGAAACTGGACGGACGCATGAACGGTCCTTTCGAAACGGCTGGAAGCGATATGGATGGAACCCTAAGGGTGCCGCTATCGGATTGCAAAGGCGTGGAATCCTTCGCGGACGCCCTATGATGGGCTTATTTGCCATAACTGGGCGAACGGGCGAGCGGTGTGGGCGGCTCTAACCGATGGCTATTGCCTCGCGGCGCTCTGCCACAACGGGTGCGCTAGGAAGCGGGATGCGGACGACGCTGCCCGCGGACGGGCTGATCCGCTGGCCGGGTAAAATAATTCCGACCAAGTTCAGCGGGTCGGCGCTGTTGACGCTGAGCGGCTCGTCTTGCGGCGCTGAAAGTGCGTCCGCCCCGCGACGCAGTGCGCGCAGTAGATCGAGCGCTTCGGGAAGGCAAAATTGCTCGCCGACGAACCCCGACACGAATCGGCCGCCCCGGATTTCCCCGCGGTCCTCTAGACGACGCAGCGCCGTGAGGAGTTCACGCCACGGAGGGATTAAGGTCTCGCGCGTCAGCAGGTCCCGAAACACGACGCCCCAGCGTGCCAGCAATCGCCGCGCGAAAAATTCAGCATCCGGCGAGACTGTTTGCGCGTGACGCAACAAAGCCCAGCGGCCGGGGGCGTTGCGCGGCCGAGCGCGTCTGTTCCGCCAGCCGACGCCTAACCGACGTTTCGCGCTCACCAGCGAGCGCAGATTATCGAACCCATCCGCGGTCACGAGACCTGCAGCCACGAGCTCCCACAGCGCATCTTCGGCTTCGCTCGGCAGACGGCCGCAGACGCGCAGGATATCCGGGAAAAACAATGCTCCGCGCGCGCGTAGTTCTTCCAGGATGGCGCGCGCCGAAGCGGAGAGCGCAGGACTTGCGTCGGGCGCCATGCCGGCCAGCACGTCGGCGTGCTCGCGCATGAAGATCGCAATCGGCGCGGCGCGCGTCGGCCTCACGCGCCGCGAGAGCGGCTGAGCTCCATCGACAAAAGCGGGGTGCGGCGAAAGCCGGCCCCACATCACCTCGCCGGAGCGGCACAGCTGGTCCAAGTACTCGGGGCGATAACGCGAAACCCGTGCCGGTAAGACCTGACCCTCCCAGGCGGCAGCCGGTATCTCGTACCCTTCCATCTGGCGCAGCACTTGAAGCGTGCCGTCGACTCCATGCAACCGCGTGCCGGGCGTCACATGTTGCCAGCGACCTAAGAAGCGGACGAACTGAGCGGAGCTGACCGGTTCGATCTCCCGCCGCAACCGCCCTAACGTCAGCCGGTGGATGCGGGCCAGCACCCGTCGATTGCACCATTCGACGGGGCTTTTTCCCGTAAAGCTTCCCCGCAGGACTTGGCCGTCCGTCTCGATCCGCAACAGCGCCGCGTCGATCGTGGACTGCGGCAAGCAAAAGCGTTGCGCCAACTCCGCCGCCGTCACGGGGCCGCCGCTTTCGAGCCATCCGCGCACGATCTCCGTGGCGGCGGCGTCCGTCTCGGCCGGCGCGCCGCGCGGCGACGGGACGGCTGAAATGGCCGGATGCAGAACGGCCGACGGATACGCGACGAGTGCGATCTCCAAACGCTCGGCCGCCACCCAAAACGTCGCGCTTGCCGCGCTCAGAAGCGTTGCGCGTCCGAGCGATCGTAACCGTTCGAAGTACTCCGTCCAAGAAGGCACCGGAGGCAACACGATCAGGGTAAGCAACGCGTCGTGTAGCTCGTCTGCATCGCGCACGACCGGCCACGATTCTTCGCTCACCTGCGCGACGACGTGGCCATCGAACGCACCGTCGCGAAGGGCGACGTCGGCGGGCAAGGTTCGGCGCAGTTGAACGGCAAGCGATCGGCGTTCCTCGAGCGGCGCGTCATCGAGATAGGCATAGGGGTGAGCGTTGAGAATCTCGTGGGCGAATGGGGAAGGCTCCGCGGTATCGATGGCGGTCGTTTGGATCTCGCCGCATTCGATGCCCCGCAGAACCGCTTTGAGGCCATCCAGGTCCATCGCTTCGTGCAGGCAATCGGCAATCGTCTGATTGACGAGCGGATGATCCGGTATGCGGATCTCACCGCTCAGGTTTTCCGGGCACGCAGCCTGATCCGGAAAAACGCCGGCCATCAGATCGTCGGCTTTCATGCGCATGATCGGTGCGGCGACCTTGCGGCCTCCCCGAAACCGCAGAATCGCAAGCGAGCGCGAAGCATTCCAGCGCCAGCGCGCGGCGAACATCGGCGAGGCAAGCAAGGCGTGCGTCAGGACCCCTTCGACGGTGGCTTCCTTGAGGAATTCGAAGATGATGGCGAGCGGGAACGCGTGCTGTTCGCTCAGCGAGATGACGATGCCGTCGTCGGTTGCCGCCGCCTGCAGTTCCACGTTGAACGATCGGCAGAATCTCTTGCGCAACGCGAGACCCCAGGCGCGGTTGATGCGGGCCCCCAGCGGTGCATGTAGGACGAGTTGCATGCCGCCCGCCTCGTCGAAAAAACGCTCCGCGACCACCATCCGGCTCGATGGCAGCGTCCCGAGCATGTTCGTCCCCGCGACGACGTAAGCCGTCGCCTGTTCGGCACCGGTCCGGTCCAGGCCGCACTGTTCGATAAGGAACTCCTCGGCCGCCGGGAGCCCCGACGATCGTGCGATGCGTTCGATCTCTTCGCGCAGGTCTGCAACGCCATGCGACAGTTCGAGCGTCCGGCCAGGACCTTCGCCATTCCAAAATGGCACGGAGGGGGCAGCGCCGTGGGCATCTTCCACTCGGATGCGGCCCGGCTCCACCCGCCGTACCCTCCACGAATTGATGCCGAGCAAGAAGATGTCGCCCGCCATGCTCTCGACCGCGAAGTCTTCGTCGAGCGAGCCGATGATCGCCCCTTCAGGTTCTACAACGACAGCGTACGCGGCGTTATCCGGAATGGCGCCGCCGCAGGTTATGGCCGCCAGCCGGCCGCCGCGCCGCGAGCGAATGCGGCCGTTGACCCGATCGCGATGCAGCAAGGCACCGCTGCGACCGCGCGAGACGGCGATCCCATCCGACAGCATCTCGACCACACCGTCGAAATCTCGCCGGCTCAGCGAGCCGTACGAATACGTCCCACTAAAAGTCGCGTACAGATCATCTTCCTTCCACTCCTCAACGGCGCAGGCTGCGACGATTTGCTGGGCTAGAATATCGAGCGGAGCTCTGGGAATGGAAAGTCGATCCATCTCGGCTCGACGGACCGCCCTCACGAGAGCCGCGCACTCGATGAGTTCGTCGCGAGTGGCCGGAAACAAAACTCCTTCGGGTTTGGCGCCGACCCAATGGCCTGACCGGCCGATGCGCTGCACTGCGGTCGCAATCGCGCGCGGGGAGCCCACTTGGACGACGAGATCGATGGAGCCGATGTCTATACCGAGTTCGAGCGAGGCCGTCGCCACCATACCGCGCAGAGCGCCATCTTTCAGCTTGCGCTCTGCATCGAGACGCAGCTCTCGTGACAAACTCCCGTGGTGCGGCAGCACCACGCCGGGTCCCAGCCGCTCGCTCAGCGCATGCGCCACCCGTTCGGAAAGCCGCCGCGTATTCACGAAGATGAGCGTCGTGCGATGCGCCTCGATAAGGCGCGCGAGCCGCCCGTAAATATCGTCCCACAACTCTTTGCTTGCGATGGCCCCGAGCTCGCCGTCCGGCACTTGTACTGCCAAGCCCATCTCCCGGCGGCGGCCCACGTCGACGATCCTCGCGTCGGAGCTCAAGAAACGCGCGACTTCATCGACGGGATTAACGGTCGCCGACAGCCCGATCCGCTGCGGCTTTGGGTTGCCGCTCTGGGCGATGAGATGGTCCAAGCGCGCCAGCGATAGCGACAGGTGCGAGCCTCTTTTGTCGTCAGCCAGGGCATGGATTTCGTCGACGATCACCGTCGACACGGCGCCGAGCATGTGGCGGGATTTTTCAGCGGTCAGCAGGAGGTAGAGCGATTCCGGCGTCGTGACCAAGATATGCGGAGGCCGCGTCAGCATCTCGCGGCGCTGCGCCGGCGACGTATCGCCCGTGCGCAAACCGACGCGAATGGGCGCGAGCGCAGCGCCCTCAGCCTGCGCCAGATTCCGTAATTCGGCGAGCGGAGCCTCAAGGTTCTTTCTGACATCGTTGGTCAGAGCTTTGAGGGGCGAGACGTAAAGCGTCCGCGTGCTCTCTGCGAGATTGCCTTGGGCCGCTTTGCGAACCAACTCGTCCAGGCACAACAAAAACGCGGCCAGCGTCTTCCCGGAGCCTGTCGGAGCGGCGATCAGCACGTCCCGGCCGGAGCGGATTTGCGGCCAGCCAAGTACCTGCGGTTCGGTTGCGGCGGCGAATTTACCGGCGAACCAGCGAGCGATGAGCGGATCGAACGACGCGAGAGCCATGAGATAGAATGTTTTTCGCCGCCGCGTCGGCCAAGCCCCGCGGCCTCCGCCGAGGCGGTCGAGCCCGCGGCGGACCTGAAGATCCGTGTCTACATACCTGCAACCGGCAGGGCGGACGCCCGCTAATCTAGCGGAAGCTGTAGCGGATGTTGATGGTTGCGGTCGGAAGGTTGCCGATCCGCGGCGTATTGAACGCCGTTTCGTTCTGCAAGAATTCGATGGCGAGCACGTCGCTCAACTCGTACGCGAATCCGACGCTTTGGGAGTACGGCACGGCGAACGTATTGGAATAGATCGCATAGGTGCGAGCGCCGAACTGTTTGCGCAGTTCCAGATTGGGCTGTCCTTGAGCGTCGAACGTTATGTTGATCTCAGAGATATCGAGCGACTGGGCGAGCGCGCTGGTGAGCGGCGCCAGCAACTGGCTCGAAAGCTGCGCGTTGAGCAGATTTTGCGCCACCTGCCCATAGCCCGTTTGTGACGAAGCGCTCCCGATGCCGCCGCTGAGCGCCTGATTGAGCTGCGGAATGTGCAGCAGCAACCCGATAATCTGGTCGCGAGGCAGCGGCGGTTCCGATTCCAGATCCGTATTTAGATGATCCACTCGGCCGGTTACGGTCACCGTGATGCTCGTGCCCGAGGCGTACGTTATTCCTTGCGCATCGATGGTGGGCAGCAAGCCCTCAGCCGGATCGAACGTCACCGAGCCGCGGCGTAGCTGAAAGTTAGCTCCGAACGCACCGACGCGTCCCCGCACCGAATTGAAGACGCCGGCCAGTTCCGGCGCGCTTGCCGTTCCCACCACGGCCACGCTTCCGACAGTGGTCACGTCGACGATGCCGGTTACCCGCACGTTCTTATTGGCCTGGGCGATGACGTCGAGTTCGATCGGTGGGGCCGCGCGCTTTGACGCCGAGCCCTCGGGCGGGGGAGTCGCCTTGACAACCTGAGCTTCGTTGCCGTAAAGCGCACCGCCGTAGACGATCGTGTGCCCCTTCTGAAGCTTCGGCACGCCTGGGACGATCGGCGGAGGCGCGCTCGGTCCGTCCTTGCGTCCCGTCGCGAGTGCGAGGATAGACGCAAATGGTACCTCCGTGTCCGACATGGCGACTGTTCCCGTCAGCGATGACGCCTGCGCATCCTGCGCCAGGCGCAACCCGCCGTTAAGCGTGCCGTTGAAATATCCCGGCACGTCGGCTCTCGCGTCATGAAATGCGACCTGAGCCGAGTAGCGCACGCCCGCGCTATCGCGGCTCGGGACCAGCTTCGCCGCGCCGCGAGCTTCCAGCGAGCCCTTGCCGGTGCTCGCGTGAAAGCGCTTGAGCGTAATGGAATCTTGCACGAACTCGGCATCTGCGCTGATGCCCGTGATCGGAATCGTGTCGAAGCGAGAATTGACGGAAGCGTTACGCAAGCTCGCGCTACCCGCAAGCCGGGGACTTCCCGCGCTGCCCGTCGCCGAGGCAACCGCGTTGAACTTACCTCCCAAATTGGCGGACGGCCCTAGAAGCGGGTTGAACGTGGACAAGTCGACGTCGCTGGCCCGCAACTGCAACCCGATTCGTTGGCGCGCCGGACCGATACCGAACGGACTGAGCTGCACCGGCACGGAGCCGGTCAGGACCAAGCCGCCGCGCCCTTTGGCGAGTTGAACGCTTGTGTCGCTCAGCTCCACCCGCCCGGGGGCATAGGCCGCCGCAGCCGTTATCTTATCGTATGCAACGCCGTCGAATAGGCCGGAAAAGGCGTCCAACACCGCGCGCACGCGCGGCTTGTCCAAAGTGCCGCCGGCTTGGAGCGTCATGCTCGCGCTGCCCGTGAGCGGGAGCGACGATTTAAGAACCTTACCGAGAGCGCTTAAGTCGGATGCCTGAACGCTGGCGCGGGCGTCTATTTTCCTTGTCGGTCCGTAGCGGCCGTGCGCCTGCATCTGCGCGGCATCGACAGCGACCGTAAGTCGACGAACCTCTATGCTGTGACCATCGCTGCGTATCTGACCGCTCAAGTCGCGGATGGCAATATCTCTAACGCGCCCGTCGCGCACCGCAAAGCCGCCGTCTCCGACCAGCCGCCGCGGACTCCCGTGCGCCGCAGCGTTGAAGGAAAGCCGCCCGACGATGCCCGCCGCTTCTGCATGTACAATTGGGGCAAGGATGCTGAGGTCGACATCGCGGGCGCTGGAGCGAGCGTCGTAACGAGCCGTGTCGAAGGCCGGCCAGATCCCCCGCTGCGCCGCGAAGGCGACATCGCCGGTTATCGAGATAGATCCGAGATTGCCAGCTTGGCGCGCATCGGCCACGATCGCACGATCGCGCGTCGACAGAACGGCGTTGACTTCCCCGAGCGGAAGACCCTCGAACTGAGCCCCGCTGAGCCGCACGAAGCCGTTTCCAGTCGTCCCCTTTGTTGTCGAGCTGAAAGCCAGACGCGTACTGCCCACGCCGTCGACGATATCTTTGCCTGCGAAGAAGTTATTGAAGTCGGATAGGTCCAGGTGCGGACTGCCCACCCGTAGCCGTACCGCTCCCGGCGTCAGGCTGCCGCCAAACCTCAACGCCGACCCGCCGATCCTGACCGCGCCGCGGTTCACGGTTGCGGCTCCGTCACCTGCGCTCATCGCAGCGTGGAAATCGGTAAATGGAACTCCACGCACCGTACCCGCGTCTAATCCCAGTCGACCGGCCATGGTAGGGGCGCCGATGGTACCGCCGACGCGGACGGCTGCTATGACGTTGCCGGTGAGCGGAATGCTTTTGGGCGCGAACTGACTGCTCAAGGCTGCCAGATCCGCTCCGCTCGTCCGTGCGTCGACCGCGACAGCGGCGGCCTTTATGGGCCGACCCGATTGGAGGCCTGCGATAGTTCCGTCGAACGCGATGGAACCACCCAAAAACGCCACGCGGCTCTCGCGTGCTACCAGCCTACCGCCGTCGTAGTTGCCGTCAAAATCGCCGGCAAGAGCGTGGCCGGCCACTTCGCCGCCGTCGAGACTAGCCGCCATGGAGACATTCGGGTTGGCCTGCGTCCCCGCAACGGTGCCCAAGGCTGCCATCGTTCCGCGCTGCAGGGGCACGCCGGCCGCGCGCAACGTGGCCGAGTCGATGTCATGCGCGAACACGGTCAGGCCCCGGCTTCCAGGGCCAGGAAGATCGCCGGCCGCCGCGATTTGGCCACCGGAGAAGTTCGCAATGCCGGCATAAAGATGGAAGCCGGCGGCGTCGCCGCCCACGGTCGCATCGACCGAATGGACCGGGACGCCAGCCACAACGGCATCCGTGCTGCGCGCGTTAGCGGACACGAGCCACTGGCCGTTTCCAAACGCCGCGGTAAACGGTCCGGCGACGCGCCCCCCGATTCGTCCTCCGCTTACGAAAGCGCCTAGATCCGCGGACCCGGTACCGCTGAGGGTACCGCTGTAAGGCTGGGCCGCCGACGCCATGGTGACGACCCCGCTGGCGTCGATGCGCGCATCGCCTCCGGCCACCGAAATGCGGGCGATGCGAAGCTGGCCGCGCGTTCCGTTGCCTTCGATCCGGGCATCACCGAACCGAGTGCCGGCCACCGTGAGGTCGTGCGCCCGAACGCTCATCCCGACCGCCGGAAGATCTTTCGTGCCTCTCAGGGTGAGCGCGCCATCGAGCGTTCCATCGACGTTCGGCAGGGTCAGCGGTGCATTCATGATGCCGGGTAAGGCCGTCGAGCCAGCGCCGACATGCAGCCGGAATCGCCGTGCTATAACCGTGCCGGACACTAGCGGGTCGGCAGTGCGGTTCAGGCCGCCCCACGCGAATATTTCTCCGTCGCCCGACTGCGCGAGCAGCGGACTGACGATGAAAGCCGTGGGTCCGCCGGCAAACGCCGCGCGCACGGCGGTCGAGCCGCCCGTGCTTTGCGCGTAGCCCCGGCCATGCAGCTTGGCGAGCGGTCCCACCAAGGTACCGAGAACCGCCACTTCGCCGGTGGGATCGATATTTGCAAGCCCCGGGATGCGTGCTGCTGAGGCTGTGGAAGTGACGATGAACTCGCCGCTTGGGGCGCCTGCTCCGACTGCGATATCGCCGTTGCCCGAAACGGTGATCCCGGCGTACCGGGCCCGGGCGGTCGTCAACGTCACGTGCCCGTGATGATAGTAGAGCGAGCCATCCAAAGCCACGCTTGGGCTTTGGCCGAAACTGACGCCCAGCGGAGATGAAAAGTTGACTGCCACATGCGGATTAGAAGCCGGACCCGCTAACCGAGCGTGAACCGCCAAGCTGCCCTCCAACGGAAGCAGGCGCGAAAAAGCCAGCAGTCGACGAATCTTTGAGGCAGGCCCGCTGCCATCCACAGCGATCGCCAAGCGTGGAGCAGGGAGAATCTCTAGTGCGCCGTGCGCGACCAGCGGCACGCCGGCCGCCGTTCCGGTCATGCCGTCCAGTGATAAAGAGCCGCCATTATAATGTAGGTCGCCGGCAAGATCGCGCACGGGCACCACGAGCGGGACGACCCGTATCCGTCCATCGCGCACGGCGATGTCGGCGCTGACCTGCCAGGCCGGTCCCGATGACGGGTTCCAAGCGAGCGCGTATGCCTGGACGGCGATGTCGCCGGTTCCGCGTTGAACAGCAAAGGCCGGCGTGGCCACCAGCAGGTCGACGACCGGCGCCAACGGCGCCCGGGCGACCGAAGCCCGAATGCGAGCAAAACGCGTCACATCGTTTTCCGAAAAAACGCCGCTCACAGGGCGACTCGTACCGGCGGCGGTGAGGGTGGCTTTCATCTCGCCGTGCGAGCGCCGGCCTTGATCGATCAGCGCGCTCAGGTTGATGCGGGTTAGCGAAAAAGCGCGCCCGATCGCGACGGGCGAGGTCGGATTGCTGACATCGATGCGGCCGTCGCGCACGCTCAGCGAAAAGCGCATGGGCGGGCCAGCTTTCGCTGGGCCCGTTTGTGGGGTGCCCCCTGTTCCGAAAAGGTTGGTGAGATTAAAGGTTCCGTCTTGCTGGCGACGCAGGAAAAGATCGGGCTGGTCCAACTCCGCTCTGTCGATCGCGAAGTTTCGATTGCGAATCGAGTAACCGACTCGGATGCGCCGTGCGGACAACAGCGTTCGGCCGTCGGTTTCGTTGATGACGACGCCCTGGGCCATCAGCTCGCGCGCTCCCACGCGCAGCTGTCCCTTTTGCAGATCCAGTCCTCGCGAACGAAGGTAGATCCCAAGAGCCGTGCGCGCGATCGTGGAACGAGGTCCTTCGATGCCAAGCCCGAGCGCTATCGCCAAGACCGCCAAGGTCAAAATGGCGAAAACCGCGCGTACCTTTCCTGACCTTAGCATCTACCTCGTCTTATATGTCGGGCCGGCATCTGCGGGTCGTGGGCGGCCGTCATGCCGCCTTCACGCATCTGTCAATGAACGTATCGGTAGAACCTGTTGTCGCGCGGCTATAAGGAGCGGGCCTGCGGGCTTGGGACGTCCGCGGCAAAGCGTCGCAAAACACCTTCACGAGTCACGAACCCGACCAAATTCCCAACCTCGTCGATGACCGGAATCTGATGATAGCTGCCCTCCAGGAGCATCTTAAGCAGTTCGTCCGCTCCCGTGCCAGGCGCGGCCGCTTTCAAATCTTGCGTGCGCGTCATGATGGAAGTGACGTAGGCGCCGCCCGGAGATTGCGCTCCCAGCTTGGCCAGATCGGAGAAGGTCACGATGCCCAACAGCGTTGAGTCCAGCATGACGGGGGCTGCGCGCGCCCCGCGCTTGATGAGCTCGTCGACGGCGGCCGCCACGGTCGCGTTGGCTGGGATCGGCGGCGGAGGAGGTGTCATCAAGTGGCTCGCGGTGCGACCGCGGATGGCGCTGGCTAGCTGAACTTGGATGCCTTGCGCCGCGCCGGCCTCCAGCAAGAACCATCCGATGACGATCAACCACAAGCCGCCTCCGAATCCGACGACCAAAGTCTGAAGGGCACCGTACACCATCAGCGCGATGGCGACGACTCGGCTCACCCTGACGGCGCTGCGGGTCGCCTGTAGAATGTCGCCGCTGCGCCGCCACGCTAGAGCGTGGAATAACCGCCCGCCGTCGAGCGGATACGCAGGCAGTAAATTAAAAGCCCCCAGCGCTCCGTTGGCCAGCGCCAGGTACCCGGAGGCGGCGCCCGACGCCGTCTTCAGGCCGAGCGCGGCCCCGATTGCGAAGAACACCGCGGCCAATGCGAAGCTGGTCAACGGCCCCACCAGCGCGACCCAACCTTCGACGGCAGCTGTCTGCGGCTCCCCGCCCAAGCTCGAGACTCCGCCGAAGACGAACAGCGTGATGCCCTTGATCGGAATGCCGCGCGACCTAGCCACGAGCGAGTGCGATAGCTCGTGCGCCACGACGCTCGCAAAGAAAAGCAACGCCGTCACAAGCGCAAGCGCCACGCGGCCGCCGGCTGAGACGCGCACGTGCTGCAACGGTCCGATATCGCTTGACAGCGACCACGCGACCAGCCCAAAGATAAAGATCCAACCGAAATGGATCTTTATGTCGATGCCAAAGATCGTGGCTACGCGCATGCTGACGTCGTCACCGTGATGCGGCCGGATTACCCCTGACGATCACACTTTTCAAATATCCGATTCCGAATCGCGACGTGGCGCTACTGTTGTCTGTCCCGCTCGAACTATTGTACAATGGCGGAAAGCCGAAATCATGCGTCGCAAGGCGGCGCCGGTCTAAGAAGCCGACAGGCCTGTTCGGGATAGGAGTACGCATGCGCATCGTTGCTTTTTCCGTTTGCTGTCTCACTGTGTTCCTATCGTCCCCCGGTTTGGCGTGGGGAATCAAGGGTCACACCATTATCGGCCAGGCCGCGGTGGCGCACTTGCCGGCCGATCTTCCCGCGTTCGTGCGGACGCCGGCCGCAAAAGACGAAATCGTTTATCTGCAAGCCGAAGAGGATCGGCTCAAAATCGGTGAAGCCGATGAAAGGGCTTGGTACGCGCAGTGGCCGCCGGACCACTACGTCGATGTCGGAGACGATGAGACCATCGGCGGTATCGTTCGCCTTGACGCTCTCCCGGCGACACGCGAAGCTTTCATTCTGGCGCTGTCGCGGGCCGGTAAAAACCCGTATAAGTTCGGCTTCGTCCCATACGCCGTCTTGGAGGGGTACGAACAAGTGCGCAGCGATTTCGCGCTATGGCGTTTGGCCGTGGCCGACGCACGTCTGCGCTCCGGTTCGTTTCGGTCGGCGGCTCGCACCGAAGTGGGCCGCCGCGAAGCGCTCACCATTCACGACATCGGTATCTTTTCTCATTTTGTCGGAGACGCGAGCCAACCGCTGCATGTCAGCGTTCACTATAACGGCTGGGGCAAGTATCCCAACCCGAACGGGTTCTCGCAGGCCAGAAATACGCACGCCGAATTCGAGGATGACTTCGTCGCCGAATACCTCGACGCCGCCGCGGTGACCCCGCTGGTCGGCGCTTCCAGCAACCTGGCGCGCGTTCCCTTGGCCCAAATACAAGCGTATATCGCCTCTTCTGCCGCACAGGTAGGGCCGTTCTACGAACTGAAGAAACGCGGCGCTTTTTCGCTGCACGATCGGGCGTCATCCGTCCACCGTGAAGGCGTGCGCTTTACCGCAACGCGGCTGGCGGCGGGAGCTGCGATGCTGGATTCGCTGATCGAAACGGCCTGGCGCACGAGCGCCGGCATGAAGTTCTTCGACTAAGAGGAGAGGCTGGTTCCACGTCATGGCGATTGCAAGAAATGTGAGAACGACGTTCATGGCCCTTTGCGCGATGATCGCCGCCTGCGATATCGCGGCAGCCGCGGGGGGCGGAGAGATCCGCGGCGTCATCACCTCGGCCGTCGATGCACGTCCGGTGGCCGGCGTCGTCGTGTCGCTTGCCGGACCCGCCCCGGCCCAACAGACGACGGATCGCAGCGGGCGTTACGATTTCAAAGACCTGCCGCCGGGGACGTATTCCGTCGACGCCGCGAAGGCGGGTTACTCGTCCAACTCGAGCGGCGACATCGTCGTGCGCGAAGGCCGTGTCGTCGTGCAGCCGTTCACCGTCGCTCCCACGTCGCTAAAGGTCCTCGGCCAAGTACGGGTGTCGTCGCGGCCGGTTCTGCAAACCGCTCCGCAGGTGTACACAGACGTCGGAGTGCAGCAGATCCGCGATCAGGGAATCACGCGCATAAGCGACTACTTGCGGAATCTCCCCGGCGTCAATTCGTTCACGACCGCCACCCCGGGCGACGATGTCGGGCTGAATCTGCGGGGTTTCAGTAACCTCGAGACGCTGGCGCTGATCAACGGCCACTATCTGGCCCGCAACGAAGACCGCTACGGCATGAACTACTCGGACACGCCGATCTTCGGTCTCAAGTCTAGCCAGGTGGTCTACGGCGCCGGAGCGGTCGGCTTCTATGGGGTCGACGCGGTCGGCGGCATCATCAATTTGCAGACCATCGAGCCCACCGTTGAGCCGGAGAGCTCGTTGAACGTCGGCCTGGGGACGTATAACCAGAAAATTTTGGGCTTCCAAAGCACGGGAACGCAGGGCAAACTGGGCTACGCCGTGGCCTACGGACAAAGCACGACCGATGGTCCTATCGATCACCGCTTCGTCTTCAACGTGCCGTACGGGAACGCTCTGGGATGCGCGTCGCCGGGCACGCCCACCTGTGGTTTCTACGTCGTGGACCAAACCACGGTCCGCCGCAGCGGCGTCGTATCGCTGCGGCTCACCCCGGACGCATCATCATCGCTGACGCTGACCGGCATCTCGATGCACGCCTGGGACGACGGCAGCGGCAACGGAGCCAACGACATGCTGCTGAAGCAGTTCGCCGGAAGTCCCGGGCAGCAAGGGCCGCAAGGTTCCGGGCCGGTTTGGCTCGACACCGGCATCAACGACGGCGAGCTCCGCTACGCGAAACGGATGGGACAGAACCTCGTGGTCGTCGATGGTTTTCAAAGCCATTTCAACGCCGGCCGCAATTACCAGTTCAATATCCCGCCTGCGTGGTCGCAAGGCTTCTCAACGGTGCGCGGCCTGACCGTGTCCGATCAGATCTTCGTTCGCAAGCACACGCTGGGCATCGGCTACTACGCGCAGGCCGCGCACGACTACCTCAACTCTTTCTCGCAAGATCCTGCCACCGGTGCGATCAGCGCGTCACCGTTCGATACGAGTTACGTGAACAACAACATCTTCGTCAAAGACGAGTGGCAGGTCAGTTCTAAGTTTGCGGTTGACAGCAACCTATGGATCAAGCACTCGACGCTCACGCACAGCTCGCATCTCGACCCACGCGTCGCGCTGGTGGACCGCCCGACGTCTAACGATGTCTTCCGATTGAGCGCCTCGGGCGGCCAGACGTATCCCAGCGCTTTCGTGACGGCTTCGACATTCAACCCGATAGCGACCGTGAATTTCGTCTGCGGGACCAACGGACAACCCGCACAGGCGCAGATCGGCAACGCCCCTAGCGTGACCGCTCTACCGGAGACGAGCCGCGACATCGAGCTTTCGTACGGTCACCGGTCCGCCGCCGGCGCTACCCTACAGGCCAACGTGTACGATACGATTTTATACAACCAGCTTTTGGGGACCGCGGTGGCTGCCAGCACGCTGGGAGCCAACTACCTGCCGCCGGGCTACCTAGCGCAGTTGAACGGGCCGCGGAATCCGTGCGGCCAAACGATAACGCCGGACAACGTCATCGCGACCGTCACGGAGAATCTGGGCCGCTCCCGGTATCGAGGCGTGGAGGCGGACCTTTCGTATCCGCTGACCCGCACGCTATCCGCCGACGGCGCGTATAACATCCAGATCGCGACGCCCGACTTTGTGGACCAAAGGGTCTATTCCACGTCGCCGGGGCTCATCATCGGCAGCCAGTACTTCGGCGTGCCCCAGCACAAGGGCTCGTTCGGTCTGCGTTTGGACGATCAGCGCGGCGTCTCGGGCGATTTGATCGGCTACTTCAGCAGTGCGAACAATCCCAACAACCTGCCCGGATACGTCATGGTCAACAGCGACATGCGCTTTAAGGTCGGCCCCGGTCACATCGTCCTGGCGGCGGTCAACATGCTCGGCAAGCACGTCTACGATTACGGTTTGCAGTTCATCGGCGGCCCCCAGGCACAGCAAGCCGGTAACGCGATCCTTCCCACGGAATTGTTCGGGCTGCCGCAGCCGAGCGCGTCGATCCAATACGAGATAACGGCGCGCTGATCTCAACGCGTCCGAGCCTGAGACGAGGCCGGCGATGGGAGCCGCGCCTAAGGCCGACATGAGCGGCGGCCTATGTAGCCACGGACCTTCAGATCCGTCCGCCTACGGATTCATACCTTGGCGGAGCTACGGGGCGACAAACCTATAGTGTATCTCGTAGGCATGGGCCGCTGACCCAGCGCCCGCGTCAAGCCTGTAGGTGCTGGCAAGCGCGGCGCGAACCGCCGCGCGGACAAATTCGGCATTGCCCGTCACGATAGGATCGGCGGCCATCGGTTTCCCCCCGCGAGTCTACGACGACGATGACCCGAATGTCGCATGAAGCGCGGGCTTTGGCTTGCGACCGCGGATACTCGGGCAGCACCAGATTTGTGAATACGGCAGGCGAGACGATCTTCGAACTACCTGGCGAAGCCTGGGGTGCGCCGGCGCTCGAAGGAGCATCCGCCGCAGACCGATCGGGTATGACGTTGTACAAGTTGAATTTGCACGCGACGGGTTTGTCCGATTCGGCCAACATCGTGTCAGCCAAAGCCAATTGTTCGATCGGATTGCCGGCCCACAAAAACTTTGCGTGGCCCGTGTATCCGTGGTCACCCTTATCTAAATGCAGGCTGGGCAATCGCAGCGATAGAGGACTAGGGGCGCCGGCGATATCCAAAGCAAAATCGGCCGAACCGAAGGTGTCGATGTCAGAGCCGAGCGCGACGCCGTAAAAGCCCCACCCGGCTGATGTACGACCCAAGAACGATACGCCGATGACCGTTAGCCGGCACGATGGAGCGGGCGTGGTTCGCGACACAGGGTCGAGCGAAAAAGTATAGACTATCCTATAGGTCTCGGTCGAGGGCTTGCCGCCCACGGAGGGTGCTCCGAAGCTGCTTGCTCGCGCCGCGTCATCCAGGTCAGGAAAGCCCGATGATTCACTGACTTTGGTATCTTTGACAACAGCGTCCGGCCCTATCGTCACAAGTAGGACCACCGTTCCCTCTTCATCCCTTGACTTCGCCGTGGCTGGGTACGCCGGCTGTACTTTGCGGAGGAAATGGGCATCGACTATAGCCGGAAGCGGCCCGGCTCCCACGGAGGACGCTCCCCGAAGAGGAACGTCGGGCTCGAGGGACAACCCGACTTCGCCTTGCGGGTCATCCCTCTTGGTTGAGGCCGCATCGCATTGCAAAGCCGCGCCGTCGAAGTTCAAACGCCTTGGTGCGACGCTCTGAATCGACGGGCCGCGCCAGCGGAAATCGATTCGGGAGACGTAGGAATCGGCCGCCTTGGCTGGGGTCGCGCGCGGCACGTCGACGAGGACAGCCGACGCGGAGCCCGCGGCAGTCAGCAGCACCTGCATGGAGTAGGGGCGGCTGTCTTGCGTTAGAGCGGTAACGGAATAGTGTTGGACGTCCTTGACCGTGCCGAACTCCGTTAGCTGGAACTTGGTCAGGTGCAAAGGGCAATCGGCTCGTGCCGCCGCTGCGCAGGAGCTTGCGCTCAGCAAGAACACAGCACCATGCACACACATCCGTCGCAGCGGCTTCATGCGAGGTGATGTTCACCCAAACAGCCGAAGTTCCATCCGTTCCCTTACGGAAAGCCTTCGGCGAGATATGAGCGGGACCGAATCGGCGTTTTCCGGACTGCCGCGCGGCAAGATTGTCGATGGCGTCCTCTATCGCGACATCGCCGAGCAGGACTGGCCGACGGTCCTGGGGCTGCGAGCGGACATGGTCGACGAGATCGACGGATTCGACATCGACCCCAAGCATCCGGGCTGGCGGCAGCGTTTCGTCCGCTTTTATCGAGAGCGCTTGCAGGACGACCGGGCAGCCTTCTTCATCGCACAAGCCGGCCCCGACACGATCGGCATGGCAACCGTCTACCTGCTCGCAAATCATCGCAGCGAAATATTCGGGCAGCAATCCGCCTACATCAGCAACGTCTACGTCAAACCGGCGTTGCGCAGAAAAGGAATCGCACTGCAACTCACGTTCATGACTGTGGACTGGGCCCGCTCGCGCGGCTGCATCGTCGCGCGTCTACGCAGCTCGCCCATGGGACGACCGCTGTACGTGAAAGCCGGCTTCGGCCCGACCGAAGAAATGGAATTGGGGTTGTAGTCCGTGAACGACCGCCGCACCCGGGTGATCGCGCGCCTGCGGCGAGCTCGAGCCGACGATTGCGCCCCGTTGAGCCGGCTTGCCCTGCGATCGAAGGCCTACTGGGGCTATGATGCTGCTTTTATGGAGATGATACGTCCGTCGTTTGCCATAACAGGCGAATACATCGAAGGTTGGCCCGTATTTCTGGCGGAGAAGAGCTCGACCCCGATCGCTTTCTATGGTTTTCGCAAGATCGGCGGTGATGTTTTTTTGGCCGATATGTTCGTCGACCCTGACTACGTCCGGCGCGGTCTAGGAACGCTCCTCTGGTCGCACGCGCTGACGACCGCCGGCCTGGAGGCGTATCCCCACTTTTTTATCGAGAGCGATCCGAACGCCGAAGCGTTCTACCTGCGCTTGGGGTGCAAGCGAGTCGGCGATATCATCTCTGCCGATTCCGGCCGGGTTTTGCCGCTGCTCAGATACGAGCTCGCCAGCGACGCCGGTACCACGATCGAATCTTCAACCACCTAGACGCGAGGCACCCGCAAAAGGGTGCCTCGCCGCAGACGTCGCGCGGCGTCGTTTAGTGCAAAGGCGCCAGCTTGACGTCCTTCATCCCCAACGCCTGAGCCAGGTCGTAGTGCGCCTGGTTGCTGATGGTGTGATAGTCCAGGTCCGCCTTTTTTCCAAGTCCAGGCGCCTTGTCTATGTCGTTCATGACCTGGACGTGGATCTTGTGCGAAACGGCTTTGTCTAGCAAGTATTCGGTCTGAAACGTCCCGTCCGAGGCCACGCCCGCCTTGACCAAGGCAGCGGCAAGAGCCTTGCCCTTCAGCGCGGGCGGCGGCAGTTTCACTCCAGCCTTCGTCGCGATCTTGAGCGAATC